>JBBQDV010000231.1:0-4555 GCA_038320005.1 Cyanophyceae cyanobacterium
TTTAATTAGCTACAATGAGCAAGAAATTGCTTTAATTAGAGGCATTGAGACATCACAACTAACAGCAGATAACGTGTTGATTGTTACAGAGGGAACTTCTATTTCTCTTGATGTTTCTCCCGAAGTTGATCCAGGAATTAGCCCCCCTGCGCCTGTCGGTTCAGAAAGTATTTCTCTCATCCCTTTAGCCCGTGTAAATGTTGGGACAGGAGACAATGAAGTTGCAGAAATTGTTGTTTTTGACAGCAATACTCAACGTTTATTTGTAACTAATAGTAACTCGCAACAGATCGAAGTTCTTGATATTAGTGATCCAGCAAACCCCACTTTTGTAGAACGGATTGATTTACCTGGGGGTGTTAATAGTGTCGCTGTTAACGATGGCTTAGTAGCGGTCGCCGTAGAAAATGTTGATCCACAACAGGATGGTCAAGTCTTTTTCTACGATGCAGAAACTCTCAGTCAACTTGCTGCGGTTACAGTTGGCGCACTTCCAGATATGTTGATCTTTACCCCCGATGGTAGTAAAGTCCTGGTGGCAAATGAGGGTGAACCCAATGATGCTTACACCGTTGATCCAGTTGGTTCGGTTAGTATTATTGAAGTTAATCGCACTGAAGAGGGAATTAGCCCTGCGGTTACTAATGTTGGTTTTGAAAGCTTCAATGACCGACGGGAGGAACTAATTGCTTCAGGGGTAAGGATTTTTGGTCCAAACGCAACAGTAGCGCAAGATTTAGAACCAGAAAATATTGCTATTTCTCCTGATGGTTCTCAAGCCTTTATAACTCTACAAGAAAATAACGCGATCGCGATTCTAGATATCGCATCCGCAACGATTACAGAAATTCGACCTTTACCCCCCAAAAATTATTCTCAGGGTATAACCTTAGACGCAAGCGATCAAGATGGTGGAATTAATCTAGGTAACTTCCCTCTTTTCGGCTTACTCCAGCCTGATGGAATTAGTGCTTTTGAAATTGCAGGGGAAACATTTTACGCGATCGCGAATGAAGGAGATGCTCGCGACTATGATGGTTTTAGTGAAGAAGTGCGAGTCCGTGACTTAGTTCTCGACCCCGAAGCCTTCCCGAACTTCCGCGAACTCCAGCAAGACGAAAACTTAGGTCGTCTGAAGGTTACAAATACCCTGGGTATTGGCGAAGATTCTGTATTTGTTTCCCAGTTAACTGGAGATCAAGAAGTTCCTCCTGTCGAAACCCAAGCCAGTGGTAGTGCCGTTCTCAAGCTCAATCGACAAGGAGATCAATTCAGTTATACCATCGAGGTTGTTGGTTTAGATGTGGGGTCATTGCTTGGTACTCCCCAAACCGCAGATACCTTAGATGATGTCACTCGCGTTCACTTCCACAATGGGATACGAGGCGAAAATGGTCCAGTTGTCTTTAATATTATTGACACCCTTAACGGTCTCGAAGACGATGACTTAGAAATTATCCTTACTGAAAATGGTGGGATTATCAACGGTGTTTGGGATCAAGATGAAACCCCTGATGGTGAAACCTCTTTAAGTGATTTTGTTAATGGCTTGGAAAGTGCTGAACCTGATCAAGATATCCCTCTCTATCTCAACGTTCATACCAATGCTTTTGGCGGAGGCGAGATTCGCGGACAGGTGATGGGAACAGTCGCCTATGATGAACTCTACGCCTTTGGTGGACGTTCTTTCTCCATTTTGGACTCTGAAGGTCAAATCATCTTTGATAGTGGGGATGACTTTGAGCGCATTACCGCAACCTTAGTTCCTGAACTGTTCAACTCTAACGGTTCACCAGATACATTTGACCAACGTAGTGATGATAAAGGACCTGAACCCGAAAGTGTTGTTACTGGACAAATTCGCGATCGCGTTTTTGCTTTCATCGGCTTAGAACGCACAGGGGGCATCATGATCTATGATGTTACTGCTCCAGCAAATGCAGAATTTGTTGATTACATCACTCACCCTGATGATATTAGCCCAGAAGGTCTAGAGTTTATTAGTGCTGATGAGAGTCCTAACGGAATTCCCTTACTCGCCGTTGCGAATGAAGTTAGTGGGACAACTACTCTTTATGAAATTAAAGCTAACTTTGCTCAGATTCAAAACATAGACCCAACAGACCCAACAGACCCAACAGACCCAACAGACCCAGTTATAGAAAACAGACGCTTTGTTGTTCCTGAGAATCGACCAACTGGTATTCGAGTTGGGACAGTAAATGTGACAGATCCCCTGGGCGAGGGTTTAACTTTCGCGATCGCATCAGGTAATTTGGATCTTGATGGTGATGGTATCCCCGCTTTCCGAATTAATGATCAAGGTGAAATTTTTGTTGCTGACCGCAACGACCTTGACTTTGAAATCTTTGGAGATGATGATCCTGTCTTTAATCTCAGTGTTACAGCCACTGATACAGCAGGAAAAACTGCAACTGGGGAAATCACCATTGAACTGATTAACCAAGACTCAGCACGAAGAGGGCGCAATGTCTTCCGCTTTGATAATTTAGGAGACGATATCAATCTTCTATTTAACATTGAGAGTAGTGAAGTCGGTTTTACCAATGAAGTCGGTCTATTTTTCGTTGATGACGATAATGGCTCTATTGGAGAATTGACTCCCGAAGATGGTCAAAGTTATCTAGAAGCTGCTCTAGCACAATCGGAAGCTATTTTCTCAGCCCTGCCAACTCCTCCCAATGGTTTTGACCAATCTGCTCTTAATCGCATTTTTGCTGGCGCGAACCTAGTGGATCAATCATTCAGTTTCTATTTAGTACAAAATAGTACTACCAAATTAGCACTGGATGCTTTAGAGAGTGGAGATTCTGTTCCTAATGTTTTCTTCGGCACAATTTCCAATTCAGAACAGTTCATCCGATTTGAGGAAAACGATGAATCAAGCTTCCAAATAGCTTGGGAAGACAAACCTGGCTCTCAAGGAGATAACGATTTTGATGATCTCATCTTCAATGTCAGTACTACAGCCCAACCAGTTCAAGGGAATAATGATCTGGGTAACTTTCAGGGTCTAGACTTGCGAGAATTAGCTGGAGATGTGGATATCGAGTTTACTGCTTATCGAGAAGCTCGTTTTGACAACTTAATTGGATTCTATCGAGTAGATAATGCCCAAGGTTCAATTGATGAGTTAAATCCTAACAGTGCTAACCTCGACCAAAGTGCGTATTTAGGTGCAGCAGCAGACCGCCTAGTTGCCAATATTGGCGTTGTTGGCAACCAAACCGAAACAAATATCCCCGCACAACAATTGCAAGGAGGTAGTTTACTCGCTCCCTTTATCTTGGCAAACTTTAGTTCCGATATTCCTAGTGGTAACGTGAATGAGTTTGGTCAATTGATTCAAGCTAACCTAGCGCGGTTTACAGACGGCAATATTAGCAACGGTGAGGTTTACTTCCCTTACCTGGGCGCTAATAGCGATGCTCATGACCATATTCGTCTCTTAGCTGACAATACCTTTGGCTTTGAAGACTTACCGAACGGTGGTGATAATGATTACAACGATATGATTATTCAAGCTACTTTTGCCTAAACTAAAAACCCCCTTTTCTACTAGGAGAGGGGGTTGGGGGGTGAGTTTAGGTTTCAACAGTTTAGAGTTGAGATTGATGGGGTGATTCCATTAAACTTAAAGTTTTTTTCAACAACTGTCGTATAACTTTCTTCCCTCACTCCCTCTCCCTCAAGTGAGTAACTAAAGCCTGTAACCCCAGCCTGTAACTATCCGCCCCAAATCCGCTAATTTGTCCAATTGCGATGGGTGCGATATAGGAATAATGACGAAAATTTTCCCGTTGATAAATATTGCTAAGGTGAACTTCTACCGTCGGTACTTTAACCGCAGCTAGAGCGTCCCTAATTGCCACACTCGTATGAGTATAAGCTCCAGCATTAATAATAATTCCTTGATATTTATCAAGACAATCATGAATCGCGTCTATTAACACACCTTCATGATTAGACTGTAAACAGCTAATTTTAGCTTGCAGTTTTTCTCCCTCCTTTTCTAAGAAAGAATTAATTTCAGCAAGACTAATTTTTCCGTAAACGCCAGGTTCGCGTTGTCCTAGTAGATTAAGATTAGGACCATGTAAAACTTTAATCTTAACTTGGCTTAAAGCCATAGGTTGAGAATTTCAATTAATGTTGACGACGTTGACGATCATCAACTGGAATAGGAATTAATTCAGGTTGAGATTGCGTCTCTGGTCCTAATAGGGCTTCTGTAATCTTTTGCGCCCATTCTCTTAGTTTTTCCCAGATTTGATCTAAATAGTCCATTGAACTAGATGACTCCTACTTTAAAACTTGTTCTAGCTTTCCCACTCTGGCTATCAGTGTAACCTTACTCTAATTATAGAGAAATATAAATTAGTTACTCCATTGGCACTCTCCGTCCTAAAGGAGCGGAGATTCTCGCTTCAACGGGAGAGTCTAGAAAATACGGAACTTAATCCAAATATTTTCCCCGATCCCTTTACCCTCAACGAGCATTGTTCCGATCTGCCCGACCGTACTTACTATAAAG
>JBBQDV010000232.1:0-4554 GCA_038320005.1 Cyanophyceae cyanobacterium
GCCCTAATTGTGGAACTATTACGGGTAAGAAAAAATTAAGTGAAAGAGTTCACTGTTGCCCTGAATGTGGTTTTACTGCCAATAGAGATGTAGCTGCTGCGATGGTTGTAGAACAAAAAGGATTAAATGTAACCCTTGGACGGAGGGTGGTACTGCCTACCGAGGTCGGAAGTATAAAGCGGGGTACTGTCAGCAACGACGGTACTAGCCTTCCCCGTGGAAGTAGGAAAGCTAATCAGCGATGATTAGAAACCCGCTCTGTAATCTTTGATTCAGAGTCGGGAGGATGTCACTTATTAATCCTTAAATCAGAACTCAATCTTAAATCAATTCTGCTACCTGCTTTGACGGTAATTACTTCTGGGGAACTACCACGACGATTAGAATTAGAATCAACTAAAATTCTTGCTGCTTCGCTTACACCCGCAGTTAAGAAGTCCTCGGAAGCAAAACGGCGATCATTTTGAATAACATCTGAAGTTGCATTTAAACTATAAACCTCCTGGTTAGAAATTTCCAGGGTATGAGCAACAAAACGAACCTCTCCATTTTGCTGACGAAAATCTCCTCTAACTTGCGACCCTTGAGGAATAATAGTGCGATTATTAGAATCGTTGATATTGCGTTCAATCCTTAATGTTGCTGCGATGGTTTCGTTACGGTGGAAAACTAGGGTATTGGAATCTAGATACCTAGCTTCTAATCGAGTACCCGATCTCAGAATACTCTCTTGAGCGCGATCGTTTTCTCTTCTCTCAGTATTATTACCCCTTCGACCTGGATTATTCCCTCTTTGACCTGGGTTATTCCCCCTTTGGAAATGGCTACAATCATTCTCGTGGCGACAGCGATAACCATGAGCGGGTGCATGACCTGGCGGTTTTGCTTCGACGATACCAGCAGTCAACACTAAAATACTGCTACAGAGCAATAGAATTATACTGTTTTTCTTTTTGGTCATAATAGTTTCCTTAAGGCTTTAATTCAAGACAAAAATTAACTCTGATAAGTTCCAAATTAAAATAACTCTCCCTTCGCTACCATGACAACTTGACCCCCCACTTGAACAGAAATATTATCTCCCCCTTGAGATGCTTTCAGAAAGAGAATAGAAGGGCGGTTAATCTCATAACCTTGATCTACTTGAATATCCAGCTCAGGTTTACCAAAATACTGATATTTTGCTAAATACCCTGCTAAACAACCATTCGCGCTTCCTGTAGCGGGGTCTTCGGGGATTCCTAAAGCATCAGCGAACATACGCACACTCAACTCACTCTCAGAAAGATAGCCTTCTGGTGAAAATACTAATATCGCTTTAGCATTGGTGTCTTGAATTAACTGATAATACTTCTCCAAATTAACCTTACAGGCTTTGAGATCTGCGAGAGTTTTTAACGGCACAATAATAAAAGGAATCCCTGTCGAGACTTCTTGAATGGGAAAGCGAGAATCAATACTATCGACTTCAATATTTAATATTTCGGCTAAAACAGAAGCTGAGAACTGCTGAGAGAACACTGGCGAATTCTGTCGCATCCAAAGTATTTCTCTCCCCTCACTTGTTGTTTCCCAAGTTACCTGAATCTGACCCACTTTTAGATTTAGACAGATCTCTTTAGTAAACTGTTTTTGTATTTCGGTTTGTAGGACGTAAGCTGTTCCCAAAGTAGGGTGTCCTGCAAAAGGCAATTCCTCTTTGGGGGTAAAAATGCGAACATCATAACCCCCAGAATGCTTTTGAGATGAAGTAATGAAGGTCGTTTCAGAATAGTTCATTTCCTGGGCAATTTCTTGCATTTTATCTGAAGAAAATTCCTCAGCATTAGTCACGACAGCAAGAGGATTACCCGTATATTTACTCTGAGCAAAGACATCGACAATATAAAAAATAGGTTGATCCATCAGGTTTTTATAGTTAACAAACTAAGTAATCTTTCTGATCCCCATAAGGAAATGCTATTATCTTAACGCGAAAGCCTCGACTAGGATCAATCCTGAGACAGAGCCATTATAAGTAATGTATTGTAAAATGGTTAACTGTTTAGCTTAAACCAGTATCCAGCATCTATTAACTTTTTTTTATTTTATGCCAATTTTTAAACTTGCTTGGGTAGCATCTTGGATAAGTATTCTCTTAACTTCTGGTTTAGATAACTTGAAGTTACCAATTTCCCTGAATAACTTCCGTGTCAACGTAGTTTCCCCTATCCCCTCCTCTCAACTTCCGATCATAGCTTTAACTAACAGCAGTTGGTTTCCTTTCAAACAAAATAAAGCTAAGTCAAAATCAAAACTAGAAGCGAAAAGAGGACTCTCTGAATTTGCTGTTAAAACGACTCAAGCTTGGCGACAAGCTGTCATTTGGCGTGATACGATTAAGACCTCTAGTTGTGTTCCCCAGTTTGACTCTAATAACGTCACTCCTGCTATTATTCCCACGGCTCATCATGAACCAATAAAATGGCAAAACTTAGCTGAATCTAGCGAAGAAATGGGATTTTCTCAAAAACTTTTCCAGGTTGTTTCTTATCCTTTTGTCGATGCGGAAGAAGTTACCAGAGAAATTCCAGATTCTATTGTGCGAGTCAGTAGTTATCCTATCTCCACCCAAGAGTATCAGGAAATGAGTTTTAATTTTTGGGATTCCCCTCGACCTGAAATTAAACCAAACTCAGCAGCAGAATATCAAATTTGGGTCAATAAACATTTAGTAGCCCAAGTTTCTAGCCGTAATCAAGCTCATCAGTTTGCGCAACAACTCCGTTCTGTTCTAGATTACGAAACTATAGACGCAGAAAATATTCAACCCGTCATCATCGAGGGAAAACCTTCTGCTCAACTTGATGGAAAAGTTCTCTTTACCCTGGATACAACTTTTCAAACGAATCCTGATGATGATTTACAGCTTACAGCAATTAAATGGATTAATAATATCCGTGTTGCTTTAGATGCTTCTCCCTTGGATTTAGTGGAAGCCCAACAAGAGATGTTTCAGTTAGTGGAGACTGGTGAAGAAATTGGGGGTTTAGCTTCTTGGTATGGGTCTTATTTTCATGGTCGCTTAACCGCCAATGGAGAA
The DNA here is from genome assembly GCA_038320005.1 of Cyanophyceae cyanobacterium. GTDB lineage: Bacteria > Cyanobacteriota > Cyanobacteriia > Cyanobacteriales > SIO1D9 > JBBQDV01. The sequence continues at coordinate 3,083 of JBBQDV010000232.1, forward strand.
ACCTATAATATGCATGAAATGACCGCAGCACACCCGACCTTACCTTTAAATACTTTTTTGAAAGTGACTAATCTGGAAAATCAAAGTCGGGTAATTGTACGAGTCAATGATCGCGGTCCTTATATTCAGCCCCGTACTCTTGATCTATCATTAGGTGCTGCTCGTTGTATTGATAGTGAAGATGATGGTGTTATTCGCTATGAAGCAGTAGTGATGAAATCTGCTCCGCTTTAGGATAATATAGCAAGATTCTAGTTCTTCAAGTTTATCGCGGACTGTGGGACTACAAAAAACTTTAGGTTGAATCGAAGAGTTAATTTATCAATAACGGTCTCTTTTTAACAAACAATGCTAACTTTCTATTATCATCCTCTTTCTCCTATTGCTCGTCGGGTTTGGCTTGCTTTACTAGAAAAAGAAATTCCCTTTACACCAGTAATAGTGGATTTACGAGGAGAACAAAATAAGTCTGAATTTCTTGCTTTAAACCCATTTCATCATGTTCCTGTGATTGTCGATGATGGTTTGCGATTAATTGAATCTTTGGCAATTTTGGATTATTTAGAATATGCTTACCCAAGTATCTTTTTAGCACCGCAATCTGCAAGGGAATTAGGGAAAATGAGGATGGTACAGATGGTAACAGTAAATGAACTCATGCCCAAATTACTGCAAGTAGCCAATACGGAAATTGTACCCTTAACAGGAAAACTCAGAACGGAATTAGACACAGTATTACAGTTTCTAGAAGTACAACTGGAAAAAGAGCTTTATTTTGGTGGAAGTAAGCTTAATTTAGCGGATATAGTCGTTGGAGCAACTGTTCCTCTATTTTCTCGATTAGGAATTTCCCTCGCTCTTTATCCTTCTTTAGAAAAATGGCAGAAAAATTTATTTACCCTTGAAGCTTGGCAAAAAAGTGAACCCAACGAAGATGATTTTGTCAAATGGAAGCGATATATACAAATAATGATTAAGCGATATCAGCATTAAGCTATGGGATTTATTTACGATTGAGCAATTAAGGAAATCTAACCTTTCTCGATGGTTGAATGTTGAAGAGAAAAACCTGTTTGTTTATAGACAAACTGCAAAATTTTCTCGTATTCTTCTGGATTTCCTTGAGGAGTTACAACAATGGGAGTTTGACTGCTTGATAACCAGAAGGTTAATTTACCAGTCTGACCATAAGCAAAACTACTGATTCGGCTCAGATCAATCATATATTCACAACGGTCATAGAAAAGTTTCAACCAAGTTCCAGTGAGAGAATCTTCCGTAACTTGCTCGATATAGTGGAGGATGCGCTGTTGACACTCCTCGACCTAAAGGTACGAGGATTCTTGGTTCAGCGAGTCCACTTAACTTAGACTCCTTGCGGTATCTAAGCCAGAGGTGGTTCTCTCCCCAAGCGTTAACTTTCGGTATGCCCTACCGTAGTTGCATTGCTGCAAAGTTTGTTTGTTAGAGAC
>JBBQDV010000233.1:0-4535 GCA_038320005.1 Cyanophyceae cyanobacterium
TTCCCTCAAGTGAGTTTAAATGATATTAAGATATTACGCCATTAATGCCTTACTGCTCTGATTTTTTTAAAAGGCTTTTTTCTACTGTATAGTTAGTCTAAATCCTTTGAATGTAATAAATACTGATTTGCTTCGACCTAATAAAAAGAATAATTATACCAATCAATATGAAAAAAAACTTCTCTGGCTTAGAGGCCGTCTACGTAAACTGCACTTTAAAGAAATCTCCCGCAAAAAGTCACACTCGTGATTTAATGGACGTTTCGGTTAAGATTATGGAATCTGAAAGGGTGGAAGTTGAAATCATACGTTTAACAGATTTTGATGTACCGGTAGGAATCCAACCCGATATGACCAAAGAAGGCGAATCGCAAGATGACTGGCCAAAACTCTACAAAAAAATAATTACCGCAGATATTCTGGTAATAGGTACTCCCATTTGGCTGGGAGAGCGTTCTTCTGTCGCCTCAAAGTTAATTGAGCGTTTATATGCCATGAGTGGATATCAAAACGACAAAGGTCAATATGTATATTACGGAAAAGTTGGTGGTTGCATAATCACCGGAAATGAAGATGGAGTAAAGCATTGTGCTATGGGAATGCTTTATGCACTTCAACATTTAGGGTATAGCATTCCGCCGCAGGCTGATGCCGGATGGATTGGTGCGGTTGGACCTGGACCGAGTTATGGAGATACTAATTGGGATGGAGAAAAAATAGAACCGCCGGTAGGTTATGATTCAGAGTTCACTAACCGGAATACTACTTTTATGACCTACAACCTTTTGCACCTGGCAAAAATCTTGAAAGAAGCGGGTGGTTACCCTTCCTATGGCAATTCCAGGACAGCCTGGGATGACGGAAGCAGGTGGAATTTTGAAAATCCTGAATATCGTTAATCGGTAATTGGAATTAATAACTAATTCAGAAAATAAGCTTCTTTTTGTTTTGAGGAGATTGAAAAAGTTTATCCTGATGTGACCCATCTAGAGTCGGAGTTATCAAGATAAGTTCGTTATCAACAATTAGGTCAAACCAAAATGTTGTGCCAATTCCGACTTCACTGACTAAATTAATCGCAGTGTTGTGTTTCTCTAAGCTATTTCTAACGATAGAAAGTCCTAAGCCTGTTCCTTCTAAGGTATGAACCCGATTTTCTACCCGAAAGAAGCGGTCAAAAATTGCTTTTTGATCTTCTGTATCAACGCCAATTCCAGTGTCAGAAATTTCGATGCGTACTTTTTCTAGAGGTTGATTATGGTCTTCTGTCGTTAATTTATGGGCGCGGATAGTTACTCTACCTCCTGCTTCTGTGAATTTCAACGCATTACCCACTAAATTGGCGCAGATTTGGACTAATAAATCATAATGCCCCAAAACTGACGGTAAATTTGGTTCGATTTCCATCGCCAACTCAATTTCTTTATCTTTGGCATTGAGTTGATAAGTCCGCATCGTCTGTTCAATGGGTTGTTCGACATCGACAGCAGTGAGTTTATAAGTTTTGTGAGATTCGAGGCGAGAGAGGTCTAAAACGTCGTTAACTAAGCGCGTGAGACGGTCTGTCTCTTTATTGGTTGTATCAAGAAATTCTCTTCGTTCTGCTTCAGTAAGGTCATCTCCATATTCATACAAGGTTTCAATAAAAGATTTGATATTGAATAAGGGAGTTCGCAATTCGTGGGAGACATTACTGATAAACTGACCTTTAGCTTCGTTTAACTCAACCTCGCGAGTAATATCCTGTACGGTCATAGCGATACCTTTGATATTCTCTTTTGCTTGGTCTAAAACTCTGGTTAGATGGATGCGAACACTGCGTTTTACTGGTTCTGTTAAAGTAATGCGAAACTCTCGTCCTTCTTTATCGCCTTGGTTTGTCTCAACATGGCTAGAAGCAGGATTTTCCCCCGCTAACATTTCATATAGGGGTTTTGTCAGTTCCATGGTAACGGCTGCTGGAAGGTGATGAAGGGCATTTTCTCCGATTACATTCTTTGCTTCCCAGTTTAAGATCCTTTGGGCGGTGGGGTTAGCGAGAATAACACTGAGGTCGGTATCGAGTAAGACTGCGCCATCCGCAATGGTGGAAACAAGGGTTTCTAGTTTAGCTTTTTCTGAGGTCAGTTCTTCAATGTTTTGTTCTTCATAGCGTTCAAGACGTTCTGCCATTTCATTGAAGCTGTAGATCAATTCTCCAAGTTCACCCCCTAGAGGGAGGTCAACCCTTTGTTTAAAGTTACCCGCAGCAATATTTTGCACACCAGTAAGGAGTTCTTTAATCGGTTTAGTAATGGTTAAGGCATTAAATACTGCCCCTAAGATTACCATTGCCCAAATTGAGACGAAGACGGCAATAGTCACATCGCGAGTTAAGTTAGAGGAGACAACAACAGTAGGATTGGGATTAATGCCAACGGCGAGGACTCCTAAATATTCATCTTCATAGTTAAGGGGAACAAATACATCGGTAACTTCACCATCAGGGGTAGTGTGTTGTCGCACCATTAAATCTTCTGAGGCACTATTATAGTTTTCAGGAAGTTGGATGCGTCTTTGTAGGGTTAGAGAGTTATTTTCTTCCGCTTCGGCGAAGGGAATTCCGAAAAATATTTTGCCGTCTTCATCTGCATATAAGATGTAGCGAACGCTAGAAGTATTACTGTAGAAGCGACTGGAGAAACGGGCAACGGCGGTCAGATCATTTTCCCCAATGAGGGGAGAAACATTAGCTGCGATTAATAAACCGAGGTCGCGACCAAAGCGAGTATCGTTGACACGGGCATCTTGCTGGATGGTGTTAACTGCCCAAAAGGTTAAGCCACTCATGACGAGGGAAACAACTAGGGTCGCCACTGCCATGAGTCGCGTCTGGAGGGTAAATTCTGACCACCAACGATAGATTATTTCTCGGATTGTGCTAATAAAATCCAGCAAGGCAATTCTGTAATAATTCTTTATATAATTTGTAACACAAATACTAAACTTTTTGTTAGTTGTTTACGGCTTTTAGGCGATGACCGATATCACGACGATAGTAAAGGTTGGTAAAGTGGATGCAATTTACTGCATCATAAACGATCGCGATCGCGCTTTCAAAGTCCTCTCCCACCGCAGTAACCCCTAAAACCCGTCCCCCATCAGTCACCAGGGTTTCACCTTGTTGAGTACCAGCATGGAAAACCACAGCCCCTTTCGCGGAAGCGTCTGCAATTCCTGTAATCTCATTGCCCTTCTCATACTTCCCTGGATAACCCCCAGCAGCGAGAACCACACAGACTGCGCTTCCTGACTTCCATTGTATTGGAAGACAATCAGCAAGGGTTTGTTGAGCGCAAGCTAACATTAAATCTTCTAAGGGAGTTTCCAGTAAAGGTAACACCGCTTGGGTTTCAGGATCACCAAAACGACAGTTAAATTCTAAAACCTTTAATTCCCCTATGGGTGAAATCATTAGCCCTGCATAGAGAACGCCACGATAGTCAATATTGCGCTGTTGTAAAATCTTGAGAGTTGGTTCTAATACAGACCTTTGTACCTGCGCCATAATCTCAGCAGTTGCAATTGGTGTGGGGGCATACGCTCCCATTCCCCCTGTATTAGCCCCTGTGTCCCCTTCTCCCACCTGTTTATGGTCTTGGGCAGGGAGGAGGGGTCGAATCGTTTTTCCGTCTGTGAGGGCAAGCACAGACACCTCTTGTCCCGTGAGAAATTCTTCAACTATTAAAGTATCAAAGCCACTAGCGAATAAGCTATCCACTGCTTCTAGGGCTTCTTCTAAAGTCATCGCTACAATTACCCCCTTCCCTGCTGCTAATCCATCCGCTTTAATAACAATGGGTGCGCCCTGTTGAGTAATATATTTCTTAGCTTTCTCAGGGTTTTTAAAAACTTCTGAAGCTGCGGTGGGAACGCCTGCTTCTACCATCAACTGCTTCGCCCAAGCTTTACTGGCTTCGATTTGCGCCCCTGCTTGCGTTGGACCAAAGATAGGAATATTAAATTGATGTAGGTGGTCTGTTAGACCAAGAGATAAAGGCATTTCGGGTCCGACAACCACTAAATCAACCTTTTCTTTCCGCGCCAGTTCGGTAATACCTGCTAAATCTTCAACTTTGAGGGGATAATTTTGGCAACCAGTGAGGTTTGCTGTTCCACCATTACCAGGGGTGCAGAGTACCTGTTTAACTTGAGAAGATTGTAGCAATTTCCACGCGATCGCGTGTTCCCGTCCCCCATTACCCACTACCAAAATTTTCACTGTGTCCTGTCTCTCCTAGAATCTAAATCTGTTCTATTTTACCCGTTAAGAGGAACAAGAAGATTTTTGTCAGAAAACCCTAGTAGCTACTCTGCTGTGACATCCTCCCGACATCGAATCAAAGATTACGATACGGGCTTCCCAATATCGCTATTAGGCATTGCTCCCCTACGCCACTTGTCTAGAACCATGTTCCCCGACAGCCCGACTTGAGAGCCAATTTCTTGCTTTTCCAGAGTCCCTGGATAAGTTTCTATACCGCGATTACACAATT
>JBBQDV010000234.1:0-4526 GCA_038320005.1 Cyanophyceae cyanobacterium
TTCAAGTTACCAAGCGCAATTAGTCATCTTACTTTGGGAAAAGAACCCTATCAAGTTTTTGCCCTAGAAAGCAAAACTCAGCAGGGGCTAATAATTAATCTCAAACCATTTCAAGTCAAGCGTTTCCCCTTAAGCTTTGAACCCCATTGGGTTGTAGCACAGAAATGGGGCTATATCCTCGCTAATTCTCAAGCTCAAATTTCCCTAATTGATAACGAGGGTAATATTCTCGGCAACTATACCTTACCTATTGAGGGAGAGATTGGTATTGTTGCTGCTTGCGAAGAATCTGCACTTTTGCTGGCAACTTTTCATCAGACTAAAGGCATACTCTACAAATTTGATCTCACGGGATTGGAAAGTAAAACTAATTAAACCGATAAGCAAATATAAATTTTGTATAAAATTTTACCGTTTGCCTACTATTTATGTAACAATAGTTACATAATCAAAGCAATTTTAAGCAAACCATGATTTTTGATGATGAGTTCGAGCAACAAGAAGCTCAACAATATATTCAAGGAACTCCCGTTGAGCTATCAAAAGAACCAGGTAAAATTTATATCGTCGCGGAATATGACCCGATGATGGTCCCTCCCGTTTGGCTCGTAAATGACCCTAGACCTCGTTATCCCCATGAGTTGAAACTAATGGTAAGTTTGTTCTGTCCATTACCACTACGCATACATCAAGCTGCCTAAGTTTAACTATCGTCCTAACTTATTGGGAATCCCTTCACATCCCCCAGGAATAGTTGTCCGCGTTTTTTCGCCACCCCAAGCACAGCAATAGTAACGTTGCTCTTCACTCATGCGTTGCACTTGAGTAAAATTTGCTTTTTCAATCACTGCCCCTGTAGCTTCTCCAGTTTGATAATTGGGGCGACGGCTACGACTACGAGGGGTAGCGGTTTCTAACACACCGTAAAATAAGCGTGTTCCTTTAAGATCTGCACCAGTAAAGTTAGCTTCATACAAAATTGTACGGGCTAGGTTAGCTCTCACCAAATCACAGAAACTCAAGTTAGCCCTAACCATATTCGCTTCATTAAGGTCTGTCCAGCGTAAGTCTGTCTGTGTTAAGTTTGCCCCTGCTAACATAATTCCCAGGAAAATCACCCGTACTCCACCAACCCGATCTTCTACATAGCCTCCCATACCATTTAAAATTGCTCTCCCTAAGTGCTGATCACGCTTGAGAGGCGTGAGGAAACGCGATTGGGATAAAAAGCGCAAAATCTTTGCTTTCCCTTCTGCATCGACACTACTGAGGATTGCAGCAGTTCTTCCTTCCGCGATCGCGCGTTCTTGGGGCCAGTCTTCGAGGAGTCCTTCATCGTTCAACGCTAAATCTGAAACCCCTTGAAAGAAGGCATCAATGGTTTGTTGTTGGGTAATACGGTTTTGTTGGATGGTTAAGTCGCGAGAAATAATATACTGTTGCCAAGCAACATAAACAGCGACCATCGCAATCGAAATTTGTCCTACTGCCCCGACCCATTCTGCCCAAGAACCAAATTCATCCCACTCAATTTTGGCAAGTAGCTCCGTAAAGCGACGGTAAAAACCAACGAATTTCAGTAAGCTACCAATGGCAAAAATAAAGCCAGCAAAACCAACAAGCCGAATTCCCTCTTGAGTGCTAAAGGTGTTTGCCAACCAATTTTTAACCGCTTCAAGAACTACTCGTAAGGAAAATAACATAGCGAAAATTGTTCCTGTAAATCCGACCCAGTTATTACTAAAAAGTAAACCAACGATGGTGATCGCGATCGCGCTTAACAAGAGCCATATAATCGAAATATCTTCTTTTGTCGCGACATAGGAAGTTGGTTTAGGCACATAGTTCGACCGTGACAGGGTAGATAGGGGCGAATCTTCCAAGAAAGAATGGACAGCAGTTAATTGCTCTTCTGAAGGATTGCCATTATCTAGTTCAGGACTAAATTGAGAAGGATCAGGCTTAGTTGTCATGCAATCTGGGAATAATAAATCATTTATCTTAAACCCTGACAAGACTCTCGCTTTTGGCGACGGTATGAATCAGGTGTATTCCAATTTTAATGTACAATATCAGTAAGCTTCTAGTTGCCTCCTAAACGGTATGTAATAGAGGCTTAACTGCGGTCGGAATGCCCGTGGTCAAAAGGATTATCCAGAACCAAAAAGCGCGATCGCGAATATGGCGTTGGATAGGCAAATGGCTTTAGATGATTTTAATCATTGTGAAGGGATGACTCTTGCTTTGTCTATTCGTATTAATACGGGGGAGGTCCAGAACAAACTGACTATAAACTCTGAAATCTCAACTATTAATAATGCAGATTAATCATTCTATGCAACAACATCGCGACAATTTCCCTGCTTTAGGGCATAAAGCCTATTTTAACTATGGTGGACAGGGGACGATGCCGAGGTCTGCTTTAGAGGCGATTAACCAAGCTTATGAATATGTTCAAGTTCATGGTCCTTTTTCCTCACGGGTGAATAGTTGGCTACAAGAACAGTCAGCGAAAACGAGAAACGCGATCGCGCAACAATTAAATGTTCCCATTGAGACAATAACCCTAACTGAAAACGTCACCAGTGGCTGCAATATTGCCCTCTGGGGTATCCAATGGCAGAAAAATGATCACATCCTCATGACGGACTGCGAACACCCTGGAGTTATCGCTGCGGTACAGGAGATTTGTCGCCGTTTTGGGGTGACTTTCTCTACTTGTCCCATCCTTGATACTCTCAATAGTGGTGATCCTACTGCGGTAATTACCAAACATCTACAACCGCAAACCCGTTTAGTAGTTCTCTCTCATCTCCTCTGGAATACGGGACAGGTTTTACCTTTACAAGCAATAACTCAAGTATGTCATGATCAAGGGGTGCAGGTACTTGTGGATGCTGCCCAATCTGCGGGATCTCTACCTTTAAATTTAACGGAAATCGGAGCAGATTACTACGCTTTTACGGGGCATAAGTGGTTTTGTGGTCCAGCAGGGGTTGGGGGCTTATATGTGCGTCCTGAAGTGAGGGATAGTCTTCATCCTACTTTTATCGGTTGGCGAGGGATTACAATGACATCTGGACAGCCTACAGGATGGAAGGATAACGGACAACGCTTTGAGTTAGCAACTTCTGCTTATCCACTTTACACTGGTTTGACAAGCGCGATCGCGATTCACGATCAATGGGGATCTCCACAAGAACGTTACGAGAGAATATGTCAATTAAGTGCTTATCTTTGGGAACAGCTATCTCAGCGAGAGGGAATTAAATGTCTCAAAGATTCTCCTCCCGAAGCGGGATTAGTTTCTTTTACATTACCTGGAGTAGATCATCAGCAGTTTGTTCTTTCGTTGGAAGAAAAGGGCTTTCAGTTGCGTACCCTCGCTGATCCAGATTGTATTCGGGCTTGTGTTCATTATTTTACTACAGAAGAGGAAATTGAAAGATTAGTGAAACAACTTGACAAAAAGCGTTTTGCTTCTACTTCTTCTAATTAGCTAATTACGAATTGTTTAAATGTTATTAGCTTCCACTGTTATTTAATTGCAATTCCTTGATAGTGGTAGCCAATAACTTTAGGAAAATCTTCTACATAAAATTCTTTGATTTCGAGATTATCAAATTGTTGTTTTACTAACTCTCTAATATTGCGATTCAAATGACAACCATCTCCCACTATTTTCTGAATGGGAGTCAGATGATTTTGCCATTTTTGGACTGAGGGTTCGTCACTTAAACCATGTTCAATAAAAACAAATTTCCCCCCTGGTTTTAAAACTCGATGTATTTCTGCAATAGCTTGTTCTACTTTGGGAATACTACACAAAGTCCAGGTACTAACTACGGTATCAAAAGTATTAGCTTCCATCGGTAAGTTTTCCCCGTTTAAAACGCGACTATCTACTTCAATATCAGCTTTTTTTATGCGTTTTTGTGCTAACTTATTAGCACCTGGATTAGGGTCAACAGTAACAAGTTTTTCTATATTTTCTGGATAGTAGGAGAGGTTTAGTCCTGTCCCAAAACCAATTTCTAAGACTTTACCTTCTACGGGAGATAAGGTTTCTTGGCGATAGGGTGCTAACTGTGACCCTGACATAGTAAAGTCAAGTAAGCGCGGAAAGATAAATTTAGAATAAAAGTTCATTTTTTTAGACGGAGTAACTCTTTAATTTCAACAAATTGGATATAATTAGTGACCAAGTTGGTCACACTAGAAATATTATTCAGCTTTCATTCTTAGCTACTGATGTATGAGTTTTCGCCATTTGTCTGATTGTTTTCCAGTCCTGAAGCATGGTTTTAATTGAACTAAAGTTAGTTGGTTTACTGATATGGCGCAGCGCACTCTTTAGTTTACCTTTGCGTAAGTCTTCCATTGCAGAACTTAAGGAAATACCAGCGTGCATTAAAACACTTGCATCACGATAACAACCACTGATACATTGAGTACAATGATCTTTTACAAAAGGTTGATCACGAAAGTCGAAAACAGAACACATTTTTGTTTCCCAGTAGTCACAG
>JBBQDV010000235.1:0-4498 GCA_038320005.1 Cyanophyceae cyanobacterium
CCAGAGGCGGGAAACCCATAGAAAACATTGGGGTCATTAGGGGCGATCGCTAAGGCATGAAAATCAACTCCTGGCATAGAGATCTGTTGCCAGTCTTCCCCTTGGGTATCACTGATTTGAAATCCAAGATTACCGCCTGTGGGTGGGTGCCCGCTGGAATAAAAGCGATTAGGGTTTGTCAAATCAGCGGTAAAGCCCATATAGTCAGCACGTTGCTTGCCCATCCAGAACCACTCGCTAGAGGCAGAACGTTGCAGCAATCCATTGTGTGTTGCCACAAAAATGATCTGCGGATTAACAGGATTCACGGCTAGACCATGAACATGATTCCCGTCTCTCCAATTGGCTGCGGGTTCGAGGGAGACGGTAGAATTGATTACAGCAGATTGATCGTTGGGGGGCTGCTGACTAGAGCGACTAAACCAGAAACCCAAGCCACCGCCTAAAAATAGGAAGACAGCAATCGGGATGGTGCAGCAGACGACCATTGCGGTCCACTTCATTCTGGAATTGTTTGAATCTGGCTGGCTCATCTTAATACTTTAATACTCTCGTTCTTTTTAAACTTTATTTCAAACTATATCCAAGAATAATGAACCAACTTTTCCAGGTATTTATGCTGAAAAAGTCACATCATTATCTTAATAATGTGAGCTTCCCAAACAATGTGCAAATCAATCGAATGCTTTGATTAGGACGCTCACGTTTCAAAATTAGCTACCCATTTGCTGCATATTTCCCATATTCTGGCAGCAACTACAGCCGGATGAGGTAGGCTGGTCAGTCTCCTGTGCCAAAGCTGAACCCGCTGTTAGGGTCAGCACTGCCAGACCTGCAACAAATGCACTGAGTAGAGTTTTAGTACGTGTGGACATATTCTTTTTCGACTCCTAAATAACTTGGTGGACTGTTCTTTGGGAACTAAGATTCAGTATAAACCCTCTAGTCAGATGTAGAGTCAAGAGCTGCCGCAACAATGCATTGCACAAATTTCGTAAACTATTTTTCTAACTGCTTTCCATATAAGAGGCTCGACTCTCTAGTCAACTCAAGAGTTTAATGAGAAAATCCTGAGAGAGTTTCTTGAGCAATTTGGACAAGAAAGCGTATCAATCCTCGCCACTGTCGGTCGCTAGTTGAGACTCCAGCTTTATGTAACCGCAAAATAGTATCTTGATATGGATGTGCTAAGATTTCCTTTGCATAACGATGAAAACTATCACCATCAAGTTGTGTCACCGTTTGCACAAAAATGATATCCGTGGGACTTATCTCAGGGTTAGGGGTCGAAAGAAGGGTTTGATTCCGATTATCTAAGACTGCTTTCACTTCAGCAAGTTTCCGTAAGACTCGTAAAAAACGTGGTTGAACAAGTAACTGTTGTACTAAATGAGTTTGAGGAAGGTTAGGTAAGGAAATTGGGTTTGAGACGGTTGAGCTATATAAGCTAGAGTCTGAATCTGTCGATAAAATTTGGTATTCTTGTTGCAGAGAAGAGTAGAGTGTATGGTATTGAGTCCGTAAGGATTCATGAATATTTTCCTGAATATAAACCGAATCAAGCTCAATAAGCTGCTCATAGATAATTTGAGGATTAAATTTCGCTGCGGTAATTTGGGAAACAATAATAGTATTTACTTCTAAAGTAGTAGCCTCTAAAAGCGTATTTCCGAGAGTATGAGCAAAACTATCCAGACTGTTTTGTAAATGAGGATAACCTTGACCTTTCCTATTTGTTCTATTTCGCGGGGATATTTTTCGCAGCATAAGTTTAGATAATTACTTATTTTCCTCTTCAGAAGTAGGAGAATCGCTTTCCAAATTCAGTTCGCTGTCTAACTCATCCCAATCCGATTCCGTACCACTATCCATATCCTCAGCTTCAGTCTGTAAAGTTCTCCAAGAGACAGGGGCTTTTTCAGTTTCAAAATTAGTCACGGCGTTATTGTCAGGACTTTCTAATTCCCAATCATCCCAACCTTCATCGCTTTCTTGTTCCTGACCCAATTCTTCCCTTAGCAAGGATTCTGCTAACTCTACATCTGGCTGAGAAGTTTCTTCCCACACCGATTCTGTTTCAGTAACAATTTCGATATCAACACTTGCTTCTGGAATTTCAACTTCTTCAGGAATCATCTCAAAGGACTGAAGAATATCAGAAATAAAATCATCTTCTTCTATTTCCTCTTCTTCTTCCTCTAATACCTTTGCGATAGGTGTAAGCGTCATTGGTTGCGCAAAAAGGGGTTGAGAGCTACCTGGATGCTCTAAATCTGCTAAGACTGCAAATAACTTTTCTAAAGTCTGGAGGTTATTTTGGCGAGTTAAACTGGCTTCACTAACTTGATGATTATGGAAATCTTGTAACGTTTTAGCATGGCGGTGTTTCAGCAGTTCTTCACCCATTTCATAATCTATTTTATTTTGTAATAGATTTAAGTTAGATTTTACTTTTATGTTTGGAGAAGCCTGGGTTTGAGGATTTTCTCTCGAATTGAGCCAAGTAGTTATTTCTAACTTTACTGTTTCAGCTAGAGCGGTGAAAAAAGCCTCTTGAAGTTTACCAGCTTTGAGGAGAGCTTGAAATTTATTGTTCTTAGTCATCAGATTGCTGTTGTCCCTGAGATAAAATAGCGGGCGTATTTTGAGCAGATTGTGGCAAAATTCTGGCAAGTACGGAAAATAGCTGTTGTAAGCTTTCGACATTTTTGATCATCGTGTGGCGACTCTCTTCAACTTGTTGGAGATGAAACTGCTTTAGTTGCTCATAAACAGCACTATCGAGAAAAGCTTCCCCAATCTCATGTTCTACTTCTCCAGCAACGAGGTCAAGGCGCGATCGCATTCGTTGACCAGGTAAAGCTTGAGGTGTATCATCAGATCCTACCCAGGTTGTTACCTCCATCTCTACCGACTCACTGAGAGCCAACATCAAAGCATCACTCAACTTTCCTGCTTTTAGTAAAGCGTGAAATTCTTCACGAATTGCCATGGTGTTGCATTCCCCTGTTAAACTTTATTGTATACCTTTAACTGTATCAAAAACTGGTTGACTTCTACACTGCTGTCGAGTTACAAGTATTAATAACCAAAAGATGTAGCTTTTTTCGGTACTTAAGGTTAAACTCGTATGTCAGCACCCCGTACTGAAGTAACTCCGCTTCGAGCCTCTAATTCGGTGACGAAGCTAAAATTTGGATTAACCTTCTTGCAAAAAAAGGCAATTATCGGCATACTTTTAATTTACTATCTAATATGAGAATTTTAGTTACTGGCGGTGCAGGTTTTATTGGTTCTCACCTCATTGACCGCTTGATGGCGCAAGGTCACGAGGTTTTGTGTCTGGATAACTTCTATACGGGTCATAAAGAAAATATCCTCCATTGGCTTGACAATCCTTACTTTGAGCTAATCCGCCATGATATCACTGAACCGATTCGCTTAGAAGTTGACCAAATTTATCATCTTGCTTGTCCTGCTTCCCCCATTCACTATCAGTTTAATCCAGTTAAAACGGTGAAAACTAATGTTATGGGAACTTTAAATATGCTTGGACTCGCTAAACGAGTTAAAGCCAGATTTCTCTTAGCTTCAACTTCTGAGGTGTATGGTGATCCTGAAATTCATCCCCAAACCGAAGACTATCGGGGAAGCGTCAACCCAATCGGAATTCGCTCCTGCTATGACGAGGGGAAGCGGATTGCTGAAACTTTAAGTTTTGACTATTATCGCCAGAATGGTGTTGATATTCGCGTCGCAAGAATTTTTAATACCTACGGGACAAGGATGTTAGAGAACGATGGACGGGTGGTTAGTAATTTTGTGGCGCAAGCCCTACGAGGTAAAGCCTTAACTGTCTATGGTGATGGTTCACAAACTCGAAGTTTCTGCTATGTTTCTGACCTAGTAGAAGGTTTAATGCGGTTAATGAATGGTGAACATATTGGACCAATTAATTTAGGTAATCCTGGGGAATATACGATTTTGCAACTGGCGCAAACAATTCAGGAAATGGTGAATCCAGAAGCAGAGTTAATCTTTGAGCCTTTACCAGAGGATGATCCAAGACAAAGACAGCCTGATATTACCCTCGCTAAGAATTGGTTAAACTGGAAACCCACTGTTGATTTACAGGAGGGATTGAAGTTGACGATTACTGATTTTCAAAAGCGATTAGGCTCAATAGCGGATAAAAACTAAGTAAATTTAGGTAATATTTGGAATTAGTGATACGGCAATTTACGAAAAAGGATTAATTGTATGCGTATTTGTGTAATTGGGACTGGATACGTTGGTTTGGTGACTGGAGTTTGTCTGGCACATATTGGACATGAGGTGATTTGTGTCGATAATAATGAAGAGAAAGTTAAACTACTCAAATCAGGACAATCTCCTATTTATGAACCTGGACTTTCAGATCTGATGAAGTCTTCAACAGAAGCTGGAAAACTTGTGTTTACGTCTGATTTAGCCATGGGGGTTAAACATGGGGAAGTTC
>JBBQDV010000236.1:0-4497 GCA_038320005.1 Cyanophyceae cyanobacterium
TCTTTATCTTTCCATCCATCCAAGCACGAAGGATAGAATTACGCACAAATAGACCAGTACGAATTGCTCTATCTAAGCTTTCGTACTGGTCTTGTGTTCCTTCCAACTTCGCCTCGTATGTGATCATTTATCTTTATAGGCTACGATAATAATACTACCACGGAACTAGAAAAAGCCGTCCTGGAAGAACGGGGCTTTATACCCGTTGTTTTTGGTAACACCGTCCTTTTTCTGTTTCAGGGCATAAAATACATCCCCTCTCCCCCTCACCCCATTCCCCCTCAAAGTCCACAACAGAAACTGTCACCTTAAGCCCAGATACCGCTTCTTAATGACGCTATTGTTCAAATATGCAGAGAAAACAATTTCTAGTCATAAATAACTACTACTTTTGATTTATAAATTTAACCCCCTTGAGGGATGTCTTTAACTTAAAGTTTGAATACGATCATAAGTAGATAAAAATTATATTTAAGAATTCCGAATTTCGATATTAAGGAGCAAGATCATGTTCAATAAATTTTTAAATCGTCTTAATCTTGGTTTAGTAGGTGTTGGGTTAGCCCTTGCAAATACCGTACCTGTAATAGCTTCTGCTCCTGAAGCATCAGCGGTTCAGGAGCAAGAAATTGCTACGGGTATGATTAAAAATCAAAGAGTTAAATCTAACTTTATAGCCGATGGAGTTTATCTCTATGGTCAATCTTCACAACGAGACCAAATTGGTAAAGAATATTTAGTTTTTCAAGTTGATGAAGGGAATATTGTTGGAGCGATTTACTATCCCCAATCTGAGTTTAACTGTTTTACCGGTAATATTGAGGCTCAAGAACTAAATCTAAGCATCATCGACCCCTACAATGGTGAAACCTATCCTTACTCAATTGCTCAACAAAATCAAGCTTTGTTTGCCAGTTCTTCAGCCCCATCTTCTCGCGATTCTAATGCTTTAGTTGGATATGAGAAGTTTGATCACCTCAGTGAGAATGATCAACAGATGCTAAATGAATGTCAAAATAATCTGCTCTGATTTAAAAGAGATTGGTCGTTTGTAAGCTCAAGGTAAAGAGAGTTATATCACACAGACTCCCAACTCCAAACATTAAGGAGCGACCAACGGGGATATTAAGGATATAGAAGCAAGAATACAATATCCGTGCTACTACAAACGCGATCGCGACAACAGTAGCAAGAGTAGAATCTATCCCTGTAACATAAGCCATTAAAGCTGCTGCGGTAAAAATGGAAAAGGCTTCCAAACAGTTTTGATGCGCCCAAGTTGCTCGTTGAGCATAGGGAGGGAGCTTGTCAAACATCGCACGAGGCGCACTAGCATCAGCGATATAGCCAAGTTGAACCCGTCCGTAAGCTACGACGAGAAAAGGTAGATAAATCGTCACTGCTGCGCCCACAATCGCCCAAAGTAACACGGACTGGGTAAAAAGATTCATCTCTTAATCAAAATAAAATAACGTGACAACCTTGCGCTGTTCCTCTGCTTCACTACAAGTCGCTAAAAGAGTGTGACTATCGTGAAAAGCAAAACAGACTAACTGCTGACACCGAGAAATGATTTCGCGATTACACAAAGAACTCGCCTCCGCTAGGGACAAAGAATTATTCTCTGGTTTTTCCACCAGATGAATGACTTGTTCTAGTTGTTTACGAGATTCCCTGGGTTGTCGCTTCAAACTTTGGGGGAGAACGACCGTCAAAAGGTTGGGGTCGGCTCTCATAGCCCCTTTAATAGCTGCGGAGTTAGCTCCTGTCGCCCCAGATGTCATGAGGCGGTTTCCGCTGAGTACCAGAGCATAGCTCATCATTTCAATGAGATGCTGGTGGGTAATTGGAACATGGCGTGAACCCAACAGAGCGATTCGTTTAGAACCTGTCTGTTGAATGGTTGCTAGTTCCTGAGCTAATGTATCGATTCCTTGGATTTCGACTGATTGACTCAAAGATTTTTAGGTTCGCTGAATAACGTGAACATTTTAACAAAGAAACGCCTGCGCGATCGCGTTTTTGATAACTTTGCTCTTGATAATTGCCTTTTTTTTCTTATTTCCCCCTAATCCTTGCGGTTTAATAATAATCTGTGTTATACTTATAAGCCGAACGGACGTATAGCTCAGTTGGTTAGAGTACATCGTTGACATCGATGGGGTCACTGGTTCGAATCCAGTTACGTCCATAATTTAAAGTTTGGTTTAATCGCGATCGCGTTTAACTATGAAGCAGAAGATAACCGCTACGGAAACTTTATGCTTGCTTGTTAACATGATAACTTTACGAATAGACGATTTACGAGCAAGAAAACAAGCCAAAAAGACTAATAAAGATCTCAAAGGTGTGTGAGAAGTATTATGAGCAGAGTATTTATTTCAGCAGGTCATGGTGGCTTAGAAGGGGGACGACGAGATCCTGGTGCGGTAGCTGGGGGGACAACGGAAGCCCAAGAAATGATCTTACTACGAGAGCAAGTTGTTTCTGTACTCCGTCCGCGAGGGATAGAAACGCTTACCGTACCTGAAGACCTAAGTTTACGTGAAAGTATTGCTTGGATTAATGCTCGGGGTCGTGTTGGAGATGTGGCGATTGAACTTCATGCTGATGCAGCAACAAATCCAGATGTCCGAGGTGCAAGCGTTTTCTATCTTGCTAATAATTTAGACCGTAAACGTCACGCTGAACTCATTTTAATGGATTTATTACGGGCTGTCCCTCAGCTGCGAAATCGAGGCGCAAAACCAGATACAACTTCCTTTGTCGGAACTCTAGCGTTTTGTCGCCAAGTCCTAATTCCTTCTTTATTAATGGAAGTAGGCTTTTTGACCAATCCAGAAGATCGCGCTCTTATTATCAACCAACGTCGTCCAATGGCTCTCGGTATCGCGAATGGGCTTACCGCTTGGGTACAAGGATTTCCCCAACCAGTAACCACCGCACCGACCTATCCAGTAATTGATATTCAAGTCAATGGCACGGTTTACGGAGAAAAGGGCATTATTGTCAATGGCAACTCTTTTATTCCGATTGACTTAGCAGATCGCCTCAACATTGATCTTACTAAAAATATCAATATCCGTTTATTACAATATCAGGGAGTAGTCTATGTTAAAGCAGGAGATCTACGTGAATATAATATCTCTATAGGTTGGGATAAGGACAGTCGTACCGTCCTCCTGCGCTCAGTTTTGCAAATATGCCCTGGACAGATCGAGAAAATCATGTCTCGTGGTAATACTTCTCAGGTGCAGATGATTATGTTCTTGAAAGCGAATAATGAGGATGGATTAAATCAGTTTCCTGACATCGCTCAACTGTATCGCGAAGAAGCGTCTCGTGAGGGTGTCAATCATGATATCGCCTTTTCTCAAATGTGCTTAGAAACTGGTTTTCTGCTCTTTGGAGGGGATGTAAAACCTTCTTATAATAATTTTGCTGGTTTAGGCGCGATCGCGCCAGGAGTGCAAGCAGCAACTTTTCCTAGTGCCAGAATCGGCGTAAGGGCGCATATTCAACACCTCAAAGCCTACGCCAGCTTAGAACCTTTAGTCGGGGAATTAGTCGATCCCCGTTTTCGCTTTGTCACAAGGGGAGTTGCACCAACATTACCGCAATTAAGTGGACGCTGGGCAGCAGATCCCAATTATGGAATAAAAATACTTTCAATTGTGCGACGACTCTATGAGTCTGCTGAATTAATTTAAATTACCCTTTACTAGTAATTAAAATGGCAAGAGGTCTATTTTGGCTAACTCTCTTATTTGTCTTTTTTGGGTTAGCCTGGGCAGGATGGAATGAATTTCAAAAGATAGAAGCTTATAAAAGTTGGGCAGAAAAATTCGATAATGCTAAATATGATATTTATGCAGTTTTGGCTTTAAAAGGACAAGAAATTACCTGGGGGAAGCCAACTCGCAAAAGTCCCGTGGAGATTCAAACATTTTCTCTGCAAGATGTAGAAAAGATCAATCTATTGGTAGATGATCAAGTTATAGAGATCACAGCAGAAGAAAGGAATGGCAAAGCTGCGATAGAATTTGTCTTTGCTAACGATATCCCGACGGTAAAAGTTCCTTTCACAGAGGTTGATTTAGCAAGGAAGTGGACAAAATATTTGCGAGAAAATCAAGCAGAAACTTAGATTTTATCAGCTTATAGTGTTGTTGAATTGGTTAATTGACTTAAATCATTAAAACTCGCTTGATTCTTAAGGGCTTGGCAAATTTTCAAGAATTGGCTTGAGAAATGATAAGTCTTGCTTAAGCTGTACGGGGGCTACTATCAAATTTGGCTGGCGAAATTGAGTTTTATCAGGAAGATGATCTGCTTCATAGGATTTGAGAAAATCTGCTTTATAAATATAACCTCTAATCTCTAACCATCCCAATCTGTGCCTAAAGTTTATGGTATCTAATTCAAAACCTGCTTTGATCGCCTTGTACAAGAATGTTTCTTTAATGTGAAGTTTAACTAAAACAAATATATTACCTT
>JBBQDV010000237.1:0-4474 GCA_038320005.1 Cyanophyceae cyanobacterium
TTCACCCAATCCGTAAACAAAGCATCCTGACAAACAATATTGCTGTCCAACTTATCCAAAGGTAAAGCAGGTTCAGAAAGTTGATACTTATCAATCGCTACCTTTCGCGCAATCATCAAAGTTACTCGCGCCAACTCCACCGCAAACGGGTTAATATCCATCCCATAAAACTGTAGAGGCGTAACCAAACCTATCTGCTTCTGAAGCCCCTCTTTGCGACTACGAGAAGCAAGCTTATCTAACAACTCCTTCTCAATCCGTTTAAGTTCTTGATACGCCACATAGAGAAAATTACCCGAACCGCAAGCAGGGTCTAAAACCTTGTAGGCTTGTAACTCAAGTTGTAACTTATTCAAATCTGTAATAGTATTAGCCGACTCTAACTTCTCCTCCCAATATCGGCTAATCGTAGGGCGCACAATCTTCATAATGTCCGCTTCTGAGGTATAGTGCATCCCATAAGCGTGGCGTTCTTTCTCGTCTGCTGTCCCCTCAAAGATATTCCCAAATATCGCAGGACGTACCTTACTCCAATCTTGACGCGCAGTTTCATCGAGAAGCTGTAACTCCTTATCTGTCAATTCAATCGGGTATATTTTCTCAAACAGTCCCCCATTGAAATATTCCACATCTTTGTAACGTCCAGCAGGAGTCTTACCCCCCGTATTCATTTGCTGAAACAATCCGCCCAAAATATCGTAGGAACTCCCACCTTTGAGACATTCTTGGACACAAGAGAGAAACAAATCTTGGGGAAGTAACCCCCTATCCTCAGCAAACATCGCTAACACACATTGCAAAATAAACCTTTGGGCGGTGAGGCGGTCAAATCCTTCCTTTTCCCCTCGCTTGTAAAGAGTGCGAAACAACTCCCCCATCCGTCTTGCAGCTTTTTCTGTGACATCAACTTGATTATTTCTGAAAATTGGGGTGCGGTTTGCTGCTTCCATAAACCCGAACGCGATCGCGCGTTTAGGTAGTTCTGCTAACGGAACAATATCAACAGGTTCATCTAACTGGGTATCAAAATCAAAAATCCAAAACTCATCAAAATTGCACAAAATCACATAACGAGGACGGTCTGGAACAAGCCTAGTCCAATACTCAAAAGCTTGGGAATAGTGTTTACTGAGGTCTTCCCCTCGTTTCTTCATTTCGATTAAAACGCGAGGCTTCCAGACCAAATCCGCAAAACCCGTATTACCCTTTTGGCTTCCCTTCCTTATCGTCTTTTCATATTCCGCCCCTGCTTCAATCGCCCCCTCATGTCCAAAAGCACGAAAAAAGCGGTCTAGGAAAGTCTGAGATTCTTGCTTCTCCCTCCCTTGGAGATGATTTTGGCAAAACTCAACAAACCGTTGCAAATTTTCCGCAGTTTCAGACATAAAATATTGTTTTCCTCTAGTTAATTTTCCTAGCGTTACACTTGTTCTAATCTAGAAATCGAAATAGATATAGGGTAAACCGCCTTCAGGGGCGAGTAACCAAACACAAAATAAACATAAAGGAACAAGAAATAATTTAATAAACCAATTCAATTCTATTTTCAAACCATTATGTACTGTGTAAGCGACACCCATGCAAGCAAATATAGCAGTTAAGATTAGGGTCAAATGAAACCTTTCGATATTAAGGGCTTCTACATAAACTTGTTGAGAAAATTGAATATCCCCATCATGACCCCAGAGACGCTGAACAACTAGCCAAGATTGGTCAAGTCGCGGTAAACGGAAGAAAATCCAGGTGACGAAAACACTAAGTTGAGTGATGAACCAAGCGGTGATAATACCAGGGATACTTTGCCACCATTTTTGTAAAATTTCTACTTGCTGACTCAATTTATCAACTAAACGGTGGATGGCTAAACCCAAGCCATGTAAAGCACCCCACAGGACAAACCCCCAAGCTGCCCCATGCCAAATTCCTGCTACTAACATGATGATGAGGAGGTTTAAAGAAGTGCGTGTTAAGCCTTGACGAGATCCCCCCAAAGGGAAATAGAGGTAGTTCCGTAGCCAATCTCCTAAAGTTATGTGCCACCTGCGCCAGAACTCCGCAAGACTGGTGGTAAAGTAGGGAAAATTGAAGTTTCGTGGAAGGTTGATCCCCAATAACATCGCAGTCCCCCTGGCGATATCGACATAGCCACTAAAGTCAAAATAGAGTTGTAAACCATAGGCAAGGGTTGTGAGCCATAAGTCTCCGCTTCCTGCCCTTTCGAGGTAGCCAAAGGACAAATCGACATAAATTCCTAAACTATCGGCGATGAGGGCTTTCTTGACCGCACCACAAGCAATCAGCCACAATCCTTCGGTAATTGCTTGAAAGGAAAGAAAGGGGGTATTGCGTAGTTGGGCTGCAAAGTAGTGGTAACGAGTGATTGGACCAGAAATTAGTTTAGGAAAAAATAGCTTGTAGCTACTGAATTTAAGAAAATTATTGGTTGCGGGCGCACCACGATAAATGTCAACAAGATAGGCGATACATTCAAAGGTGAAGAAGGATAAGCCCAGGGGGACAATTAAGCGATTTTGTAGCCAGTCTGCGCTTTCGAGAGCAATGGGTAAGTTGAGGGGTGTAGCAACGGAGGTGAGTAGGAAGGGAACGTATCTAAAGAGGATGAGTAGGAGGACATTAGCGATAATGCCAAGGGTGAGGATGACTACGGCGCGATTATGCCAAACTGAGTTGATTTTTTGCCATTCCTGGTTAGATAAGTGGGAATCAACGGCTTTAAGTCCACTTTGCTCAACACTCGCTGCTAGAAGTTTACCCCAAAGGAAGTTAATAAGGGTCATTAGCAGTAGGAGAGGCACATACCAGAGTTGTAGGGAGGCGTAGAAAAGTAAGCTACTAATCAGTAAGACCCAAAGGCGCAATTGTTGGGTGGGAATATTATCAAACAGATGACGCAAGGGTAGTATACGGGTAAGTTTGGCTTTTAGTGATTTAGGGCGCGACCTTCCTAAAGACCAGTAGCTAATGAGAGTAAGCAACAAAAATATACCGTAAACTAAGGAAATAAACTGCATTAGCTTTAAGTCGTCAGGGGGATATTGAATATTTTGAGCATTTATTGTTCTTGAGCTTTTACCCAAGGAATAACTGCGTCTTGGGCTAAATGTTGGGAGACTTGATCCGCCCCATAACGATTGAGGTGACTCGGATCAGAGAAATAGTCATATTCGTCGCTCCACAAGGAAGATAGGTCACGGAAAATGAAGTTTTGCGCGATCGCGATATTGCGCATATAAGCCTGAAATTCTTGCTCGTGTTCTTGGCGAACTGGATCTAAATACTCGTTAGTTAGGGGGGTGTTGATAAATACTAAGGGAACTTGATGTTGATCTAGATAGGTCACGATGTTATCTAAAGCTTTTTGTTGTAAGCCATCAAGGGCAAAATTAGTATAGTCACTATCATAAGCTCCTGCTACTTTAGCATGGCTTTCATAATAGCTTTCGGGATCAAAGCGACGGGAAATTGACAAAAAACCATTGAGGTTAACTTGCATTTCTAAGGGCATTTCAGTTTCCATTTCGGGATCAGCATCTGGGGGGGAAGCAACGGGGAAGGTACTTTTTAATTGTTCTTGAAGGATTGATTTGAGTTGGCTACGTTGGGGATAGGTTGAGGATATTTGAGCAAGTTGTTGATTAAGCCAATCGTCAATTTTATCGGGTTTTAAATTGAATTGAGGGGTCGATGGCGAGGCTTCTTGACTATCTTGCTTAAATTTACCTGCTTGGATTTTCTCATAGCCTGGGGAAAACGCGATCGCGTCAAAAGTAAGATCCCGACGACCACTATTAAACGCCCTTGCGCCATCCGCCCAAATAATTAGCTTGGGAAGTTGCTGAGGAGAAATTAATTTCTTCACAATTAGCTCAACCACTTGGGCTGTTGCACCATTAATGCCAAAGTTATAAATATCGAGATCATCGTAACCTTTTTCCCCTAAAGCCTGTTGCAAAACCCTCGGTTCTATCCCACGCATCGCCCGCGAACTTCCGACAATGAGAATATCAGGAACACCCTGAGTGATAACCCGTTGCTCATACAAAGCCAGTTTCTCATCCAATGTGGTGTTATTGAAAGTAGGATATTGAGAACGGGCTGCTGCTAAAATCGCTGTCGTTGTCGCATTGCGCAGATCACTAGTAAATCCTGAGCCATTAAAGCCTTCCTCAAGATCTTCACTCTGTTGCAGAGAAATTTCTGGTAAACCCACCTCAGCCTCTGAAGAAGCAGAAGATGGGGAGATAAAAAAGTTATGATTAGTCCTTGTTGTCGGTTGGAGAAGAAGTAAGCGACCGACCAGCCAATCCGCTTGGACAGTTAAAAGCAGACCTAAAACACTCCAAACTAAAGCAATTTTGACTCCTTCATAAGCAGAATATTCCTCAGTCTTGCTGTGATGAGAAAAAGTTTGGGTTTGGTTGGGGCGAATAAATAAACGGGTACGACAGAAAAA
>JBBQDV010000238.1:0-4438 GCA_038320005.1 Cyanophyceae cyanobacterium
TGGTACAAGAATCTGGCTCTACTTTGTCGGAATTGGTTGATGAAAGTTTTACTACTTACCCACAATTGCTGACTAATGTATTGGTGGAAGATAGGGATAAGCGCAGCCAGTGGGAAGATTCTCAGGTGTTGCAAAACGCGATCGCGATCGCGCAAACTAGAATGGGTGCAGATGGTCGCGTCTTAGTGAGGGCTTCGGGTACTGAACCTGTGATTCGGGTGATGGTGGAAGCAGTAGATATGGATATGGTGAAACACTGGACTAAGTATCTTGTTGATGCAGTACAGAAATATTTAGATCGGTAGATCAATGGGCGCAATGCGCTTGCGCCCCGACAATTAACCCATGGCGTAATTGACTAACTCGCTTAGTCTCTGGCGTAGGGTTTCTAGTCCTAAGCTTTTTTGAGCGGAGATGAAGACTGCTAAGGGGAATTCTTCTGACGCGATCGCGATCGCTTCACTACTAGCTTGATCAATCTTGTTAAACGCCACCAACACTGGACCTGGAGTGATCGGCATTTCCCCTAAAATCGCCATTACTGAGCGAATATGACTCTCCCAAGCAGGATGGGATAAATCTACTACATGAAGTAGAGCATCCGCCTCAGTCACCTCCTCTAAGGTAGCTCGGAACGAATCGACAAGGGATGGAGGCAATTCATGGATGAAACCCACCGTATCCGTTAGTAACACCGTTAGGGGTTCTCCTGTGCGCGTATCCACTAAAGGAAATCTCCGCGTTGTCGGATCAAGAGTGGCAAATAACTGATCTGCTGTATAGACCTCCGCTTCAGTTAACAAATTAATCAGCGTCGATTTCCCTGCATTTGTATAACCGACAATCGCCACGGTTGGCACTTCCTGTTTTTGCCTTTGTTGGCGCATACGGGAGCGATGGGCTTGCAATTGAGAAACTTCCTTTTGTAGCCTTGAAATGCGCTTACTAATCGAACGACGCTCCGTTTCTAGCTTCGTTTCCCCAGGTCCTCTTGTGCCAATTCCACCCCCAAGACGGGACATTGCTTGTCCTCTTCCTGTTAATCGGGGTAGCATATACTCCAGTTGGGCTAACTCCACCTGTAATTTCCCTGCGCGAGATTGAGCGCGTTGAGCAAAAATATCTAAAATTACTTCAGTACGGTCTACCACTCTTACCCCCATCTTCCGTTCCAAATTACGCACTTGGGCGGGGGAGAGATCCCGATCAAAGGCGATCAAATTTGCGCCTACGGTTTGGGCTGTGAGGGCGATTTCTTCAACTTTACCTGCGCCGATAACTGTTTGCGGATGAGGACGAGAGCGTTTTTGCTGCATTGTTTCAATCACTTCCCCCCCTGCGGTACTAACTAACCGTGTTAATTCCGCTAAACCATCGTCAAACTGCTGCTGAGACATTTTATCAGTCATTAATCCCACCGCAAGCACACGGTCTTTATCAGGGTCAACATCCCTAACCGTATATTCGCGCTCAAACTCAGATTCTAAGCCTTCAACTAAATCGAGAAAATCCTGTTGACTAACATCCTCTAAATTCAGGGGTTCAGAAAGCGTCCAATAGGGTCGAGTTTCCTCCTGTTCAGGTTGATCTGGTTGAGGAATTAAATGGGCGAGATAAACGTCTCCCACATAGCCCGTTCCACCGCCACCCCGTCGCTGAAAACCTCCCCCTGTAAGAGTAAGCATCAAGAGTGCATCTAGGCGTTGAATAGCCATAGCGGTTAAGCTTGATATTTTGGGGGGTTCTGGTTTAAGTTTTGTTGAAAGACAACGTATTCCACAAAGGCGTTCTGCACCATAACGGGGTAATTCTGAGAGAGGAATTTGGGTTTGACGCGGAGAACCTACTCCCACACGAATTACTTGTCCCCTGCGGTTAATATAGACGGAGATTGGTTGATTAATTTCGGTGCTAACGGCTGCTATTTTTTGGGCAAACTCAGGAGTAGTGAAGCGATCCCCTGGTAAACGTTCGTGATAGAGTCGCTGTAAGTTTTTAAGCTGACTAGCTTTTAGACCTTTAAGATTTCCGTAAACGGTGTCAACAGACAAGGGCAGTTTTTAATTATTTTTACTTTCTGCCCTTATTCTAGCGCACTTTTATCCCTAAACTCTAGTCTTCGTGATCTTCAAAAGGGTCATCTAATTCCACTGAAGGAGGACCAAAAGCGGTATAGATAGAATAACCAGTTACCGCTACGGTGAAGACAGCAATGGTAATACCAAAAATAGTTGCAGTTTCCATAAGTAATAAAGTTTAAAGTTTTGTGTCTTTATTCATTATCACAGAATCTCGAAGGGTCAGCCTTTAGATGTCCCTGGTTGAGATTCAGTCTTGTCCCTATACTGCTTGGTTTAGGGCGGAACGATAGAGTTTTCGCACTCTTTTTAGAAATGAAGTAAACACAGAGTTGGGGTGTTCTTGGTTGGGGTCAAAAGATTGCAGACGCGCTAGTAATTTGGCTTCTTCTGTATCCACATCCCCATCACTATAAATTAAACCGCTGATGGCTTCAAGTAGATTTTCGTAGTCTTTTAAGCGAGGATGATCGCCCAGATAAGCTTCTAGCCAACGATAACATTCTTCAGTGCTAACAGGGCGAAGTTGGTAGAGAAGGGGTTTGAGTTCAAGGTCTTCATCAACTCCGTTTTCTTTCGCCATACGACAAAGATATGCTTGTTCTTCTGGTTTGACTTGTCCATCAATCCAAGCTGCGCCAATCAAGATTTTGAGTAATTCTTTGGGATTATCGGTTTGAGTTGTCATAAGTTTATAATTTCTGTAGTTTTGCAATAAAGAAGCCATCCATTTCATGATAGTGTGGCAAAATTTTGAGCCAATTATCAGTTGTTGTAAAGGGACTTTGAGGTTTGACCAGTCGCCAGTCAGGATGAGAGTTGAGAAATGCTTGTATAACCTGTTCATTTTCTAACGGATTTAGGGTACAGGTGGCGTATAGTAGAACACCATTTGGCTTAACCCAAGTTGCAGCTTGATCTAATAGTTCCCTTTGCAGTTGATTAAGTTCCTGCGTATTTTCTCTGCTTTTGCGCCAACGTAAGTCTGTACGCCTGTGGAGAGTACCGAGTCCAGAACAGGGGGCATCAAGGAGGACTTTATCCGCAATTCCTTGAAAATCGTCGTAGTCACGACTATCTCCTTTGCGAGTTTCAATAGAAGTTAGCTGCAATCTCTTAGCATTTTCTTGGATTTTTGTCAACTTTTTGTCAGCGCGATCGCAAGCCCAGATTTTGCCTGTATCCCCCATCAATTCTGCCATATGGGTAGTTTTTCCACCAGGGGCAGCACAGCAGTCTATGATGGTTTCGCCAGGTTGAGGATCAAGGATATGGCTAACAAGTTGCGCACTAGCATCTTGAACTGTCCACCAACCTTCGTTGTAACCAGGTAAGTTAGTGATTGCACCAGCACTACCGATGATGCGTAAGGCTTGGGGTAGTTCTGGAATTGCTTCTAGGGTAATACCAATTTCTGCAAAAGCGGTTTGAACTTCCGCAACAGAGGTTTTCAGGGGATTCACGCGCAAATGGATTTGAGGAGATTGATTAAACCAAGCACATAGTTTCTCTGTTTCGATAATACCAAATTGCTCAATCCAGATTTCAATCATCCAATCAGGAAAGCTGTATAAGATTCCCAGGCGTTGAACGGGGTCATCAGGAAGTTGCAGGGGATCTGCTTTTGCTGCTAAACGGATATACTGACGTAATAGACCATTGACTACCGCACTAAGCTTTTTCAGTCCTTGGGTTTTCGCTAGTTCTACACTGGTATTAACCGCAGCAGAATCGGGGATTTGGTTCAGGTAGCGCAGTTGATAGAGTCCCAGATGTAAAATTATTCGCAGTTGGGGCGGTTGTTGATCAGCTTTCTTTGTCCCCAGTTGGTTTATAAGTGCATCTAAGGTGCGTTGTTGGCGGACAATTCCATATACTAATTCTGTCACTAAAGCGCGATCGCGACGACTCAATTCTGTTTTTCTTAAAACCTTATCTAAGGCAATATCACTATAATCCCCTCTTTGGTAGATGTATTGAAGCGCAAGAAGGGAAGCTTGACGGGCATCATTCATGATTTATAGGTAAAATAAGCAAATTAGCTCTTTTAACTTAGAGCTTTCCTATTTTAGATTAGTTGTTAGGGAGTTAACTTGTGAGGGGTTTGGGGAGATATAAGTCCCGCGCTATAATCTTCGATTTAGTGTCGGGATACATGGAATCCCCAAGTCAATTGAGTGGGGCTACTCGGTCTCGCTGCGTCCGCTACGCTAACAACACCCCCGAAATCGACATTTACCGATTAAGGCAAGCTGTATTAGAATACTACTATGATTCTCAGCTACACTTACCGAATCTATCCTGACAGTCAACAAATCCAACTTCTTTCGGAGTGGTTGGAAACGTTGCGAGTGTCTTAC
>JBBQDV010000239.1:0-4423 GCA_038320005.1 Cyanophyceae cyanobacterium
ATGCTTGGCTAACCATCTAGGATTGTCAAATTTAGAACCATCGCTAGTGATAGCAAAGTGAGTCAATCCCAAATCAATACCTATGGCTTTACCTTCAGTGCTTGGCGAGGGCTTCTCTTTCTCATCATCAATTAAGATTGACGCATAGTATTGGTCACAGCGATTCTTGGAGATGGTAACGGTTTTGATTTTCCCTTCAATAGGACGATGAATAACTGCTTTGACTTCACCGATTTTCGGTAATCCCAAGCAACCTTCTAGCACCTTGACGTTTTGGGGGAACTGGAGCGACTGCTTATTGTGCTTAGACTTGAAGCTAGGATAACCTGCTCTACGCTCGAAGAAGTTGTTAAAGGCTACCCCTAAGTTGAGGCACACCTGCTGCAAACATTGAGAATAAGTCAATCCTAGCCATTCATATTCTTTCTTGAGTGCAGGTATTTGTTTTTTGACTTCATATCCTGACAAACCCTTTGTGTGTCAATTGTCGGGGCATTGAACCCCTCAATTGACCGCTCCTCCCATACGACACTTACCCTATCGGGTAGAGTGCGGGGCTTCTCCGCGAAAAGCTAACAACGGAGAGGGAGGGATTTGAACCCTCGTCGCCCTTGCAGGCGAAGTAGTTTTCGAGACTACCGCATTCAACCACTCTGCCACCTCTCCTTGAGAAGGATGAACGTTTGTTCATTGTAGTCAAGTTTAGCAAAATTGCCTATCAAAACAAAGGAGTCTCTGAATCAGAGATTTCTGTCATTCTCTGCAAACCTTGAGCCAGAGTCCATTGTATTGCGCCATCTCCTTCTGTCCAATAAATTTGAGTTTGTTTGGAATGGAGGAATTCGGCGGTGGCTTGATCAATGGTTGTGGAAATCGCGATCGCGTTTTTGGGAGTGATATCTTTCAGCCACTCTAAATCTAACCTTTCCCCTGACCAAATAAATACATCTGGAGTTGGATTGATTTTTCGCGTTTTTAAATATTGCGCAATATCGTCACTATTATTTTCTTCAGAGATAGGGGATATTAGTAACCAAATTTTTCCTTGGATTTGCAGTTGGGAGATCGCTGGATCTCCACTAATTAAATTTACAATCTGATTACCAATTTCAACTTCTTCTCCAATAGATAAAGCTTGAGGGGATAATCCTGGTATTTGTAATGGGGGTGAAGTGGGATTAGAGAAAAATGCTTTGATCCCAACTTCCTCTGCAATACTTTTCCAACCTTCTGCATCTGCTGTTGGGGTAAGCGCGAGCGCCCATTCCACTTCCGTAATACCCTGCTGACGCAAAAAGGGTAAGACTATATACTGAGCCGTATTTTCCCCACCGCTATTAATTAACAGGGTATTTCCTTGATTCTGTATGACTAATACCTGTTCTGTGGGGGTTGCGAGGACACTTACTCTAGTTAAAGTCGAACTTCTATAGAAAATGGGGATTACGACAATAGTGAGGGCAAATACAGCAACTAAACACCAATGCTTTTGCAGCCTTTTTTGCTGCCAAACAAGTAAGATTAAACCGTAGAGTAAGATCAGTTGGGTAATTGAGATTGTTCCAAAAGTAATAGTTGAACCAGGTAAGAGAGTGGAAAATTGCACAATCCCGACTAAGAGTAAAATCGGGTAGTGAAGTATGAGCGCGATCGCGCTTCCCAATATCGGTAAAATTAAAGCTGTAAATCCACTAATCATCCCTCCCAAACTAACAATCACCACCAAAGGCGTTGCGACAATATTCGTCACCACACTATAAGGTGCAATCACCCCAAAGGCATAAAGTTGTAAAGGCATAACCCAAGGAAATACTGCAATCGGGACAGCAACTAAAGTTGCAATCGTTGGCGGTAGCCAATCAAACCATGGCAATATCCTTGGGACAGTAACAACTAACCCCAAAGTTGCCAAAAAACTAAGCTGAAATCCCAAATCCCAAATCCAGAGAGGATTCCAGAGTAATAATATCGTCGCAGCGAGTAGAAGCGAACCTAAAGGATTCACCTTACGGTCTGTTGCTAAACCGAATAACGCCCCCACCCCCATCACCGCAGCCCGCATTACTGAAGGTTGTAGCCCCGTTAACATCACATAGATAGCTAAGACAACTAAGCCAATACCTAGCTGAGTTTGCACACGATACGAGCGAGTAACCGTCAAAATTACTCCCAATAGCAACGAAACATGAAATCCTGAAGCAGCCAAAACGTGAGCAAGTCCAGCCTCAAGAAAAGCATCCCGAATTTCAAAAGGTAAATCAACCGCCCGTCTTCCTAAAACAATCGAACTCATCACCTGTCCCATTGGACTTCCCAAACCTTGTACCTGGGCGCGAATAATTCGCTGTCGCAATCGCCACCAACCCCAAGTTCTATTCTCATTAGACAGCCTTACCTGTTCCCCACTCAACCCCGCAAACGCTCCTTCTCGCCCTAAATAGGCTCTAAAATCAAACGAACCTGGATTTGACGCTGACTGAGGTTGATATAAATTTCCCGTTACAGTTATCGGCTGTCCTGCAACAACTCCTGTTCCTTGTAATAAAGGGACAGTTACATAAACCTTTCCTGTTACTTCTGTACTCGAGCTATTTTCCTGACTCTCAATATTTGTAACTTGAGTAGCCGTCAACCAAAATTGTACCCTTTGGCTGCGAGTTAAACGAGGCGCGCTAAATACCTTTCCCCTTACTGTGACAACCTGCTCTACAAAACTGCCTTCGCTTGGCTGTATAAAACGGCTAATATCTTTTTCCCCTGGTTGAGGAATGCGTAATTGCAGATAAATAATCGCAAGTATTGCAATTAAACCTGCTACTAGCCAACCAGGAAACTTAACTCCTGTTCGCCAAATTCTTGGTATTACTAGGGCTGCAATTACAGCCACACCTCCCCATACACCAGCATAGAATCCAACTTCCTCCCAGTTAATCTCCCCACCGACAGATGCCAAAGTTGCAGTCGAAAGTAACCCCGCCATATAAGCTAGACAGAAAACAGCAGCAGTGCTACGACCCATTAACGCCTCATTCTTTACTTACTACCAATACTTGATTAAATATAAACAAACCTAGAAAAGAAGACGCAGATTTCTACGCCTTTTTGAGATTATTTGTCCGCTATGCCAGCTTTGTCTATTTAATTTAGGTTTAATGTTTGTCCTCCTAATTATCGGATGCTTAAGCTACTGATATGCTTTCTGCACCTTTTAACGGAAAGTTAAGAGATTCCCGTTGTTCTAAATATAAGTGCGCAACTTTTCGCGCCAGTTGACGAATACGCCCAATATAACGAGTTCGTTCCGTTACTGAAATAACCCCCCTGGCATCTAAGAGGTTAAAGCTATGGGAACACTTTAGTATATAGTCCAAACTCGGAAGCACTAATTTATTTTCGATCAACTGCTGGGCTTCTTGCTCATAAAGGCTAAACAGATTAAATAGTAAGTCGGGGTTAGAAGCCTCAAAGTTATAGGTACATTGCTCAATTTCTCCTTGCAGGTGAACATCCCCATAGGTGATCGTATCATTCCACTCGATTTTCGCGATCGCATCCACATCCTGAAGATACATCGCCAACCGTTCCAATCCATAGGTAATCTCAATTGAAACTGGATAACAGTCAATTCCCCCACACTGTTGGAAATAAGTGAACTGGGTAACTTCCATACCATCAAGCCAGACTTCCCAACCTACACCCCACGCGCCCAGAGTCGGGGACTCCCAATTATCTTCCACAAACCGCACATCATGATCTTCTGGCTGTATCCCCAACGCTCGTAAAGAATCCAGATATACCTCCTGAATATTTTCTGGTGACGGTTTTATCAATACTTGATACTGATAATAGTGCTGATAACGATTAGGATTCTCCCCATATCGCCCATCAGTCGGTCGCCGACAAGGTTCAACATAGGCGACCGACCAGGGTTCTGAACCGATTGCTCGTAAAAAAGAGTGAGGATTCATCGTTCCCGCACCCTTCTCCGTGTCATAAGGTTGAGCAATTAAACAACCGCGATCGCTCCAAAACTGATTCAACACCGCAATAATTGACTGAAAATTAATCATCGCTACTCTTTTACTTGATACTCCAAAAAACATTGTCGCACAAAACCCTTATGGAGAGGGGGCTAGAGTAGGGAGAAGAAAATAAATCTTCAAAAGATGTGGAAAAAGGTTGACAGTTAGAGAGAGAGGTTGCTATATTAGGAAAGCGCGAGAGGGAAGTGAAAGCGACCCAAACGCCCCGAACCTAGAAAAAATAATAGTTTGAAAGTTTGAAAAAACTTATTCCTCGTCAAGGAATTAAATTAATGATATTGTAGCAAAGAAAGAAATTTCTTGCAAGCAATAGAGAAAGAAGCCAGAAACACTTCAATAAAATGGAGAGTTTGATCCTGGCTCAGGATGAACGCTGGCGG
>JBBQDV010000240.1:0-4420 GCA_038320005.1 Cyanophyceae cyanobacterium
ACTTTCGCAGGGTCAATGATTCCGGCTTTAATTAGGTCTTCATAGGTGTCTGTCATGGCATTGTAGCCAATGCTGAATTCACTTTCGCGAACTTTCTCAACGACAACAGAACCTTCTACACCAGCGTTATCTGCCATTTGACGGAGAGGAGCTTCTAAAGCTTTAGCAATAATATTTGCTGCTAGTTTTTCCTCTGGGTCGGTGAGAGTTGCTTGGAATTCTGTTACCTTTTTGGCAAGGTGAATCAGGGTTGAACCACCACCAGGAACGATACCTTCATCAACTGCTGCTTTGGTAGCGTTGAGGGCATCTTCGATGCGAAGTTTGCGCTCTTTGAGTTCGGTTTCAGTAGCTGCACCGACTTTAATGACGGCTACACCACCAGCGAGTTTAGCAATGCGTTCTTGTAGCTTTTCTTTGTCATATTCTGACTCAGTTTCTGCTAGTTGTTTGCGAATTTGTGTAACTCGTTTTTGAACATCAGCTTTGGTTTCACCACTAGCAACAATGGTAGTGTTTTCTTTGCTGATCGTGATTTTTTGCGCTTTACCGAGCATATCTAGGTCAACAGCATCAAGGCTAAGACCGATATCTTCGGAGATGACTTGACCGCCAGTGAGGACAGCAAGATCTTCGAGCATTTGCTTACGGCGATCGCCAAATCCAGGAGCTTTAATTGCTGCTGCATTTAGTACGCCTCTAGCTTTGTTAACGACAAGGGTAGCAAGGGCTTCACCTTCAATATCTTCAGCGATAATGAGGAGGGGTTGACCAGCACGGGCTACTTTTTCGAGAACGGGAACGAGATCCGCGATCGCGCTAATCTTTTTGTCAGTAATTAAAATAACTGGATTATCAAAATCAACAGTTTGTCTTTCCTGATCCGTGACAAAGTAAGGGGAGAGATAACCGCGATCAATCTGCATCCCTTCCACAACTTCTAATTCAGTTGTTAGAGACTTAGACTCTTCGACAGTAATAACACCATCTTTGGTGACTTTATCCATCGCTTGAGCGATCATTTGACCGATTTCTTCATCATTCCCGGCGGAAACTGCTGCTACTTGCGCGATCGCTTCCCCAGTTACAGGTTGAGCAATGCTTTCAATCTCTTTCACTAAAGCATTGATAACTTTTTCCACACCACGGCGCAGAGCCACAGGATTAGCTCCAGCAGCAACATTTTTCAAACCTTCCCGAATCATCGCTTGAGCGAGAACAGTCGCTGTAGTCGTCCCGTCCCCAGCCATATCGTTAGTTTTAGAAGCAACTTCACGAATGAGCATCGCCCCAGTATTCTCTAAGGGGTCTTCGAGTTCAATTTCTTTTGCTGCGGTAATCCCATCGTTAACGATTTGGGGCGCACCGTATTGCTTTTCAATTAAGACGTTGCGACCTTTCGGACCTAAAGTGATCCGAATCGCATCCGCAACCGCATTGACACCACGCTCTAGGGCGCGTCTCGATTCTTCGCTAAATGAAATAATTTTTGCCATATAGTTTTCCTGTAAGAGTTTTTTGTTTATATGTATTCATTAGCAAATTTAGCACTCTTAGCGTGAGAGTGCTAACCTTTTTCCAAAATAGATTAAATCTTGTCTAATTGCAAAATAATATTCTTGTGATAAGTAAGACTAAATCAAAATAGCTTTGGGATAAATCCAATCGAGAGCTAATTCCCCTAAAATATAAGTGTTAAAAGCTAGGGAGACTTAAAACTGTGTATTTAGTAACTGGTGCTACTGGTTCACTTGGGCGTAGAGTCGTAAAACTGCTGCGCGAGCGAGGCTTACCCGTACGTGCTTTTGTTCGCCTCACCTCTCATTACAAAGACTTAGAAGAGCAAGGTGCAGAAATCTTTGTTGGGGACTTAAAACGAGAAAAAGATATTCAAAAAGCCTGTTCTCAAGTTCGTTATATTATCAGTGCGCACGGCTCAGGGGATGATCCTCAAGCAATCACTTATCGCGCTAATATTGAACTGATTGATCAAGCTCAAGAAAAAGGTATAGAACACTTCGTCTATATCTCCGTGTTAGGAGTAGATAGAGGCTACGAAGAATCTCCCACCTTTAAAGCCAAGTGGGAAGTTGAAAAATATCTCAAAAACAAGCGTGTTCCTTATACAATCTTACGTCCTGGAGGTTTCGCTAATAACTTACTTCCCTTAGCTAAACGTTTCCGAGACACAGGAATTTATCTCCTCATTGGCGAAGCAAGAAATCGTACTTCTACCGTCAGTACGGACGACCTAGCAAAAATTGCCATAGACTCAACCCAAGTTGAAGCAGCTAAAAATCAAACCTTCGCAGTCGGTGGACCAGAGGTTCTGAAACGAGAAGATATAGCCCATATTTTTGGTCGTGTCTTCAATCATGAGCCAATTATCATTAATCCTCCCTTAGCTTTATTTGATACGGTTCGGGACGGAATTGGCTTCTTTAACCCTGAGCTTAAAAAAAGCCTTGCAACTCTACGTACTCTCCTTGCTCACGAGTTTTTCTGTACTCCTGAAGAAGTTGCTCAGATTGAATCTGTTTACAACATGAAAATGGAATCTTTAGAGAGCTTTATCAAACGCTACTTAGCCTAATCTGCCATAATATAAATTTGAGGCAGGGTGTTGGGTGATTTACAAAACATAAGAATATTATTAGGAATTGGAATTGGGTTACTTCCCTTACAACAAACTAACGCTCAAATCATCCCTGATAGAACCTTTTACCAATGATTATATGTGATTTTGGGTGCAACTATGAACAGTTTTAGATAAGATATTAGCCTTATTAAATTAATAAGTAACTGAGGAATGGCTATGGGTGATATTGCAACAGAAAAAATTCTTTTAGGAAACCTACTGGTTCGGAAAAAACTTGTGTGTCCTGACGTTCTAAAGGAGTGCTTACAAGTGCAAGAACACTGTCAACAGAAACTTGGGGAAATTCTTATTGAGAAGAATATCCTTTCCGAAACACAGATAGATAAGGCTTTGAAGGAACAGCAATGGCGCAAAGCAGGACTATGGATTATTGATTAAAAGTTGATTGTCAGTGATCAATAAGCTTTTGAAGCGTGATCATGATCACATATTAAAATATGTTCAATTAAAAAGTTCAGTCTAGCAATGCACAAGGGGAAGCGGAATTCGCCAAAGTAATTCCTTGTCCTGATGGTGAGTTTTACGTGGTTTGGAAGCTAGCTGACTTTGAAAGCGCGATCGCGCTACGCCAAATTCCCCTGTGATCACTGTCCTGAAGGAAAAATTCCAGCCTGTTCCCATACCATCAAGCGCATTCCTAAGTTAGCTAATCAGCATTTCGCCAAAGCCAATGGTTGTAATGAACAATTTTAAGTCCAAATGATGTGATGTTTCGAGGGGATTTCGCGATCGCGTAACTTGAACGTAATTTAGATAACTAAAAATAACTAAAAAAATAAACAGTAAGGTTGCACTCTAACTACCTTACTGTTTTTACTAACTTCTAAATTATTGCTTTTTGTATGCCTCAGACTGTTTTTTATCAGTTTCGTCTTGAATAACAACCATCTTTTTAATATCTTGCTTGTCAGAAGTTAAATTCTGCTTATTTTTCTCTTCTTCCTTGGCTGATTTTGCAGCATCTTTAGCAGATTCCGCTGCATGACGAGCAGATGATTGAACCTCGTTGGCTGCGCGGTGACTCGATGACTTGAGGGAATCCGCTGCACTTTTAGTGGATGATTCAATAGAGTGAGCAGCACTTTTAATCGATGGTTCTACCGCCTTTGCTGTTCCTTTTGCGGTCGAACGAACATCCTTAACCGTGTTCTCAACTTCATGAGCGACTGCTTTAGCTGAAGGTTTCAGTTCCTCAGTAGTTTTCTTAATTGAGTCCGCAGCCTGTTGTACCGCAGGTTGAACGCCTTCAACGGTATGATTGACTGAATCTTTCACACTTCTAATCGTCGGTTTTACTTCCTCTGATGCTTCCTCAACTGCGTGTACGACAGAAGGCTTGGATTCCTCCACTGTTTCCCTAATGGCTTCTGCTGTACCCGTAATAGAAGGCTTGACTTCCTGTACGGTTTCTCTAACTGCTTCTGCTGTACCTGTAATAGAAGGCTTAATTTCCTGTACAGTTTCTTTCGCTGTTTCCCCCAGGTCTTCGACGGTTTCTTTAACCCCCTCGGCGACGGTGTGAGCTGCTTCCCCAATATTGTCAACCGTGCGGTCAACGGTATCCGCAGCACCTTTACCCGCGAGAGCGCCACCAATTGCGCCGACAACTGCGCCGACTACACCTCCAGAACGACCACCGATAACACTACCGATGGCTGCGCCAGCGACCCTAGCACCAACACGAGGATTTGAAGAAGAATCTGAAGATTGAGTTGATTCTAATTCGTTATTTTCTAGATTTTCTTGAGAGTCAACGGTCAT
>JBBQDV010000241.1:0-4329 GCA_038320005.1 Cyanophyceae cyanobacterium
AATGCTGACCGCGCTTGGCTGGTGGAGGTGGGGCGCAATCTCAGTCTTGTGTTAAATGATGACTATGACCGTCTGCGCTATATTTTAAGTCAAGTACATATGTAATGGGGTGGACTCCCTTTGTTCTATCTGGAGGGGAAAAAGATGACATCAGCAACACCAACAAATTTAACAGACTGGAGTACCGAGAAGCTGAAGAGTTATCTTGTCGATTTAACTAAAGGGAGGGATAGGGATTCTCTGACTGCAAAAAACAAGTTTCTCAAGCAGGAGTTGATGCCTTTTTTTGAGGAGTTGTCGCGCCGTAATCCTTACCCTGAAGCCCAAGCACAAATGGATTTAGTGGTGGGGACATGGATACCGATTTGGTCTACTATTCCTTTTCAGGATATCTTTCCTGGACGATCGCGATCGCAATCCTATCAAATTTTTCATGATAATGGCTATTATGCTAATCTCGCCCGTTATTCCCCTGGACAAAAGTTACCAGTGTTGCGTCAACTTGCTTCAATGTTAATATCTTGGGATTTAATGATTATCCAAAGCTATGAAGTGCAAGAAGACCACTGGTATATTGAAAATGTGGGCATAGAACAAACTATACGATTTAATGCTATCCCTTTGAGTGCAGAGAAAGCAGAATCTTGGTTTACAAAGGTGTCAAAAAAATATACTGCTTCTGATCCGAGTAAGACATCTATCTTCAAGAAGATGAATAAAAAAAGGGCAAAAAGATTAGAAACAACTTATCACGCCAAGCCTAAGTTAGAACATTTATATATTGATCCTGATTTTCGCTTAGTTCGTTCCAAACGGGAGGAAAAGCAACGGGATTCTTATACGATTACGGTGCGAAAGTAAATAATAGGCTGATGGTTGTGATAGACTAGCGGATATAACTCGGTTCTGGAGGAGAATGGCCTTCAGGAGTAAAGGGGAAAGTTTGGTGCAAGTCCAACGCTGTCCCGCAACTGTGATGAGATTAAATTAATCTCTTAGTCAGAACACCCACCGAGTTATGAAACTTATTAATTCATCTGCGAGGTACGGATGTTATCCATGCATAAAATTCCTGTTACAATTATTACTGGTTTCCTGGGAGCAGGTAAAACTACTCTAGTTCGCAACTTATTACAGAATAATCAAGGTAAAAGAATTGCTGTTTTAGTTAATGAGTTTGGGGAAGTAGGAATTGACGGCGATTTATTACGTTCTTGTCAAGTTTGTGATGAAGAAGACGATAGCAGTAGTAATATTGTTGAACTTACTAATGGTTGTCTTTGTTGCACAGTACAAGAGGAGTTTTACCCCACAATGCAAGAACTCCTGAAACGCAAAGATAAGATAGATTGTATCTTGATTGAAACATCAGGATTAGCTTTACCAAAGCCTTTGATTCAAGCCTTTGCTTGGCAAGAAATTCGCAATAGTGTCACGGTAGATGGGGTGATTACTGTGGTGGACTGTGTAGCCCTAGCGGAGGGGACTCTAGCAGGGGATTTAGAAGCTGTTGCACTCCAAAGAGAAGCTGACCCCAATTTAGACCATGAAACCCCGATTGAAGAGTTATTTGAAGACCAATTAGCTTGCGCAGATTTAGTGCTGCTAACGAAAACTGATTT
The DNA here is from genome assembly GCA_038320005.1 of Cyanophyceae cyanobacterium. GTDB lineage: Bacteria > Cyanobacteriota > Cyanobacteriia > Cyanobacteriales > SIO1D9 > JBBQDV01. The sequence goes on from JBBQDV010000241.1 coordinate 1,623, forward strand.
AGTTAGTGCAGAAACTTTAAGTAAGATTAAAGATTGGTTAGAAACAGAATTACAAGATGGGGTAAAGGTTGTCACCTGCGGTAACGGGGAAGTTGACCCCAATTTACTCCTCGGTTTTAATGCAGCAGTGGAAGATAACTTAGAAAGTCGTCCTAGTCATCACGACCATGAAGAGGAACATGACCATGATGATGAAATTAATTCTATTAATATTATTTCCAATCAATCTTTTGATCCAGAATTATTAAAAGAAAAGCTCCAGACTTTAGTAAAAGAGCAAGAGATTTATCGCATTAAAGGGTTCGTAAATGTACCAAATAAACCGATGCGAATGGTATTACAAGGGGTAGGGAATCGCTTTGATTCTTTTTATGACCGCTTTTGGGATTCAGCAGAAATTCGTCAAACTCGTTTAGTTTTTATTGGACGGGAACTTAAAAGAGATAAATTAGAGCAAATGTTAGAAATCAGCTAAATTATAACTTCTTCAATTTCTGCTAGGGAATATTTATCCTGATTACTATTTATCCGTTGACAACGAAGGGCAAAGTTGCAATCTTTACAATGTCCTTTTGTGGGGGATACTTTAGGAAAGGGATATCCTGATTCATTGTAGGCTTCTAACCAATCATCTAAACAAATTAGTAGTTCTGCTAAGTCTTGTTGGGTTTGTTCGTGTTGGGCTTGGCTATATTTGAAGGTTATACTTTTCGGTTTGTTGGGTAACTTCACAAACCAATAGGTCATGGAAATTTGTTCGGGGGAATAGGTCGAAGTTTCGGCTAAAACGTATAGATAAAGGCGAGTTTGCCAAGTTTTGGCTACTTTTTTAGAATCGGTGGGAATCAGATAGGTTTTCCAGTCGAAGATTTCTGCCTTTTGGGGTTTGGTAATCAGTAAGTCATAGATTACTGTTAATAAATAATTACGAAGGCGGAGGGTGCGAGAGTGTTCTGCTTCCCTTTCATTTTCACTGTTGGATGCAAAGATAGCTGGTGCTGCTTTTATTAATGCTTCTACAGAAGATTGTAGATCGCGATCGCGTTCTGTAATCGCCTCCACCGATAAGCCTAACTCCCTCTGCTGCATCAAAAGGTGGAACTGACTACCCCAGAGAGTTCTTTCTTGTTGGTCTAAACTAACAGGAGATTTCAGTTGTTCCAGATAGGTATTTTGAAAGCGACGGGGACAAGTTTCTAAGCTAGAAAGGTGGCTTTGGGAAATACGGAGGAGAGTCATGGCTTTGGCATAGGAAGAAGATACTCTTATTTTGGCGAAACTCCAGAGGAGGAAAGGCAACAACAATATATCCCCACCTCCAAAATTCTCAAAAAGATTACCGCTTACTGCTGAAAACTTGTTCAACTAACTTAATTACTGTGTGACGGCTAAGTTTCTCCTCGCCATTAGCCATTGCATTGAGGGTTGCATAGGCGAGAGTAAGGGGAAGACGACAAAAATCTAAAGCGGGTCCTTTGGGGAGAGAGGCTGTATAAGCATCAGCGAGGGCGAGATTATAACGGGCATAGCTATCCATTTCTTTTTTTGTCCAATTTTCGGGATAAAAGTCAACTCCTCGTTGACCATCTTCCTTGCCGTTGCGTAAAATATTCACAGATTGTAAACCCCGACCGAAGCCGATAGCATGAACTCGATTTGTTTGAGTTCCATCGTTCCAAGCCCAAAGGTCGGAGAGAAGTAATCCCACTGCCCCTGCCACACTAAAGGTATATTGGTCTAAGTCTGCTTTTGTTTTCACAGTCCAGTTACGGTCTGCCCAGTATGCCATTCGGTCTGCCATTGCTGCGGTAGCATCCCATATCCGAGGGGCGATTTCGGGGGGCGCAAGGAGTGACCATTCTCCGATTCTTATTGTTACTTCTTCTAAGGGATGGGAGTCTTGGTTGAGGCTAGTTGAGAGGTCATCAAAAACCTTTTTTTCAGGTCCAGCTTGTAGGGCTGCACTAATTTGGCGGAGGCGTTGGGCTTTGATATCATTAGTTAAGCCAGGGTGGTCTTCAATTTCATCAATAGCGCGCATACAAAGGTAAGCAGAAGCAACTGCTTCTTTCAGTCCTAAAGGCAAACGATTAATAGGAATATAAAAGGTTCGACTGGTCTGCTTCAGCATTTCCAGGGCATCATTACATAAATTCATTTATTTCACTCCTCTTTTTTTCTATTTCCTAATGCTATTTCAACAAAATTAAAAAATGCTGAATATCTGGGCGATAATTAAATTTAGGTTTCGATAATCTTATCTCAAAGCTGTTGTTTTTCAGCGAAATTGTCGCTGAAATCTGCCAAATGACGCATGGTATTAGCTTTTGTGCTGAGTATAGCTTAAAAACTAAAGCTTATTTGATTTTTGATTATCAGTCTGGTGAGGAATGAGAAATATTATTAATGTTGCGAGTAAACTCGTCCTTTCCAACTTCCGCCTTGTTTTGACCAGTGGCGACGGGCAGAATCTAAGGTCATTAGGGTGTAAAGAAACGCGATCGCGCTTAAACTAAATGCCCATAATGGAGATAATTTATAAAGGCGTATTGTTGGTAAATAGGCAATACTCATCATTAAGACGACCAATCCAGCTAATCCAGCAATTAACCAATTACTACTAACTAGCCCCCAAATCAAGGCGAGGGGAGGAAGAAGGTAAATTAAACTCATGGAAATTACTGTGCTGATTAAAAGTAAGGGAGAG
>JBBQDV010000242.1:0-4328 GCA_038320005.1 Cyanophyceae cyanobacterium
CGTCAACGCTGTCGCCCCAATAAGTTCGGATTTCCTATTGGTCATGCTCCTAGAGCTAAATTCTTTCAGGGATTCCAGACGGGGGATATCGTGAGGGCTGTTATCCCAAAAGGCAAGTTTGCTGGAAGATATATCGGTCGGGTCGGTATTAGATTTCGCCCTTCTTTTGTTCTGCAACTTCCTACTATTAAATTCGATGTCCATCCTAAATACTTATCCCATATTCACAAAAATGACGGATACTCTTATGCACACTAGAGACAAGGATTCGCTTCGCTCAGTTTATTTATTGACCTCCATTCCTCTCACCGTTAAGCCGATCAGCTTTAACGGGAGTCCCCTGGAGGTATAATGATGGATTGGCAACTTTTCGGACTTAGCTTTATTACCATCTTCCTCGCCGAACTAGGAGACAAAAGCCAACTAGCTGCTATCGCCCTCGGAGGAAGCTCCAACTCCCCCCGTGCGGTCTTCTTAGGTTCTGTCACCGCCTTAATTCTCGCCAGTTTCCTGGGGGTAATCGCAGGGGAAGCAGTCGCACAAATTTTACCCACTAATTTACTGAAGTTGTTAGCAGGTCTGGGCTTTCTAATCATCGCCGTGCGCCTACTGTGGACAAACTATATGGGTGATAAGGTAAGAAGTTCAGAGTTGGGACAAATTGAGAATTGAGAATAGGGGAATTTGAGCAACTTTATTGCTTATCCTCACCCCCTCACCCTAAGACGGACTCGGTTGAGTAGCGAGATAATGTAAAAACTCGACTAACTCCTCATCTGTCAACAACTGGCGTGATCTTTTACCATAAGTTGCAAGTAAATAGTCCTTTCCTTGCTCACTCGTCCAGCCTAACCGCTTTAACTCCACATTAGTTCTCGCAATTACATCAGAGAAATCAATTGGGGTTTCTAATTGGGCTGTCGGGATTGGGTCAGTCATTATTTCAGGTTCAGACTCTATGACCTCTTCTTCTTCCACCAGAGGAGCAACAGCCTCCGTTACTAGGGGAGTCGTTTCTAGCTCCAACTCAGGTATAGAGATAGGGGTTTCCACAACAGGCGGTTGAGGCGAAATGTCTTGAATCCGTTGCTCAGAATGAGATAGACTAGATGGAGAGGTAACTTGGGGAATAGTTTGTTGAACCTGTGTCTGGGGGATACTTGAGGGTGGAGCAGTTTGGGAACTGTTTGCGGGAAGATCTAGTATCGCCAAGGCTCTATTCCTGGCTTTATCTTCTGCTTCTTCAATTGTTGCTGCTGATCCTAACCCCGAAGCCAAGACTTTCTCTTCCATCTTCACAATAGAGCGCACAATAAATATTCCCTCTTGAGAGGGGAGTATGTCACTGGTCAGGCTTCCCTGGGGATAACGTTGCCAAAATGCTGCAAACATAGCTTCTAATTTAATCTTTTATAGCGTACCTATGTACCAATATAGCTTTCTCAGGAAAAAACTTTGCGAAAGTTCCTTAAGAAACTAAAATGATTATAGTTGTCTATCTTCTAGCAAGTTATCTTAATACTAGGGTTATTCACTTAAAAGTAGATAACTTGGCATTAAGTTTGGGTTAACTGAAACTTGGGTCAAGAGCAACAATGGAGATTATGATCTAGGTTATTAAAGCTGCTTTTCGGTGTCTCACTGGTAGCCAGAACATGATAGTTGCGAAAACTTAGACCCCCTTAATATTTCTGTTGATAAGCAGAAATTTTCATTCGTTTAGCCCCAGACTCCTGAAGAAATGAAATAGTCAACTTGTCCCCTTGCTTATTTTACTATTGATGTATTTGTTAACAACAACAGTAAGATAGATGGAATCCAACAGATTCTAAATGATCAGGGTGTCACCGCACAAGAGGTTAAAATCTCAGGTATCGACAGTTACTCCTTTAAGGCAAAAATGTAACCTCTGTAACTGACTCTCTGAGTCCTAAACGTTAACCAAGTTGTCACTGACCTCTTTTTTTCTGAACTTATGGTTTTCCCAAGGGGATGTAAACAGTAAAATCTACATCAACACGTGAACACACTACATTCGCAATCAAGAAAAGGATTACTTTGCATGGAATTCTCAATCGCTACATTACTTGCTCAATTCAGCGACGATAAGTTAGTCGCTGCTAAGTCTCTTGAAAAAAGGCTAGGCTGTCAAGATTCAGAAGATAGTGAAAGATTACAGATTATTCTGGATTTATTGGAAAAAATCAATGTTGTCACCAAAGAACGGGGGAAATATCGCCGAGTTCCTGAAGATGATGTGGTTGAAGCTAAATTACGCTGTTCTAGTAAGGGGTTTTGTTTTGCGATTCAAGATACGGAAGGGGCGGATGATGTCTATATTCGCGAAAGCCACCTCAGTAACGCTTGGAATGGCGATCGCGTTTTAGTGAAAGTCTTGAAGGAAGGAACTCGTCGTCGTTCTCCTGAAGGGGAAGTAAAGGTGATTTTAGAAAGGGCTAACCCCTCTTTACTCGCTAAGGTGAAGACTGGAGAAGAGGGAGACTATCAAGCCGTTCCCCTCGATGATCGTTTGCTCTTTGAGTTAGCCTTAGCCAATCAAAAAGAAGAACTTCAAGATGCGATTGACCACTTAGTTCATGTGGAGGTGGTACGTTATCCCCTGGGACAACATCCCCCCATCGGTCAGGTCACAAAAATCTTAGGAAGTGATGCGGAAGCAGCAGCGGATACGGATATTGTCATCTGTAAGCATGATTTACCGCAAAGATTTAAAGAAGAGGTAATAGAAGCAGCAAAAGCCCTATCGCCGAAGTTTAGTAAAGCAGAAACAAAAGATCGCCTTGATCTTACTGACCTCCTCACGATTTCCTTTGAAGAAACCACTGCTGTTCCTTGGGTAGAAAATGCTTTCACCTTAGAACAAATTGAAGCAGGTCATTGGCGCGTTGGAATTCATATTACCGATATCGCCCATTATGTGAAAGCAGATTCTATCTTAGACCGTGCTGCGAGAAAGCGAGGAACTGCAATTCATTTAGGAAATCTGATTTTACCTCTATTTCCAGAAGAAACAGCAGCTTGTTTCTCTTTGGTTGAAGGGGAAGAACGTTTAGGAATGAGTATTTTGCTAAACCTCAGCGAAATTGGTGAGGTCGAGGAGTTTACAATTCGACCTTCTGTAATTAAAGTTGATCATATTCTCCCTTATACTGAAGCCCAATCTCTTCTCGGTCGCGAGGAAGATCTTGATGGTTCGACAGAAGCGGTAGTAGAAATGCTCAATAACCTCTTCTTCAATGTTTGTCCTACTTTAAAGGCGAAGCGACAACAAAGGGGTAGTTTTGAAGTTGATGATTTGGATCGCAGTTTTCCTTTTAAAGATGAAGGTCGGGTGGGCGCGATCGCGACATCCTCTTCTTTACCTGTGCGTTCTCTTTTAAATGAGTTGGTAATTATCGCTGGAGAAGCCGTAGCATCACACTTCCAAGCCCTTTCCATCCAAGGAATTTACTGCACCCAACCCCTACCCGATTTAGAAGAGTTAGATGACCTCATAAAATTATCAGCTAACCTAAATATTGAGGTGGATATAGATGCAGTAGAGACAGAAGAAGACGCAATTAGTCCTCAAGACTATCAGAAATTGACCCAAGAGTTTGTTCAGTCTGAGGTGTCTAGAGTTCTTAACTATCTTTTACAGTCCACTCTGAAAATTGAACGCTATAGCACCATACCTGGAAGCCATTTTAGCTTAGGTTATAACGAAGGTTACACGCATTTTGCTTCCCCTGCTCAACGTTACCCTGATCTTCTGGTTCAGCGCATCCTCACCACCGTCTTTGCGGAAGGGCGCGATCGTCGTCATGCACGTACAAAAAAAGGTGTAGATTTAGGTAGTAGCAGTGCGCACGGTAACATTAACTGGAATGTCTTACCCCCCAATATCCAGTCCAAGTTAGAAGAAGATATTATCACCGTTGTTCCTTATCTAAATGATCGCGAAAAACTAGCACAAGATGCGGAAAAAGACCTCGAAGGCTTACGCAAAGCAGAGAAGATGAAGGAACGCACTGGACAAATCTTCACAGGGCTAATTACAGGGGTACAATCCTACGGTTTCTTTGTCGAAATCGAAGACCTCCTAGTTGAAGGCTTAGTTCATGTCAGTTCTCTCAAAGATGATTGGTATGAATATCGCGCCCGTCATACTTGCTTAGTCGGACGGAAAAATCGCACCGCTTACCGTTTAGGCGATCGCGTTGATGTCCAAGTTAAGAGTGTTGACTACTATCGCCAGCAAATCGACCTCGTAACCGTTGGGGGCGGTAGTAAAGCTGGAAATGATGTTTTTGACGATAACTAACTAA
>JBBQDV010000243.1:0-4271 GCA_038320005.1 Cyanophyceae cyanobacterium
TCGGTAGTGACATTTTCACCAACTTCCTCTGGTTGACAAGCAGGAAGAATAAGTGCCATCGCTGCAAGCGCAACTGCACTAAGTCCAGTGCGATTAAGCTTAATTATCGGGGTTTGGTTATCTTTTTGTTGCTTATACATATATATTTTCCTATTTATTGACATACTCTCGTCGCTAGAAGCGCCAGATTCTTCTCATCCTAGAATTAACTTCAAGGGAAGGAAGCGTTTTAAAGTTACGACTGTCCGCCGCAACTGATTTTTCATTCTACACCCTTTATTAGTTATTTAAAACGTTTATCTTAAATATCCCCTGATTTATCCCGTCCCTAAAAGCGAGGGTCTTCTCGTCGGTCGAAGATAAATATCAATTGCGTTTATGTTTAAAAACATAGCTAATGTCCAGGTGCTTAACCTTGGCAATTCGCCATGGCTATCAACTAGTTTAGGTAAATTGATAATTTTTAACATCTATCTAATTAGGGATTTTGGGAAATGAGCCGTAACTATTTATAATCTTCTGCTTCTGCTAATGTTACTCCGTTTGCTAGATAGAAAATCAGCTTTCTCTGATTAGTATAAGAAGATAAAAACTGCTCATGGGCAGGATAGTCATCAGTATCCTTACAGATACTAATTTTTTATTTAAAGATCGCAATAAGTAAAAAGTTTAAATATTAATTATTATATTTGTGAGAAATTATGTTCACTTTTGGTCAGCAAACATCCCTATCGAGTTTTTTAATGTCACTCGGCTTTGTGACTATATTTACGGCTTTACCTGTCCGAGGTACTCCCACTTCTTTAGAAAAGCAGTCTCTACCACAGCAACAGCAACTTGACCAGATTGATTGTTTAGAAGTTTCTGCTAAAGGTAGTGGTCTTTATTTACAATCACAACCGACAGTTCATAGTGAAGCATTGGGAATCTTGCCCGATGGACAGCAAGTTGTTCCTTTCAAAAATAAACTTTTTGGTAATGGTTGGTTACCAATTTCTGCACCGATGCGAGGTTATGTTTTTGCTGGTTTTCTGACACCTTGTAAAGCAGACACGATTCCGCCTAACTCCAATTGTAGCTTGTCTAGCATTACTAAAAATAGATAAAAAAGGTAAGGTTTAAAGGGAACATTGATCACATAAACCGTGTAGAGTCATTTCATGGCTTTCAACTTCCAACCCTGGACGTAAGCGTTGTAAGTTAATTTTTGGCATCGTTTCCCAAGCAATATCTTCAATCGTCCCACAGCATTTACAACGAAAGTGATGATGGGGTTTAACGTTCGCATCATAACGACGCACCTTTTCGTCTAACAAGACCTCTCGCACCAATCCTGCATTTTGTAAAGCTTGTAGGGAACTATACACTGTTGCTTGAGAAGAAGTGGGTGCATTTATATTGAGGTCAGTTAGAATATCTTCTGCGGTGGGGTGGTCTGTCCGCGCCAACAGATTCGCATAGACAGCAAACCGTTGCGGAGTTACCCGTAACCCTTCTGACTTCAAGATTTGAATGATTTCATCTGTTTGTTTTAGCATATTAGCTTCTAACTTTCCTAAAATCCTTAAATTACTAGGATTCCCTATCTAAGATAGTAACGTTTCCTTCTCGGAATAGCATCTATTCTTAATTAAAACTTATATTTGAATAATTGCTTCTATTGACTTTTTCCTAAATAAGAATTATTCTGAGTTAGAATAATGGTATCTGACATCAAGATACTACCAATAACGACTTCTAAATTATCTAAAGGAAAAACAAACATGATTGCTGTCGATAGAGTCCCTAACGTTACATTTAAAACCCGTGTACGAGATGAATCTGTAGAAGGTCCTAACCCTTACCGTTGGGAAGATAAAACAACCAAAGATATTTTTGCTGGTAAAAAAGTAATTGTCTTCTCCCTTCCTGGGGCGTTTACCCCGACTTGTTCTTCTAACCATCTTCCTCGCTACGAAGAACTCTATGATGAATTCAAAGCTCATGGTGTTGATGCAATTATCTGCGTTTCCGTAAACGATGCTTTCGTTATGTTCCAATGGGGCAAACAAGTTGGCGCAAATAATGTATATTTGCTTCCTGATGGTAATGGTGAGTTTACTCGCAAAATGGGAATGTTGGTCGAGAAGTCTAACCTTGGTTTTGGGATGCGTTCTTGGCGTTATTCCCTGCTAGTTGATGACTGCAAAATTGAAAAAGTCTTTGTTGAGCCAGATTTTGGTGATAACTGTCCCACAGACCCCTTTGAAGTTTCTGACGCTGATACTATGCTGGCTCATCTCAAAGGTGGAGAATCTAGTGGCGTTGCTAAAGCTCGCAAATTTGTCGGTTAAGCGCAATTAATACGTCGATTATTTAGGTCAGGGAGGCATACTTTACAAACCTTCCCTGCCTTTTTTCTCTAAAATTCCGTTTATATATTTGAATAACACCTATGAAGCTTTCTAGTAAAAATTTTGAGACTCGTCTTGATACCGTCTATGACGCAATTGTTGTCGGTGGTGGTATGGGTGGACTATCCGCAGCTATTTATCTCGCCCGTTATGGTCTAAATTGTCTAGTGGTCGAAAAGGGTCTAGGAAGATCATTTTGGATGCAGGACTTGCGCAACTATGTTGGTTTTGACCCCGATACATCAGGTAGAGATCTTATCAAACATGGTACTAAACAAGCTCTAGAATGGGGTGCAGACCATCTACAAGGCTATGTTGAGGAAGTAACAGAAGAAGGAGATACTTTAGCGGTCAAAGTTAAAATTGGCAAGAAGAATAGTGTTTACCCTGTATTTAAAACTAAATATTTGGTTGCAGCTTCTGGTGTAATTGATATCTTACCTAAGTTGGAAGATATGCAAAATGTCTATGATTATGCTGGTTATACCTTGCATGTCTGCATGATTTGTGATGGCTTTGATATGTGGGATCAAAAAGCAGTTTTAATTGCTGGTTCTGAGTCGCAAATTAATGCAGCGTTTGTCTTAAATTGGTTTACTCCTTACATCTCGGTGCTAACCCATGGGTTATGCGAGGTTGGGGACGAAATGAAGCAAAAGTTAGCTGACCACGGTTATCCTCTTTATGAAGCACCGATTAAGCGTCTTCATGGTGAGAATCATAAGCTTAGTGGTATTGAACTTGAAGATGGTACAGTTGTGGAAGCGACCACTGGTTTAATTAATATGGGTTCGATTTATCACAACCATTACCTGAAAGGCATTAAAGGCTTGGAGTGGAGTGGTGAAAATCTAGTTACTAATGAGATGGCGCAAACTAGTCATGAACGGATTTTTGCTCTCGGTGACTTGAAGCAAGGACTAAACCAAGTTTCTGTTGCTGTCGCTGATGGAACAGCAGCAGGAACTCAGATTTGGCGCAATATTCGCCGTGCTAGTCCTCCTCGCAAGTGGGAAGAGAATTTCGCTAACTAATAAGATAGGATTTACCTAGCGTAGTGTTTAGGCTATCATCTTTGCATAACGCCCTAAAGCAGTGAGGGGGAAATGCTGCTGATAGAAATGATATTTGAGGTAGAAGTGACAAGGGAAACCTGTGCCTGTAAAATAGTCTTCATCCCAAGTGCCGTCAGGAAGCTGAGTTTCGACCAGATAACTAATTCCTTTTTCAATCGCTGTTGTTGCTGCAATATCTGTTACTTCTAACGCAGACATCAAGCCAGTTAACGCCCAAGCGGTTTGAGAGGGGGTGCTATCTCCCTGTCCCATTAAGTTGCGGTCATTGTAACTAAAGCAGGTTTCTCCCCAACCTCCATCGGGATTCTGACAACTTAGTAACCATTGGGCTGCTTTTTTGATCTGGGTTTGGTGGGTTTCAGCAGCAATTAAACATAGGGCTGATAATACGCCACTTGTACCATAGATATAATTTACGCCCCAACGCCCAAACCAACAGCCTTCGGGTTCTTGTTCTTGTTCTAAATACTGAATTGCTCGCTGTAATCGTCGTGGGTCAATGGTAAGATTGCAACGTCCCACCATTTCTAAGACACGGGCGGTAACATCGGCGGTATTGGGGTCAATCATTGCTTTCAAGTCCCCATAGGGTAACTCTTTTAACCAATCTGCATTATTATCTTTATCAAATGCACCCCAACCACCAGGGTAACATTGCTTGGTTTCAATCCATTTTCGCGATCGCGCGATCGCATTTCCTTTTAATTCCTCATCTGGTAACTTTACGTGAGATAAAGCCATTACTACCACCGCCGAATCATCCACATCAGGATAAAAGCGGTTCTCAAATTCAAAAGCCCAT
>JBBQDV010000244.1:0-4270 GCA_038320005.1 Cyanophyceae cyanobacterium
ATCGACCCAAAATTGTACTTTGACGCGATCGCGCCCAGGATTTCCCACAGGATTTAATTGCGCGATCGTTCTTGCCCCTGTACGATCATTCAAGGCTTGTACTGAGGCATCGACCCCAATACTGCGAGTCATCAACCTTCCCCCTTCAAAATAAACTTCTGTTTTCCCTGTATCTGCGCCAATTTCGCCAATAATCAGTTCAACACTAGGTTGATTATCCACCGAAGCCCCCAACATAATTTCTACAGGGTTTTGCATCGGATAAGCCTGTCCTGCTTTAATAATCGGATGCCAACTATGACATTTATTACGACGATTCCAATAGCGGATGCCATAGCTATGATACAAAAAGTCTTTTAGTTCTATTCCTTGCGCCAGTTGTAAAGCCCCTGAAGCAATAGCAGTAAAGGGTTTCTCTCTCTTTATCTTCTCCGCACTAAAATAGCCAGAAATCCAATCCTGTATCGCGGGAATCTGAGTCGTTCCCCCCACCAACAAAACCGCATCAATATCTTTAACTTCAATCCCCTGTCTGCGTCCCTGTTGTAAAACTTGGGTCATCAGTTCATCCAGTTGGGCAAAAAAGTCATGGTTACTAAGAATATCATTAAATTGATCGCGATCTAAACTCAACTCATAACTAGTAAAAGTCTGATCATCAAAATAGACTTCTTCGGCTTGTTTCCGCGTTGAAAGCTTTATCTTTAAGCGTTCCGCTAACCGAGTTGTTAAAGAAGATTTCACTAAATTCTGCGTCTGGCTAAAATAATCTACTAACCAATTATCAAGATCACTTCCTCCCAAACTTTCCCCTGCTTTCCCTAAAACTCTCGCTGTTCTTGGCTTCTGCTTGGTATTTTCCCCAAGAAACTTATCCCCCCACTTCATAATAAAGCCCAAGGGTTTCGCTTCTGTCCCCAAATTGAGTTGGACAAGGGATAAGTCCACCGTACCCCCACCAAAATCGACAACTAAAAGAGTTTCTTCTCCCGTCACCCCATAGCCCAAAGCAGCAGCAGTGGGTTCATCAATAAGACGAATTTGGGCAATATCTAAGGAATAACAAACCCCACTCAACCAATGACGATAAGCCTCAAAACTATCAACGGGAACAGTTAAAACTAACGATTCAGGAGTTTCTGGAAGTTGCTTTAAAATATCGTCTAGAAACCAATGTCCCACCTGTTCAAAACTAATTGTTTCCCCGTCCAGTTGGGGTAAAAAGCCTTGAATTTCTGAACCAATACCACGCTTAAAGCCTTTAAAGAAACGGGGATCATCTTTGAGATCAAAACCGCGATCGCGCACTTCCTGTCCAACGCAAACCTTACCCTGACTCCCATCCTCCACATAGACCAAACTAGGAATCAAAGGCGGATTCTCGCCAATTTGCCCAGATGCAGGTAAACGAATAACTTCTGCTGTTTGTGTTGCTTCATTCCAACGAGTTATAACTGTATTACTCGTCCCAAAATCAATCGCGTAGGCTTGCGAACTCATATATTATTAAAGTTTTTCTAAGACCAAAAGTAAAACAGTATAAAGAAAAGAGCCAAGACAGAAGAAAAGAAAGCGACTATCACCTTCTTTAGGTAACTCGTCTTTGAGCGCATTGAGGATAATTACCCCAGCCACAAAAGCTGACAAACTTGCAATAACAAGCTCAGGAACGTTAGTACGACTTCCTACTCCCCAGCCAAAAAGCACAGACCCAGCCAGTAACCACCTACCAACTCGGTCATACTGAGACTTGTGGTGTTTTTGTAAACTGTCGTCATTAACAACAAAGTGAAACGCGATCGCGATCGTAAAAACTACCGAGTTTGCAACTCCTAAATTTCCCCTTTGTATTAATAAATAACCAATTAAAGCATTATTAATCCCAAAGGAAATAATATGTAACCAAAACGTCGTCGAATCAGTCTTATTTTTATTATTCTGGCGCGATAAGACAGCAAGTTTTTCTAAACCATAGAAAATAACTAGACCCAACAATGACATTAAATAAATATGGTGTTCGAGGAAACTTAATCCTTGAATGCCAAATTCTTCAAACTGACGTTGCCTTTCGCTAAGTTCTGGTAAAAGATGGACGAATACATAAGCAACCGTAACCCCACCAGCAAAAGATAACCAACCCCGACGAGGAATATGGCTATAGAGAATTAGCTTATGACAATATAAGTTTGCCAAAGCTAAACCAATTGCAGGGAGTAGAGTCCAACTCAGCAAAACCGTATCTTCTGCTATTACAGAAGTAACAAACAACAAACCGAGAAGAAAGGGAAGTTAAAAATACTAAAATCTCTCTACCTTATATAAGATAGAGAGAACATCAAGGGATTATTCAAAATCCTGACGACCAGGGTTTCTCGTGGTGTCACTAGATAAGAAACCAAAGACAAATAGGGAAATAAATAAACCGACAACAACATATACCGCAATTTTGAGGGTAAGCATCTGAGAATTCTCCTAAATCAAAAAAACTAAATAACAGAACAAATGAAAGCGCAGATTGCACCTTTATATATCCTTTTATGATACATTGATCTCGTCCATCTCGGTAAGCCTAAGCAGGATCAACCCAACGCCCATCGCCTTTAATTAAATTCAGCAACTCCTCAACCCCCTGTGCTTCTGGCACTTTCTTGATTTCTTCCCGACCGCGATAAAGAGAAATATAACCAGGCTGTTTACCCACATAACCGTAATCTGCATCTGCCATTTCCCCTGGACCATTGACAATACAACCCATCACGGCAATATCTAAACCTGCTAAATGTTTTGTTGCTTCGCGAACTTCATGAAGCACATCTTCCAGATTAAAGAGAGTACGACCGCAAGAAGGACAAGCCACATACTCCACCATCGTTTTCCGCAGTCCCAAAGATTGTAAGATGCTGTAGCAAACAGGAATCTCCTTCTCTGGCGCTTCAGTCAAGGAAACACGCAGAGTATCACCAATTCCTTCAGCCAGTAATGTGCCGATTCCCGCAGTAGATTTAATCCGTCCATATTCACCATCTCCTGCTTCTGTCACTCCTAGATGGAGAGGGTAGTCCATCCCCAACTCATCCATCCGTTGTACCATAAGGCGATAGGCTGCCAACATCACAGGAACACGGGAAGCTTTCAAAGAAATAACCAGATTATGATAATCTAGTGAGTCGCAAATATTGATAAATTCCAAAGCCGACTCTACCATCCCTTCAGGAGTATCACCATAGCTAAAAAGCATTCTTTCCGCGAGAGAACCATGATTCACCCCAATCCGCATGGCTTTCCCTTGATCTCGCAAAGAAATTACTAACGGTTCTAGGGTTTGGCGGATTTTATCGCCAATTTCTGCAAATTCTGCCTCAGTATATTCGGTGCGGTCAGCCTTCGGTTTCTCAAACACATATAAGCCTGGATTGATCCTAACTTTATCAACGTGCTTGGCAACCTCTAAGGCGATTTTCATGCCATTGTGGTGGACATCTGCAACCAGAGGAACTTTTTGATAGGTTTGGCTCAATTTTTCCTGAATCACCCCTAATGCTTTAGCGTGAGCCATACTAGGAACAGTGACGCGAACAATTTCACAGCCAATTTCATGAAGGCGACGAATCGCAGCGACAGAACCTGCAATATCTAGAGTATCTTCATTAATCATCGACTGCACCACCACTGGATTTCCACCGCCGATGGTGACATCACCCACTTTTACTGGACGAGTTTGGCGACGATGAATAGTGGGGTCTGTATTCAGGGCATAATTAGGGGTTGATTCTGGCTTAGAGAGGGTCTGCATATATTCAGCTGTATTTATCTAGAGTTGAGAGCAGTTAATCTACTCTTCAGTTTAGGAGGAAACTGGGCTTTCTTCCCACTCTGTTTGAAAATCTTCGCTATTTTGTTTGGAAATAATTCTAGCAGGAATTCCTACGACTGTTGCTCCTGTGGGAATATCATCAAGAACAACAGCATTTGCACCAATACGGGCATGATCTCGGATTTTGACAGCACGAATGATTTTTGCTCCTGCCCCAATATCAACATGACCACCAATTTCTACATCACCGACAATGGTAACTTGCTGAAAAATCATACAGTTAGGACCAATAGAAACGCGAGGATGAAAAACAATACCGTTAGGATGGGGCAAAATTAACCCTCCAGCAATCTTTGTATTTAAGGGAATCTCAGCCCCAGTCACCACACTCCAAAAACGGTATTGAAAGACATAGAGCTTTTTGACAAGTTGTCCTAGAAAACTTTTGGAATTTTG
>JBBQDV010000245.1:0-4255 GCA_038320005.1 Cyanophyceae cyanobacterium
CAGTAAATCTAGTAAAAAGACAACTGCTGCATCATTAGCAGTAACTTCTTCTGGTTCTTCCATTTCCCAAGGAAGGGGTAAGTTTCCTGTCTTTTCAAATACTAAGGTGTCGTTTTCAGTTTCAACGGTGAGGCGATTAATCTCTTGTTCAGAAAAGTTAAAAATAGGTTGTTGAGTGGTACTTTTACTCGCTTGGGGTGATGATTGTTGAACTTCGTTAATATAAACAACTAGTCCTAAAGCTAAAGCAAAAATAAGTAAAAATAAAGTGGTTTTCTGTAGCTTCATATAAAAACTAAAGGTTTATCTTTCAGGGGAATAAATGCTTCTGCATCAAAGCGGTAGAGACTTGCTGGACGACCCGCACCTCTGGAGACTTTCACCCCTGTATCACAGAGTATTCCTAATTTTAAAAGTCGGGTGCGAAAGTTAGAATAGTCTGCAAAGTTTTCGCCCAGGACGGTGCTATAAAGTTGGTAAACATCGCTGAGGGTAAAGGTTTCAGGTAATACTTCAAAGGCGATGGGGCTATATTCTAGTTTATTGCGCAGGCGTTGGTAGCCGTATTCGAGAATTTGGGGATGATCAAAGGCTAGTTGAGGGATACTTTGGACAGAGTGCCAAGCTGTATTACTATCAGTGAGTAGTTGGGCTGCTTCTAGACGGACTAAGGCGAAATAACTGACTGATAAATAGCGGACACCAAACCTTTGGGGTGATTCTCTCGGATCGCGTTCAGGTCCGCCAAAGGTGTAGAGTTGTTCTAGATATAAGTTCTCAACCCGAATTTTTTCTGCCAAGATCCTTTGGGCTGCTGCTTCTAAAGATTCCCCTTGGCGTACTAAAGTTCCTGGCAATCCCCAGTTATTTTGGTAGGGTTCATGGCTGCGTTTAACCAGGAGTACCAATAAACGGTTATGGTCAGAATCAACGGAAAATATCACATTATCAACCCCAACTTTAAAGTTGGCTAGGCTTGCTTTCGCCTCTTCTGGCATTCTATTTACTACTTTTAGCTTTGTTCGGGAATACAGTCCTTTCTAAGATTACCTCATCCCTGGGAGTTAAAGATTCAAGTTTGGGGTAGCCAGACAATAAAGGTTGTTCCTTTTCCTGTGGGTAGGGTCGGGCTGATTAATTCTATCTCACCCTGCATTTGTTCGGTGAGTTTTTGCGCGATCGCGAGTCCTAAGCCACTACCAGATATTTCCCCCTCAGATTGTACCCCACGATAATGACGGGTAAAGATTTTATCTTGATCTCGAACTGGAATCCCAAAGCCATTATCCGCGATCGCGATTCCCTGAAATACCCGTTCTCCCTCCTCCCGTTGTAACCCCACCTCTAAGGCTATCTCTCCCCCTTCTGGGCTGTACTTAATCGCATTATCGATCAAGTTATTCAAAACTTCCCTAATCGCCCTAGCATCCCCTTGAATCGTGGGAAGAGAAGATCCTGGCAAATTTGTTCTAATAGTGATAGCTTTTTCTTGAGCAATAGCTTGGGCGGAAGAAATAAGAGGATCAAGAATCTCTGCGATTACAAGGGGTTCTAAGTTGAGGCTATTACCTGGAAGTAAAAAAGGACGCGATGGTGGTAAAGCAGTGGAAGTAGTTTCTAAAGTTAAAGTTTGTGAATCGAGGTCAAAAAGACCAAAATCGCTTTCGAGTTGTTGAAGTAATTCTTGAACGCGATCGCTTTCTCTGACAATACTTCCTGCAATTCTATAATTCTTATCTTCAGGTAAAAAACGCTTTAGCAATAGCTTTCCAAAGGTGTGTAAAGCAGTTAAGGGGTTACGGACTTGGTGTAACACATCATCAAAGTGATCTAATTGCTGCTGTTCTAGATCCCTTTGTTGCTGAAGCTTCCGCTGAAACCAGGTTTGGCGTTGGTCTAAAATACAAGCAATAGTTAGAGTTTTCGCCACTTCTTTCAGTTGTCCTAGTTCCCTTTCGTTCCACTGTCGATCTTCTCGTCCAGCAACCAATACCCCCATCACTAATTCATCATACATCAACGGCAAAACCACTTGACGCTGTTGCCAAAATAATTCTGTCTGAGAATCCTTATTTAAAGAGATAGAATCTGCCAGTAAGCGAGTTTGTGGGGGCGAGAGGGGCAAAGCTTGGGGAAATCTACCCTCATCTTGTTCAGTTGTCGCTGCATCAGGATAAGCGACCACAGGGATTAACTTAGTTTGAGCATCTTCGACCAATTCTTGTGTCAGGTAAACAACACCCCAACTTGCACCTAGTCCTTGCGTCAGGAGTGAAACTTGTGACTTACAGAGAGTAACAAATTCCTGGGTAGCAGGGACAAAGATAGAATGGGTGTTAGACATGACTTGATCAATTCGAGAATCACTTGAATTCAGAAGATACTCACCGACAGTTCTACTAAATAAATTACTCTTAGGCTGAGGAATAATAATCTCTCTCAAAGAATATATTTTGATATTCTTCTTCCAATTGTAAACAAAAATTAAGCTTATATTAATTTTATTAATATTTTTATCCCTGTCTCTTTTGTCTTTATTGTTTCTGAGATACCTGCTTGACAAGGGTACAGATTTATAGTCTCTTTTCTTAGACCCATTGATATTTTTCGTTTTTGGGGATATAATTCACTCGGTTTTTGTAGCTATCATTACGGCTATTAACCCTAAGAGGAGGTAAATTAGGTTGGCAAGAAAACGCAAACGGAAAAGTCGTCGTCGTCAAGAGGGGCGGAAAATTCTAGAACTCGTTCCTCAGTATAATCTAGAAAGCGGTGAAGACAAACCCGTGACAGCAGCCAGAAAATATATTTCTGGAGAGGGTATTCATCCTCCTGCTGTTTTAGTTGTACGGCGTAACGAGCATACTACAGACAGATACTTCTGGGCAGAGAAAGGTTTATTTGGCGCTCAGTATGTTGAAGAAAATCATTTTCTTTTTCCTAGTCTCAAAACCATAGAACCACATCCAAAAGGAAGTTTAACTACTTCTGTTGTAGGTCTGGGAAGCTAAGAAAAATAACAGTACAGAGAAAAATATATGCCCCATTCTTGTCGAAGTGGGGTATATGTTTTGTCTTTTATCCCTGTTGTGATGTTTCTGTTGTCTCTTGATTTGCAGCTTGTTTGCTTTCTTGAGACTCTAACTGAGCTTTCATTTTTACGGATTCTTCAATTTGTTGGGCTTCTTTCTTGAACTCGTTTTCAAATTCTTTAGAAGCATCTTGAAACCCTCGAATTGCTTTCCCCGCACTTCGACCAATTTCTGGTAACTTTTTTGGACCAAAGACTAGTAAAGCAATGATAAAAATTAATGCCATTTCTGGCAAACCGACACCGAAGACATTCATAAAACCTGCTCTGTGCTTACCTTGATTTACCTTATTCTTCCAAAATTATAGCGAAGGATTATTTCCCTTCACTCCCCGATAAGAACTAAGGCTGAGAAATATCCGTCCAGGAAATTAACGAAAAAACCCCGAAAAGTCGGGGTAGGTGGCTTAATCTCCAAGAAGCTAGATGCCTAAAAATTAAGACTCTTCCAATCAACATCGAAGCTGTTAAGGATCAGAGAAGAATTGTAAATTTGCAGAATGATCAGCAAAAATACAAAGAATAAACCCATGAAAACTGCCATTAAAGGAGTAGTTCCCCAACCAGGGACAACTTTACCATATTCTGAATTTAAGGGTTTTAAAACGTTTCCCAACCAAGTACGTTGTGCCATAAGTAATTAATCTTGACTCTAAATAATTTTTGTATTGGGCAGGTTAGCACCTAACTGTTCTATAAAACTTACTCAAATCTACCAGAGTAGATTTAACGCTTACTTCCTGCTTCATCCTGGGGTGTCGGCACTTCCCAATCCACAAGCTGACACGGACGAACTATCCGCCAAATCCTCAACTATATTCTTGCCTTGGTTTTTGGCAGGATAAGATGAGTTATACGTCTAGAATATCATAGCTTGGAAGTTTGCAGGTAAGTTTAGGTAGATATTTTGAATCAGATCCAAACCCTATCCTGGTATGTTACCATTTTCAGGTTATCTTCTTTTGCTTCTTTGCAATTTGCTTACTAACGAGGTTGTCCTGGTGAATGTAACACGGTAACACCAATTAAAGGGGTAAGATTAAATTCTTCTTGGGCTAATTTACTTTGTATTTGGGCAGAAACGCGATCGCGCAATTGCTCATCAGACAACTCAACCCCCTCCTCCCGTTGCACATACAACAGACACATCAGCGTATTTTGACC
>JBBQDV010000246.1:0-4241 GCA_038320005.1 Cyanophyceae cyanobacterium
TGGGGTAAAAACTAAAGATCGCGCCCAGTTGCTATGTTCGCTAAAACTATGAAGGAGATTTCCCGTTTCTAAGTTCCAGACATTAACTGTTCCTTCCGAATCGCCACTAGCGAGTAATTTTCCATCAGGGCTAATTTCTACGGCAATAATTAAGCCTGAATGTCCAGCGAGGGTGCGTATCGTCTTCTCGGTTTTTAAGTCCCAGATACGTATGGTTTTGTCCCAACTACCACTGGCAAGGAGATCGCCACTTGGGTTAAATGCAATAGTAGTAACCTTACTCGTATGTCCAGAGAGACTACGGAGAAGTCTCCCATCTAACCCCCATAGTTTTACCGTATTGTCACCGTTACCACTAGCGATCAATTGATCATTTGGACTGAGGGCGACCTGATAAACCCAATTATTCACGGAAATCTCGTGGCGCAATTTCCCATCTGATAAATTCCAGATTTTGATAGCTTGGTCATCGCTACTACTAATCAAGGTCTGACCATCAGAACTTATATCTAAAGATTTAATATTATCCTGATGGACTTCTCGAGAAGAAGCCTGACTCTGTTGAGGAGATACTGATTCAGGAGTAGTAGAGGAAACAGCAGCAAGATCAATTGTTGTGATTGTTATAAGTGCTGTCATACTAAAGGCAGTAATCAATTTAGATTGTGCCATGATCATCGCATTCCATCCCAAAATATAAATTCAAACTTCAATAATGATAACGGTTTTTAGCCAAACTTATTGCCGTTTTTGCTTATTTGAGAGCTTTCAGCGGAAACATTCTCAAATTAAAGACCTTTTTAGATAAGGCTCAATAACTGCTATAAATATAATTACTTGACTAAGAAAATTTTTTCTGAAAATTGGAGCGCGAGGAATCTAGTTTTTTATCTGTAAGAATAGCCTTGCCAAACTTGTCTAGGAAAATAGACTTGATTAATTTCTATAAAATGAAAATATAAGCTGAAATTTGCTTTTTAGATCAGACTTACAAATAGTATTTTTCTATTTTGTTAACTGTAACCTTTGAGTAGTTTTTAGCTATACTAGGTTTATTGGAAAAAAAGCTGATTGTCTTATATATATGTCTACAGAAACTTTAGTCATAGAAGAGTCACAACAGTCAAAAAAGCCTGTAGTAAGTTCCCCTATGGTTTCCGAATCTATTAATCAATTTACGTTTAAGGTAGAGGAGTTAGGACAAAAGCTTCTGCAAAAATCTCAGGACAAGCCATCAGGATATTGGCAAATTCAATCCCTCTCAAAGTTAGGCGAAATAACTCAAGCGCCTTGGTATCTTGCAGTTTCGAGAAATAAGATTATTTTTTCTGGTTCTGACTTACTCTCTTGGGCTGCATTTCTTAAGGTTCTGAAACTTTATCTTCCTAGTTTAAGAAGTTTTGAGGTTCAAGAACAATTACGGGGAATAGAGAAGGGATTACCGAAAGAACAAAGAGAGTCCCTGATCATCATGTTAAATAAAATTGTTGCTCAGGGTATACTTCAGCATCGCCAGATTAATCAAGCGATTAGATTGCGTGTATTTACTGACCTAGAAAGCTACTCTTTTGAGGGTTTTGGTAAAGCTCGTTTTTCACCAAATTCTCAACTGTTGGCATTACCTTTCTGTACTGGACTAAAGTTAGAAGACTTTATCCTCCAAACTCAGCAGCGACGACAAGAATGGCAAAAATTAAAGCCCCATATTTTATCCTTAGATGATGTTCCCCAACTTAATTCTAAGGCAATGGAACACCAGAAGATTTCCCCCAAACAAAAGCAGCAGCTAGAAAAGCTCGTTTCTCGTAATCGCTCTTTAGAGGCAGTTTCCCGTGGATTTGGCAAAGATCCTTTAGAGGTAAGCAAATTTTTAGTCGCTTTTATCAATAAAGATTTAGTGACGATGCTCCCAGCTAAAACCCCAAGTCATCAGCTTAAGCCAGCACCAGAATTGTTCATTGTTGATGATGCTCCGGTTATTCTGCAAAAGTTTAAGATAATTGTCAATCTTTTAGGTTATAGTGCTTGCTGCTGTTCAGATCCTTTGAAAGCAGTTGCTATGATATTAGATTGTAAACCTAGTGCTATTTTTGTAGATATCAATATGCCAGGGGCATCTGGTTTTCAGGTAATTAAGCAAATTCGCATGAAGCCTGAATTAGCAGCTATTCCAATTGTGATCTTGACAGGAGAGGAATCTCAATCGAATAAAATGCGGGCTAAGTGGGCGCGAAGTGAATTTTTAACGAAGCCTCCTAATATAGATGATATCTCTCGCTTGTTGAAGATTATCGCCCCGCTTCCTGGGACAAAAACTGTCACTAAATGATTTAATAGTAAGAATTAATTAGATTAATTATGAAATTTTTGGTAGTTGATGATAGTTCTGTTGATAGACACAATATAAGTTCTCTGTTGGAAAAACTTGGACATCAAGTGACGACATCGAAAGATACTAAGGGTGTTTTAGATAAAATTGCGACGGGGGATTATAACTCGGTGATTTTGGATATTGTTATGCCAGAACAAGATGGTTATAAGTTTCTTAGAGAATTGCGATCTAGTTCCGCGATCGCGCAACAACATGTAATCCTTTGTTCGAGCAAAAAAACCCCTGTGGAAATTAATTATGGTATTAAACGGGCTGGTGCTAATGAATATCTAACTAAGCCTGTGACGATGGATAGTTTGAAAGAAGTTTTACAAAAAATCTAAGCTGATGACTTCTATCGTTGAGACAATTTCTTCTTCCTGGCGCGATCGTTATCTGCTAACTCAGGTAGGTTCACACAAGCTAATATTTTCAGCCCAAATTGTCAGCGATATTTTGACGATTGAAAGGACACAAGTTCTCACCTTACCATTTTATCCTCAAGCTGTTTTAGGGGTGGTTCACTATTTAGGAAAGATTGTACCTTTAGTGAGTGCTGTCTCTTTTTTCCCCCAAGAACAACAGAGTTTATATCACCATAATTTGATTACGATCCGTTTAAACGGCTTGGTGGGAACAGCGGTGGGAGTGGGGGTAATCGTCAATGAGTTAGTTGGTAGCATCACAACTGAGCAAATTGCTCAAGAACGCATCTTTCAACCCAGTGATCTTCCGCCAAATCTTTGGAAACCCCAACGCTGGTATAGCGATAAATAGTGACCAGTTACTTGTTACCCGTGATTAAACCTTTTTATCATAAATCGTCATGAAACTACCTTTAACATCATCTTCCCGTGCAAGTTCTCAGTCCGTTAACAGTGGTTTTGGACAATGGAGTGAAAGTATTGTTAGCCCGATACGACAACGTTTGGGTTCAAGACTTTTGTTGGCTCTATCTCTCGCTGCTGCTCTCAGTACCTTATTGGTGGGAGCTTCTGCTTGGAAAACCTGGACAATTTATCGTAGTTTTAGTAGCGCGATCGCGCAAAGTTTCACCTTAAACGAATTAAGTAAAGACATTGTTTATTATGATGAAGTTCTCACCATGTCCGCACGGATGGCTGCGAGTACGGGAAACCCTGAATGGGAAGCAAGATATGAAACCTTTGTTCCTCAACTTGATCAATCTCTAGAAGGACTACTCAACCTTGCTCCCCAACAGCAGGAACAAACAGCCCAAACCGATGCTGCTAATGCGGAATTAATCGCCCTGGAAACACAAGCTTTTAATTTGGTGCGCCAAGGACAGACTGCTCAAGCCCTTAACCTGCTTCTCAGCCCCCAATATAACCAACAGAAAGCAATTTATAGTACAGGAATTAATTCAACTCTTGATAATATAACAGACCTTGCTGATGAACAAGTTGAAGGATATAACCAACAACTGTTTCAGTCAATGTTATTTACAGGATTCAGTTTACCGATTCTGATTTTAAGTTGGGCTTTTGTCTTACTACTAGTGCGTTCTTATATCCAAGAAAGGGTTCAATCTCAAGCAGACCTAGAAGGGCTTAACGAAAACCTCCAACAGCAGTTACAACAAATTGATTCTCAAGAACAAGCAACCCGTCGCGAAAGTGAAGTTTTACAAGAAGATGTCGGTGAAATTCTTGATGCAGTTTCCGCAGTCGAAAGTGGTGACTTAACCAGAGAAATCCCCGTCAATGAGAGAGTTACAGGCTTAGTTGCTGATACCCTCAATCGTTTGACAGAAGAACTAGCCAGAGTATTAGGTCAGGTATTAAGTACCGCTGGTCAGGTTTCGCGAGGAGCGCAGCAGCTAGAAAAAGCGTCTCAATTAATTACCGCT
>JBBQDV010000247.1:0-4179 GCA_038320005.1 Cyanophyceae cyanobacterium
ATCAATGGCAGTCAACCGAATTGTCGCATCGGCTGCTAGAATTAGCATACTATGCCCCCCGCCCCCTACGGTAGCATCTAAGTAATGTCCCCCAGGCTGAAGATTGAGTCCACTAATCAGTTCTTGAGAAAGAACGGGGATATGAATAAAAGTGTTTTCGCTTTGGCTTGGATTAGTCTCTATTTTACTCATAATACTTTGCTCTGTTTCACTTTTACCAGTCAAATCTTTCACAACAAATAGGACGAATAGGACGAATGAATTTATTTCTAGACATTATCAGGAAAAGACAGGAACTAGCCTCAAAAAATTAAACACGAAATGGGTAATCAAAACTCTGAAAACCTGCATCATCTGCTAGTTCTGCAAGATTTGCAAGGAACTCGCGCCATTCCCTTAGAAGCAGCAACCCTATCAATAGGTCGTGATGACAAAAACGCGATCGCGATCAATTCCCCCAGTGTTTCCCGACAACACGCTATTTTACTGCGGATTTCCCTCCCCGACAGCCAAGAACATGTCTTCCAGATTATTGACGGTAACTTTCAAGGTCAACCCAGTACCAACGGCATCCTAATCAACGGGAAGAAAATAACAGCCCATCATCTTCAACACGGAGATGTAATCCAGTTTAGTAACCAGGCACAGGCTAAATATTATATCATTCCTGACCTCTCAGACGAAAACTTATTGAAAATAGCCGAAGGTGAAGACTTCTCGGAAAACCGCTTACAAGAACCTAGTCCTTTTGATACTTTAATCGGATCGACCGATCAAAGACAAGAATTTAGTGAAGCTGCCATCATTAGATTAGCCTCCTTTCCCGAATTAATTCCCAATCCGATTATCGAAATCAACTCCCTGGGGGAACTAACCTACAGCAACCCTGAAGCCATGTTGCAATTTCCCAGGTTGCGAGAATTAGGTCTAGAACATCCAGTTTTAGCAAATCTTCTTAGCTTAATTAAGGAAGAAACCGCAGTACAGCTAATTCGAGAAATTGAAGTTCGGGGCAAAATATTTGAGCAAGCCATTCACTATATTGAAGAAAGTAATCTGATTCGTTCTTTTCTTACTGATATTACCGCCAGAAAGCAAGGAGAAATATCCTTAATGCAGCGAGATCAACTTCTTCAAGGTGTTACCATCGCAGTCACTAGTTTATTAATTGAACCAAACTTAAATACTGCTATCAATCAAGCCCTAAAGTTAGTCGGTGAAGGTGCAAAAGTAGATCGGGTTTGTTTATTTAAAAATCACTCCCACTCCCTCAGTGAAAAAATAGCTATGAGTATGGGGTATGAGTGGTTTAATCACCACATTGTCTCAGCCTCAATTGACCATCCCCACTGGCAAGATCAGCCCTACCACACTTTTAGCGAGGGGAAATGGTATAATAACCTCTCTGAAAATGAACCAATTACAAAAACGCGCAGCGAATTTTCCTCCGATGAAGCAGAGATTTTCTCCCTAGATCAGACTCAATCTTTTCTACTTGTCCCGATTTTTCTCAATCAATACTTTTGGGGCTATCTCGGCTTTTATGACTGTCAACAATCTCGCCAATGGACAGCCTCAGAACAAGCAGTTTTAGTAATGTTAGCGACCAGTGTTAGTGGTGCTTTACAGCGCAAAAAGACAGAGAATTTGATTCAATATCGCGCTCTGCATGATACTTTAACACAACTCCCCAATCGAAGATTATTTGAGCAAGAAATTAATAATGCCCTGAATGATTTTGATAAAAAAACTCAGCAACTAGCCGTTCTCTTTCTTGACCTAGATCGCTTTAAAGTTATCAACGATACCCTGGGTCATACCGTTGGTGATAAACTGCTTCAAGAAGTAGCAAGAAGGCTAATTAAATCTATCCAACCAGCAGAAATTGTCGCCCGTTGGGGAGGGGATGAATTTGTCTTGTTACTTCCCCAAGCTAGTCTTAAGCATGTCATAACAACAGCAGAAGCGATTTTAAAAGCAGTTGAAGTCGTCTTTTCACTAGAAGGACACGAACTTTATATCACCACCAGTATTGGTATTACTCTAGTTGATCAACAAAATCGCGATCCTGAAATCCTTTTGCGTCAAGCAGATACAGCTTTATATGGGGCGAAAGAGAAAGGTAAAAATCAGTATCAGTTTTATACTGACCTAGTTAATCAAAAGTTGCCACAAAAGTTGATGTTAGAGCGATATCTGCGTAAAGCCTTAGCAAATGAAGAGTTGACTCTCTACTATCAACCCAAAATTAATATGCTGACCCGAGAAATGGACGGGTTAGAAGCTTTGTTACGCTGGCATCAACCTGAAATTGGCTTTGTTTCTCCTAACCTTTTTATTCCTGTCGCTGAAGAAATTGGTCTAATTGTGCAGATTGGAGAATGGGTATTGCGAACCGCTTGCGCCCAAAGTAAAGCTTGGCAAAAAGCAGGATTTCCCCCGATAGTAGTATCAGTTAATCTCTCCCCCCGTCAGTTTTGTCAGCCTGGGTTAGAGGAGATGGTGACGGGGATTCTTGCAGAAACAGGGCTAGAACCTCGTTACTTGGAATTGGAGATTACTGAGTCGATCGCGATCGCAAATGGAGAATTAACTAAGCAAGTGCTAGAAGACCTACACGCCCACGGAGTTCGTATTTCTATTGATGACTTTGGCACAGGACACTCTTCCCTCAGTCGCCTCCACAGCCTCCCCTTAGATACCCTAAAAATTGACCAGTCTTTTGTGCGAGATTTAACAACAGACAGCAAAATACCCCATATTATTCAGGCAATTACCACATTAGGACAACAACTAGGCTTAAATATTGTCGCGGAAGGGGTAGAAAATCAAGAACAATTAGATTTCTTAGATGGGATTAAGTGTGACTCTGTTCAGGGCTTCTTTTTCTATGAACCGATTCCTTCCACAGAAGTTCTAGAAATACTCAAAAAAATGATAAGCTGACAAATGCCCGAAAATTTTTATAAAGAAGCGGAGTTTATATAATAATGGGTTCGACCCAAATACCTTATCTCTTAAGAGCAACTCGTGGGGAAAAGCTAGACCGTCCCCCCGTCTGGATGATGCGCCAAGCTGGGCGTTACATGAAAGTTTATCGCGATTTGCGTGCCAAATATCCGAGCTTTAGAGAACGTTCGGAAAACCCTGATCTAGCAACGGAAATTTCTCTCCAACCCTGGACTGCTTTTAAGCCTGATGGAGTGATCATGTTTTCGGATATCTTGACTCCCCTTCCTGGTTTGGGGATTCCCTTTGATATTATTGAGAGTAAAGGACCGATTATTGAGCCAGCAATTCGCAC
This sequence comes from Cyanophyceae cyanobacterium, assembly GCA_038320005.1. Lineage (GTDB taxonomy): Bacteria > Cyanobacteriota > Cyanobacteriia > Cyanobacteriales > SIO1D9 > JBBQDV01. Next base: position 3,305 of record JBBQDV010000247.1, read on the forward strand.
TCAAGCCCAAGTGGATCAGCTACATCCCTTAGATCCAGAGGAGTCCTTGCCTTTTATTAAGACGATTTTAAATAACCTGCGCCAAGCTGTCGGAAATGAAGCTGCGGTTCTCGGATTTGTGGGCGCACCCTGGACTCTAGCTGCTTATGCGGTAGAGGGAAAAAGTTCTAAAACCTATTCGATTATTAAGGGGATGGCTTTTTCTGAACCAGATTTACTGCATTCATTTTTGAGTAAATTGGCAGACGCGATCGCGGTTTATGTACGCTATCAGATCGATTGTGGGGCGCAAGTTGTGCAAATGTTCGATTCTTGGGCAGGACAATTAAGCCCTCAAGATTATGATACCTTTGCTTTGCCCTATCAACAGCAGGTTGTCCGTCAGGTAAAAGAAACTCATCCTGATACCCCCTTGATTCTTTATATCAGTGGCAGCGCAGGAGTCCTAGAACGCATGGGTAAATCTGGTGTGGATATGATCAGCGTTGACTGGACAATGGACATGGTAGAGGCGCGTAAACGTTTAGGTCCAGATATGATGGTACAGGGAAATCTCGATCCTGGTGTACTTTTTGGCACAAAAGAACTTATTCGCGATCGCGTTCTCGAAACCATCCGTAAAGCAGGCAACCAAGGGCATATAATGAACTTAGGTCATGGTATCCTTCCTGGTACTCCTGAAGAAAATGCTGCTTGTTTCTTTGAAACTGCTAAAAACGCCGATCAATTGTTGAAAGATTTCTGATTTCTAAGTTCACGAATAGCCTAGAGGCTGAATCTAGACGCACAAAGCCTGCGTAGCTAGGTTCTAATCTAATTTTATCTTAGTCCGCTTCCCGTAGGCGGACTTTGCTTTTCTATCGGATCGCGATCGC
>JBBQDV010000248.1:0-4178 GCA_038320005.1 Cyanophyceae cyanobacterium
TCACCAGTTGGAAGATTTTGGGGATTATCTCGATTATCTCGAAGTTCACCCTGATGAATTTACGCCCTTATTTAATACGATTTTAATTAATGTTACTTCTTTTTTGCGCGATCGCGCAGCTTGGGATTATCTCCGCAGCAATATAATTCCGAATATCAACGCTCAAAAATCTCCAGAAACACCCTTTCGGGTTTGGTCAGCAGGTTGTGCTTCAGGAGAAGAACCCTATACCCTAGCAATAATACTTGCGGAAGAGTTGGGTTTAGATCAGTTTCGTCGTCGCGTAAAAATCTATGGGACTGATGTTGATGAAGAAGCCTTAGACCAAGCTAGACGGGCTATTTATTCCGCAACAGCTTTAGAAGAACTTCCTGAAGCCTGGCGCAATGAATATTTTGAACCCCAGGGAAAAAACTACCAAGTTCGTCCTGACTTACGACGTTCTGTGGTTTTTGGTCGCCATGACTTGATTCAAGACGCGCCCATATCTCACTTAGATTTACTGGTCTGTCGTAATACCCTAATGTACTTTAATGCGGAAACCCAGTCTCGCATCTTAGCACGGTTTAATTTTGCTCTCAATGACAATAGTGCCTTATTTTCGGGGAAAGCAGAAATGTTATTAACCCAAGCAGAATTATTTACCCCTTTAAATCTGACCCACCGAATTTTCACTAAACCTCTCAAGATGAATACCCGCGACCGTCAGCGAAGGTTGAGTAAAAATAGCCAAAATGGCGTTAATGAATCTCTAGCGGGAAATACGCGCTTACGCAATGCTGCATTTGACACTATAAATATTGCTCAGATTGTTATTGATCTTGATAATAAGCTCTTTTTGGTGAATGCTACAGCCCAAAAAATGTTTAAGCTTCAAACCCAAGATATCGGTAAACCAATACAAGACCTAGAAATTTCCTATCGTCCCCTAGAATTGCGATCGCATATTGAAGACGTATATCGCGATCTCAATAAAGTTTCAGTTCAGGATGTCTATCATCCTTTTCCTGATGGAACTATTCAATATCTCGATATTGATTTTATCCCTCTCCTCGAAAATAATAAGACAATCCTTGGTATTAGCATCACCTTTACTAATGTTAGCGCCCATCACAAACTTCAAGCTCAAGTACAACAATCCAACGAAGAACTTGAAACTACCAACGAAGAATTGCAATCAAGTAACGAAGAACTTGAAACTACCAATGAAGAACTCCAATCAACCAACGAAGAACTCGAAACTATTAATGAAGAACTTCATTCAACCAACGAAGAATTGCAAACCCTAAACGACGAATTACGCCTACTTACCCTCGACTTTGACCAAACCGATGCCTTTCTGCGATCAATACTAGCAAGTTTATCTGCTGGGGTAATCGGAGTAGATCATCAATATCAAATTTTTGGTTGGAATCAAAAAGCAGAAGATTTATGGGGACTGCGGAAAGATGAAGTACAAGGAGTCTCTATTTTAGGATTAGATATTGGTTTATCCGTAGCAGAACTGCGCGAACCGATTCTTAATTGTTTTCTTACTGGAGAATCGCAAAAAACAACCATGACAGCTATCAACCGTCGAGGACGTTCTTTTCAGTGTCAAATTAATTTTTACCCCCTTATTAATGGCACAAAACCAGAAAATCGTGGTGTTATCGTCCTGATGGAAGAGGTAGAATAAAGGCGAAGATATGCGATCAGGGCATCAAATAGGTAAATCAAAGCCTTCATCAGTAGATTTAAAATTTAAGTAAATCGATATTTCCTGTTTATGGACATTGCATCCCTTGAAAATCATATAGAAGCCTCGCAACGTAAGTTAGAGCTTTTGTCCAATGGAACTGGAGACTTATCTCAAAATGATCTTCTCCTCGATGCGACAGAAAGCCTTTCTAGTACCCTAGAGGAACTCTCGGTTTCAATTGAAGAGTTGAAACAGCAACGAGAAGAAATTGATCACGTTTACGAAATCGCCATACGTGAACGTAAGAATTACCAAGAATTATTTGAATTTGCTCCTGATGCTTATCTCGTTACTGACAGATATGGGACTATTGAGAAAGCCAACCAAAACGCTCTTAGTTTATTTAATATCAAACCTGATTTTGTGGTGGGAAAACCTATCTTCAGTTTTATTGCTGATTCCCAACGCTCTTCTTTTCGGAAAGTTTTGGCAGAATCTAGCGAGAAGAAAGAACATGGTCAGTGGAAAACCGAAATTCAACCCCGCGATCGCGAAATTTGTCCAGCCCAAGTATCCATCGCTCCTATTTATGAACAAAAAGAATTAAAAGGCTGGTTGATGATAATACGGGATTTAACCGAACAGCAACAAGCGGAAGAAACTCGTAGAGCCTTGGAGCTAGAGAAAGAACTTAATGAACTGAAATCTCACTTTCTCCGCAGGGTATCCCATGAATTTCGCACTCCTCTTAATATTATTCATCTGTCATCTCAGTTATTACAAAGACTGAATATCACCCCCGACTTTAAACAACAACTCCACGATAGAATGGGTAATGCTGTCCGTCAAATGACTCAGATGATCGAGGATGTGGTCTGTGTCACTAGAAATCAGTCTCAGGTGCAATCCTTTCGACCCCAGCCCATAGATGTCAAAGAGATTAGCCTCCAATTAATTGAAGAACAGCAATTTCTCAAAGATGGATCTGACCGTATTCAGTTTGAATGCGAGCTTGAATCTTTTCCTATTTCGGGTGATCCTGAGTTACTAAAGCAAATTTTCGGCAACTTAATCTCAAATGCCCTTAAGTATTCTCCTGATGAAAGTATCGTAAAAGTTAAGCTTTATTTGAATGAACAGCATCTAGTTTTTACAGTTATCGATAAAGGAATTGGTATTCCCAAAGCAGACCAAGAGGAGTTATTTGATTGTTTCTATCGAGCGGGAAATGTCGTTGGTATCCCTGGAACAGGTTTAGGAATGGCAATTGTGCAAACAGCTTTACAGCTACACCAAGGTAAAATTGAATTTGAAAGTGAACCTGGTGTTGGCTCTACTTTTACCGTTAAAATCCCGATTAATTGTCCTATTCCACCTCAACAGATCAGCAAAGATTCGTTACGATAGCGACCAAGCTAACTTCGCTGCACCCACCATCCCCGCCCGATTACCCAACTCAGCAGTTAGTAATTGCAAATTAAGGCGAGAACTTGGTAATACTCTCCTGGCTATTTCTGCACTTGCTGTCGGGAGAAAAAATTCCGCCCCCGCACCCACTCCCCCACCGAGAATAATCGCTTCTGGAGTCAAGACATAGATCAGGCTGGCTAATCCTGCACCCAGATTCTTACCATATTCTTGCCAAAATTTCAAGGCTTGGGGATCTCCTGCTTTTGCTAAAGTAGATAGTTCCAAGGGATCTTTGCCCGTTTCGCGACGAATCCCCCCAATAGAAAGATATTGTTCCATCGAGCCATTGTTACCACTATTACAAGGGTAGCCATCGGGGTAAAGGGTGATTAAGCCTAGTTCTCCTGCTGTTCCTCCCCGTCCCGTAAATAGTTTGCCATTAAGGATTATTGCCCCTCCTACCCCTGTCCCCAGGGTGATTAAGATCAGGTCTTGAAAGGGCTTTCCTGCCCCTAGCCACGCCTCTCCTAAGCCTGCACAGTTGGCATCGTTAGCGATAATGGTGGGTAAGCTGGTGAGGGCTTCAATTTCATCCGCTAGGGGGACGTTATGCCAGTCTTGGAGGTTAATAGCAACGGTGGCAATTCTCCCACTTTGATCTGCGGGTCCTGGTGTCCCGATCCCGATGGCGATGCTGTCACGGCTGCGTAGTTGGTTTATGGTTTGCGCGATCGCGTTTATGACGGCTTTGGGGGTTGCTGGTTGGGGGGTGGGAATCGATAGGGAGTTGGCGCAAGTTCCATCACGGTGGAAGCGTCCTAGTTTGATCGCTGTTCCTCCTAAGTCGATACCGATTACTTGTTGGTTTTTGGTCATGGTTTTGGTTGTTGGGGTGAGGGGGATTTAGCTTAAGCAGTAGAAGCCTCACGTTATATCGCTTCGATTAGCGTGAGATGAATACGAGTGAATTGAGGAGCGAGGTCTGACCAATTTGGCAAAGCCAACAGGAAAGACCTCGACGACGAAACGAACAATTAATCTTGCGGGCTGTCTTGGTTCTCAATGTACTTTTTTAAGGTAGATACAG
>JBBQDV010000249.1:0-4151 GCA_038320005.1 Cyanophyceae cyanobacterium
GGTGAAAAGGATGGACAACCCCGTTTAACTTTTACGATTCCTTTGATTAATCATGCCCATTGTGTAATTTTCTTGATCGCAGGGGAAAACAAGCAAGAAGCAGTAGCACAAATTTTTGCCCATGAAGCTGATCCCCTTAACTATCCTGCCCGTTTTATCGCCCCAACTGGTGAACTTTGGTGGTTACTGGATCAAGCTGCTGGAGCAAGGTTATAACTAAAGAAGCCTAAATTATTATTCCCTCAAAACTCTTTATTGATTAATATGATTACCTGTCCAAATTGCAACCATGTTAACCCAGAATCCGCAACCCAGTGTGAAGCCTGTTATACCCCTCTTCCTTCAACGACAAGCTGTCCTAACTGTGGCGCAGAGGTTCAGACTGATGCAACTTTTTGTGGTCAGTGTGGCTTTAATTTGCAACCAGAGGGGGAAGAACTCGATGCAGAAACTCAGGAGTTTGAGTTAGATCCAGAAGGGGTTTCAGGAACGTTGATCACTGAACCGACAGCAGAGATTGGGGGAATAACCGAGGAGGAAGAGGAGGAGGAGATGGTAACTCCTATCCCTGAAGTAGAAGTTTCTCAACCCAGCGAACCTGTATTAACTCCTATCCCTGAAGTAGAAGTTTCTCAACCCAGCGGACCTGTATTAACTCCTATTCCTGAAGTAGAAGTCTCTCAACCTATCCCTGTTGTTGCGAAAAGCCCTGTGGTCAGTTCCACCCAACTCCAGATCCAGAATGCGAGTTTACTCCATTTACAAACCCAAACTAATCTTGAACTTCCCTCAAATTTGACGGTGATTCATATTGGGAAACCAAATGAGCAAATTCCCCCAGATATCGATGTTTCTGGCTTTCCTGACTCCTCTGTAGTGTCTCGCATCCATGCTGATATCCGCGTTGAGGGAGATCTATATTTTCTGGAAGATGTGGGCAGTTCTAATGGCACTTATGTTAACCATTCCCCTTTACCCCAGGGAAATCGTCATCGTTTGCGAGCAGGCGATCGCGTTAGTCTAGGAAAAGGAGATCTAGTAACGTTTATTTTCCAACTTTCTTAGCTCAATCTTAGTTATCTTGAAAGGGATGGGAGTAAAAAGTAAGATGCAAGCAAACTGGCGGATTGGTTCTTTATTTGGTATTCCTCTCTATATAGATTCTTCTTGGCTATTGATTCTCGTGTTTGTCACTTTTATCAATGCGGGGGAGTTGAATGCTAGAGGCTTATTTGCAGGGGGGAATCCTTTACTAGGATGGGTGACAGGGTTAGGAATGGCTCTGTTACTCTTTGGTTCGGTATTATTACATGAGTTGGGTCATAGTTTGACGGCGCGTTCTCAGGGTATTCCTGTTAATTCAATTACCCTGTTTCTTTTTGGGGGGATAGCTTCCATTGAACATGAGTCTAAAACCCCTCAGCAAGCTTTTCAAGTCGCGATCGCGGGACCAGCAGTTAGTCTCATCCTTTTCTTTAGTTTGTTCGCCCTGACGAAGGTTTTTGACCCCAATGGGGTTTGGTATTTCCTCACCTTGGATTTAGCAAGAATTAACTTAGTAATTGGTCTATTTAACCTAATTCCAGGCTTACCCCTCGATGGGGGACAAGTTCTCAAAGCAGTGGTCTGGAAGTTTACGGGAGATCAATCTACAGGGGTACGGTGGGCAGCTAAAACTGGTAAGGTTCTTGGTTGGTTGGGGATTATCCTCGGTTTTGTGATTTTATTATTTACTGGTGTATTTAGTGCGATTTGGTTCGTTTTCATTGGTTGGTTTGTGCTGCGTAACGCCAGTAGATATGAATATCTGGTTAATTTGCAATCTGCATTAAGAACTATAACCGCAAGGGAAGCGATGACAAGAGATTATCGAGTTATTGATGCGAATCTAACTTTACGAGAGTTTGCTGATGAATTTATTTTGGCATCTCAACAGCCTCAACCATACTATGCTGCCTCAGAGGGAAGATATCGAGGTATGATCTCAGTGGAAGATCTGCAAAATATAGAGCGAAGTGAGTGGGACGAAAAACGTTTAATTGATGTTGCCCACCCTTTGACTGAAATAGCAAGTGTAAAAGAAAATACCCCCTTGTATGAGGTGATTAATACCTTAGAAGAATTGGGAGAAAAACGCTTAACTGTTTTATCACCTGCTGATGCTGTTGCGGGCGTAGTAGATCGAGGCGATATCTTAACTGCTTTGGCTGATAAATATAAATTTCCTTTACCACCAGAAGAGATTGAAAGAATTAAAACAGAAGGTACTTATCCCCCTGGTATAGATTTAAGCGCGATCGCGAAAACAATGATCACTTCGGAATGAATTGAGAATTAGGGAAATTCTATCAGTCACCCCCTCACCCCCTCTCCCTTACTCCCTCTTGCCCCACCATCCCTGCTAAAGTATTCTGGAAGCCTAAACAAAAATTTTATAAATAAAAGAACCGCTATGCCGATTTCCGAGGCAAAACCTGCCCTCCTTGTCCTTGCTGATGGTACATCATATTCTGGTTGGTCAACAGGCGCAACGACTACAACCATTGGTGAAGTTGTCTTCAATACAGGAATGACTGGTTATCAAGAAGTTTTAACCGACCCTAGTTACTGTGGACAAATCGTCCTCTTTACTTATCCTGAATTGGGAAATACTGGAGTTAACCCCGATGATGAAGAATCTAGCCGTCCCCAAGTTCGGGGCTTAATAGCCCGTAATATCTCCCGTCGCCCTAGTAACTGGCGTTGTACCCAATCTCTTCCCAACTATCTCCGCGACCATAATATCCCTGGTATCTATGGGATTGATACTCGCGCCCTCACTCGCAAAATTCGCTCTACTGGCGCAATGAATGGGGCTATTTCTACAGAAATTTTAGATGAAGACGAGTTGTTACGCCAAGTCAGATCTGCCCCTAGTATGGCAGGATTGAATTTAGTTAAGGATGTTAGTACCAAAGATATTTATGAATGGTCAAATCCCACTGATCCGAGTTGGGAATTTCGCCCTGTGGCGGATATAGCGATAGAAAAAGACATTTTAACCGTTGTCGCCCTTGATTTTGGCATTAAACGCAATATCCTGCGTCGCTTGGCTAGTTATGGCTGTCGCGTTATTGTTGTCCCCGTTGATACTTCCCCTGAAGATATCCTTAAATATAATCCTGATGGGATCTTCCTCTCTAATGGTCCTGGCGACCCTTCCGCAGTTTTGGAAGGGATTGCAACCACTAAAGCTTTATTGGAAGCGGGTAAGCCTACTTTTGGGATCTGTATGGGACATCAAATTTTAGGTTTATCTTTAGGGGCAGAAACCTTTAAACTTAAGTTTGGTCATCGAGGTTTGAATCAACCCGCAGGTTTGAAGCAGCAACAAATTGAGATTACTAGCCAAAATCATGGCTTTGCGGTTATGGAGGACTCTTTAAGTTCCGATGTAGAGATTACTCACCTCAATCTTAATGACCGTACTGTGGCGGGATTGCGTCACAAAACTTTGCCGTTCTTTTCGGTACAATACCATCCTGAAGCTAGTCCAGGTCCTCATGATGCGGACTATTTATTTGAGAAATTTGTTAACTCGATGAGGGAACATCGTCAAGGTTAATTGAGATCCCCCTAAATCCCCCTTAGTAAGGAGGACTTGCTTCAGTTCTATAAGTTATTTAACTAAACCTTGACTAACTTCGCCTTCTAAGGTTTTTACGGGGACTTTATAGAAGTATTGTTTGCGAAATTGTTCTTCTGCGATGGCTTCGCCGAACCGAACAGGTATCGCGCTTAGAAATACCGTTAATATATCATCATCTGCTTCCATCCCACCATAATAATTAAATTCAATTCCTGGCTGTGTCGCCTTAATCGTAAATCCTACTACTTCTAAAGCCTTTAAACCTAAATTCAAAGTCTGTTCACCAATTTGCAGTTTATTAGCGATTTGGCTTAGAGGAACAGCTTTTTGAGTTCGACTGAGATATTTAGCAATCCCCACTAGCTGCTTCCATACTTCTTCGGGGGTTGGGGGTTGGGGGGATGGGTAAGCCAAAGCGAGTTTCTTGTCTGTCGCGATCGCGCTTCTCATACCAATATTAACTTGATCCCAACTAACAGGACAATCTTTTATTTTTACGACAGCTTCTATTTCCCTATTTTCT
>JBBQDV010000250.1:0-4109 GCA_038320005.1 Cyanophyceae cyanobacterium
GCCTCTCCTTTGCCCATAAAGTCTTGCAGCAAAACTTGTAATGATTGCAACTAGGTCTAACATTAGGTCGTCTTGCTTATTATCTACTTGATTAACAATATCTAAAGTTATTCCGCACCTTTTTAACAAGATATCTATATACTTTATTTAAACTATCGCCAAAGATTGCCAAACCTGTGAAACTACCATCCCCACCCCGTTTACATAGATTTCGCCATTCCTTATCTCCCATTCGCCTCCTCTTTCACGATGGCAGATTCCATGCAGTCGGTATTGGTCAATGGAAATCTTATTGGCGTGACCCCTACCATCTTTTCTTGACAATTCCCTGGATAGGGCTGGTAGGATTGGTTATTCTCGCTTATGGATTACTAAACACCCTATTTGCTTTAGCCTATCTCGCTGGAGGTGATACTATTGCCAATGCTGATTCAGGGTCTTTTTGGGATGCTTTTTTCTTTAGTGTGCAAACCTTAGCTTCTATTGGCTATGGGGCGATGTATCCACAAACTTTTTATGCTAATGTTCTTGTTGTTATCGAAGCTCTAGTGGGTTTGTTGGTGGTTGCTTTAGTGACAGGACTATTTTTTGCTCGTTTTGCAAAACCTGTAGCACGAGTTCTATTTAGCCAGATAGCGGTGGTGACAACTTATCGAGGAGTCCCAACGCTGATGTTTCGCGCAGCAAATCAACGACAAAATCAGATTTTAGAAGCACAAATGTCACTCTATCTGATGCGAGATGAGGTCAGTGAGGAAGGGCATTCTCTGCGTCACTTTTACCCTTTAAAATTACTACGGAATCAAACCCCCAACTTTACCCTCAGTTGGACAGCAATGCACCCAATTAATCTAGAAAGCCCTTTGTATGGGGAAACGACTCAATCCCTCGCCCAAGCAAAGGCGCAGTTAATTGTCTCTCTCAGTGGTATAGATGAAACCGTTGTCCATACGATTCATGCCCGTCATACCTATGCAGTTCAAGATATTATTTGGAATGCACGCTTGGTCGATATTTTTTATGATGCCCATGATGGACACCGTTATTTAGATTTCTCCCATTTTCATGATTTTGAGCCTTTACCCAGGTGATGATTGAGATTCTGAAATAGTTGAGCTAGTTTTTTCGCTTCTATGAGGGCATCATGTTCTTTTATCACCTCTGTAGCTCCATTTTTACCCATTGCTTCTAATTCTGCTCTAGGTTGCTCTAATATGGTTCTCATGGCTGTAGTTAGGGCGGAAACTGAACCTGGGGGGACAAGCCAGCCATTTATATTGGGTTGGACTAATTCAGGAATTCCAGCGATGTAGGTACTGAGGACGGGACGGGAGAGGGCGAGGGCTTCCATAATCACAACTGGTAATCCTTCCGCAAAACTGGGTAGGACTAAAGCACGAGAAGCGATAATTTCTTGTCTGACTCGGGAACTATCTGCCCAACCAGTAATTTTAATCATATCTTGCAGATGATATTCTTCAATGAGGCTTTCAATCGTTCCACGTAGTTCCCCATCACCCACAAAAACTAATTTGAATTTAAGTCCTTCCTGAGCAAGTTTAGAGGCTGCGTCAATAAGAAGAAGATGACCTTTTTGTTCACTCAGGCGACCGACACAGACTAGCTGAGGTTGTTCTGGGATGGGAAGAAAGGGATGGTTTAAAAAACTTTCATCTACGCCACAGTGAATAATATGAATTTTTGACCAGTGGCTAAGGTCGCACCAGCGATATAACTGACTTCTCCCATAGGAACTGACGGTAATCACAAAGGTAGCACGTTTGATTTTTTCGGCTAAGGCTAAACCGCGAATATCATCAAATTCTTCAGGACCATGAACGGTAAAGCTATAGGTTATTCCTCTTAGGGCTTGACACAACATGGCAACTGTGGTAGGGTTTGTGCCAAAGTGGGCATGAATATGGGTAATATTAGATGCAGCTAGTTTCTTGACAAGGAGACAAGCTTCCGCTAGGTAAGCAATATGGCGCAGAGTTCCCCGCTGGGAATAGCGACTAACCTGAAACATTAAGAGAACTGCTTTCCAGAATTTGAGGGGATGAAGTATCGCGTTTTGTAATAAGGCGATAAGTAAAGGAAGAATTCCTTGGGAGAGGAGAATCTCAGTTTTTTCTAGTTCTGTGATATCTGCTGAGTCAACTAATTCTGCGCGACAAGAACGAATCGAAAATCTTGCTATTTCTAGGTTTTGGGCTTCTAAGGCTGCAATTTCTCGTCTGATAAAGCTATGGCTAACTTTGGGATATTGGTTAATTAAATAAGCGATTTTCATTTAATCTCGTTCCGTACGAATCCATTTTTTCTGAGGTTTAATTAGGAAGCTTAGGTAAAGGGGGATTTTCCAGAGGATATAAAAGGGGATAGCAAGAAGGTTAGATATGGGTAGGTCTGGGGGGGCGAATTTTACCCAAGCAGTGATAATGGCGAGACTGAGTAGGAGTCCTTCTATGGTGGTGAGGAGGAAGGGTAGCCAAGATGAACCAAGTAATCCTATACTGAATGCACTTATGGTTAAAAGAAACCAGATTCCAACTAGTAATGATAGAGGTGGAACTGATAAGTCTAACGCGATCGCGATTAAATCAAACCGTTTTTGTGTGAAAGCTGCTTTTAATAATTGGGGAATTTGAGTTAAAAGAGTTTGGATGTGTCCATGTTCCCAACGTTTCCGTTGTACAGTTGCTGCTTGTTGCTGTTGAGGAAGGCGACCGATTACTTGGGTATCTTTCGCTAAAATTGGCGCATAGCCAGCAATCGCTAAATCTATTCCTAGCTGCATATCTTCGACAATATTACCACTAGCAAGGGAGACTGATTGCAGTATATCCCAAGGAAATGCCATTCCTGTTCCTGTCAGTAAGCAAGGAAACCCTAATTGGCTTAATCCATAGGGACGCACTAGATTTTTTACCCGAAAGGCGAGTGTAGAAATAATATCTTTTGAGGTTGGGTTAGCTGGCTTTTCCATTAAGTAAACTGCTTGAACAGGGCGTTGTAAAGCTTGGGCTTTCTCAGCTATTTTTCTAATTGTTCCTGGCTCTACTATACAGTCTGCATCAACAAATATAACTAGGTCGGGAGGACTATTTGCTAAGTATTTTAAACCATAGTCGAGGGCGTAGCCTTTTCCTTTTTCCTGGGTATTATTTCGTGGTAATACTTCTACTTGTAGTTGTTGCGCGATCGCGATTGTTTCATCATCACAATTATCAGCAATAACTATTAAACGATCTCCTTGATTTAACTGTTTCAATAAAATCTTTAAAGTCGTCCCAATCACCAAAGCTTCATTATGAGCAGGAATCAGAATCGCTACTGATGACTCATTTTGAGGGGATTGATCAATATATTTGCGCTCAGGAATTAATGCTAGGCTACATTCAATAAAAATAACCAGAATCGGAATTAATATCACAATACTTAGGAGTAGAATGATATTACTAAATAACAACAAAATGATTTGCATAGCCAAGATAATTAATTCTTTCTAATTCTAGTTAAATTATTCTTTTGAAATGGTTCTTTATATAAATTAAATTTCTGATTTAATATTAGCCAAAAAAAAGGAACTCCTTCGAGCAAATATCTCCGCCATAACCGTCTAGGTTCAGTAAGAAGACGATGTAACCATTCAACTCCTAAATTACTCATCCAATTGGGAGATCTTTTCTTCTCTCCAGCTTCAAAGTCAATTGTTGCACCAATTGCTAGAATAATCTTAATTTTATGTAATCTATCTTTATGCTTATAAATCCATTTTTCTTGTTTCGGCGCACCTACGCCAATCCCTAGTACATTTGCATGAGAATTATTGACTAAATTAATAATTTTACGACATTCTTGTTTGTCTTTTTCAAAACCAAAAGGAGGAGAATAAGTTGCAACTATAATTTCACGACCTACTTTTTGATTGATAATATTCTGGGCTTTTTCTGCAACCCCCTCCGCAGCACCTAATAAAAATATTTTTATATCATCATTATCCTTATGATACTGATAAAATGCTGGGAAAAAGTCAGAGCCTGAAACCTTTTCTTCTACTGGAGACTTAAGAAAATATGAGGCGTACATCAATATTTTACTATCAC
>JBBQDV010000251.1:0-4062 GCA_038320005.1 Cyanophyceae cyanobacterium
GGATAGGGTATTTTACCAGATTTAAAATGTCTCCAAGCAGTCTGATAAGAAATCCCAATTTGCTTTGCATACTCCGAAAGCTTCATATCCCGTAATCCAAAAGTTGTATATTTGTATATATTAAGCTATATTTCTCTTAAATATTTATAATACCTGTTGAGGATCACAAAATATTCTCGATGCGTATCAATTTTTGAAGTGGCTAGAAGAACAGCCCCAAAATGCCTATAAACCAATGACACTAAAAAAGTTGAATTTTTGATAGTATCGTTTAAAGGAACTTTCCTAACTAACTATCGAGAAAATGTCACGCAGATATGGAATTATCGGGACAGGCGCAATTGGCGGTTTCTATGGGGCGCATTTACAGCGAGTCGGACATGAAGTTCACTTTTTGCTACGCAGTGATTATCACCATGTGAAAGAAAAGGGCTTAGAAGTTGAGTCTCCTGATGGTAACTTCACCTTACCCAAGGTTTATGCGTACAATTCTCCCACAGCTATGCCTACTTGCGATGTTGTCATCCTGGCACTAAAAACCACGCAAAATCATTTGTTACCCAAGTTACTCCCTCCCCTCATCCAGGAGAATACCGTAGTGTTAGTATTGCAAAATGGTTTAGGGATAGAAGCAGAAGTTGCGGAAGTGGTGGGTTCTCAACCCATTATTGGGGGACTCTGTTTTATCTGTTCCCATAAAGTCGCCCCTGGTAAGATACGCCATCTCGACTATAAAAAAATTACGCTAGGGGCATATTCTCCAGATTATCAACCCCAAGGTATTACTCCCCAGATGCAGGAAATCGCTAGGGATTTTGCAGCAACGGTCATCCCGATAAATCGACAAGAAGACTTGTTACAAAGCCGTTGGGATAAACTGGTTTGGAATATTCCTTATAATGGGCTTTCGGTGGTATTAGATGCTACGACTAATGAAATGATGGCTAACTCTCAAACTCGTTCTTTGATTGAGGAAATTATGCAAGAGGTAGCATTAGGGGCGAAGAGTCAGCAACGGCTTATCAGTGACGAATTTATCGAGAAGATGCTCACTTCTACGGAGAAAATGCAGCCTTATACGACAAGCATGAAGCTAGATTATGACCGCAAACGCCCATTAGAATTGAAAGCAATTTTTGAAAACCCTTTACAAACTGCCCTTAATATGGGTGTAGATTTACCTCGCATTCGGATGCTTTATCAACAGCTACAGTTTCTTAATCTTCAAAATTTAGCTTAGATAAAAGTCTAGTGTGCGATTCGTTGAGTTAGAAAGTTTAGGGACAACCCGAAACGTATAGCTCATAAGGGACAGAGGCAACTAAAGCCTAAAGACCTTATAACTGTTTAGTTGTTGTCTAAAGGAGACAAATTCGGAGTCAATGAGGTTAAAACCCTCAGAGAATTACGGCAGCTCCCTTAATTATAAGACTAGTCATCAAATGATTAAAGCAGGGAGAAAAGGGAACTGAGAAGTAAATCCAAACTTCAAAACTGAACCCAAGCCAATCACCCATGATTAACGAAAAGTGAACTTCCGTCTTGAACCCTCATAACTTATAAGTGGTGAAAAGGATTTGATACACCGCATCCAAAACAAGGATAAAGGGAAAGGTGAGAGTATTGTAGAGCTACTCACAACGACTCCTAAAAGTACCTTGGGGGAAAGGAAGACATCTAAAGGTGATATACCCAACTAAACGGAACGAAGTAACCCCAGATAGGCTCTACAGCAAGGTCGAAAGCTGTAGTAGTGACAAACTTAAGCGCAAGCCTGTTTGGGGGTGAGATGAGGTAAGAAGCCAATGCCTAGCTGTAATGGCTAAGGATATGCAGACGTACCTCGGATTATCTAAATAATAGAGTGTTTATTAGCAATGAAAACGTCAAAAACGAGTTTTAAGACTACGGGTGAATGGAAGAACATACCTTGGGCGAAAGTTCAATGGGTGGTCTTTAAGTTGCAAAAGCGAATCTATCAAGCGGTCAAATCGGGACAGAAAGCGAAAGCTCGTAACCTCCAAAAGTTACTACTCAAGTCATACTACGCCAAACTCTTAGCGGTAAGAAAGGTAACTCAGGACAACGCAGGTCGGAAGACAGCAGGGATTGACGGCATTAAGTCGTTATTACCAAGGCAGAGACTCGAGCTTGTTACAGAAATGGGAAACCGCTATAAAGCCAAACCACTACGTCGAGTGTGGATACCTAAACCTGGACGGGATGAAAAACGCCCTCTAGGAATACCAACCATACGAGACAGAGCAAGGCAAGCCTTGGTTAAAATCACGCTTGAGCCATATTGGGAATCACAGTTTGAAGGGACAAGCTACGGCTTCAGACCTGGACGTTCTGCCCATGACGCAATAGCACGCATTTTCATTGGTATCAAACAATCCGCTAAATGGGTTCTAGATGCAGATATATCCAAATGCTTTGACGAGATTAACCATGATTACCTACTGTCCAAATTAGATAGTCCAGCCTCTATAAGACGTGAGGTCAAACAATGGCTCAATGCAGGAGTAATGGATAAAGGCATATTTGAGAATACAGAAGCAGGAACACCGCAAGGTGGAGTTATTTCTCCCCTGCTTGCTAACATCGCATTAGATGGAATGATAAGGGAAATCACAGCCAAATTTTCAAGGAAACGAGGAAAGAATAAGCTAAAAACTCTCCCAACCATAATCAGATATGCCGATGATTTTATAGTTATACATAAAGACTTAGAAATCATTCAACAATGCAAGATAGCTATCCAAGAATGGTTAAAACCAGTTGGACTAGAGCTTAAACCAGAGAAAACCAAAATATGCCACACTCTCAACGGTGAGAATCCAGGCTTTGATTTTCTAGGGTTCAATATAAGGTCTTATCCAAAAGGTAGACACAATTCAGGTAAAACGGGAGGGGGTACTTTAGTTGGATTTAAAACATTCATAGAACCCTCCAAGAAGGCTATCAAAGCCCACCATGAAGCAATCAAGAAAGTAATCAAAACACACAAGACCGCTCCACAATATGCACTTATTGAACGCCTTAATCCCATTATACGCGGATGGTGCAATTATTACAGGGGAGTGGCATCAAAAATAACGTTCTCTTCTGAGGACTACCTATTGTGGAATCAGCTTCGGGCATGGACAGTTTCAAACGGGAGAAGGGTTACAACTCTACTACCACGCTGAAACCGCCATTAAACGCCACACGCTAATAAAACCAGATAAATCCCCTTTTGACGGAGATTGGATGTATTGGAGTAAACGCACAGGGAAATCTTTGGAAATCCCTAAGCGAGTAGCAATACTGCTGAAAAAGCAGAAAGGCAAATGTAACTATTGCGGACAATTCTTTAACGAGAATGACCTCATGGAGATAGACCATGTTATTCCCAAAAGCTTAGGCGGAAAGGACGAATACAAAAACCTCCAACTGTTACATAAGCACTGTCACGACCACAAGACAGCCAGAGATGGAAGTCTTGACAACTGTACCCATGAAAAGGGTTAGATTTACTAGGAGCTGTATGAGGTAAAAGTCTCATGTACAGTTCTGAATGGGAGGTGCAGAGGGTAACTTCTGCATCGACCCCTAATTAATTATCCACCCCATCACCCCTCCTCCTCTGCAATTTCCGCTTGCAATTTTGCAATTTCTTCAGGAGACATTTCATCTAAGCGTTTTTGTAATACTGCGTCTTCGTAGTCTCGCATCTGCTGATTGTAGGTCATGGTTTGAGTTGTGGCGCGAAAGAGGTAGGTAGCAACCCAACCCATTAAGCCCGAAATTAAGACTACTTGACTCCAAACGCCAGCGGTAAGGCTATCTACTCCTGCTAACTTGAAAGCAAAATAAATAACCCCTCCACCGAGGAAAGCACCAAACGTAATCGCAATCGCGTCAATTCGTCGCATAATATTATCAAAACTCTGGGGTATAAAACCTCGTCCTTTTAGGACGGCTTTTGTTAAGATGTATTCGTGGGAGGGTAATCAACCACAATAAAAACCCTATTGCTGCTTAATATGCAGACGCTGCACCTTGACAACTGAATCTATG
>JBBQDV010000252.1:0-4051 GCA_038320005.1 Cyanophyceae cyanobacterium
TAACGCGATCGCGCGATCGAATTAATTTATAAACATCTCCAAGATTTTCGAGAAAAACCCCAACTTGACCATTAGGTAGGGGAATAGTAGTAGCTTTGAGGGGTAAAGATGCGGGAAGAGATTGTTGTTGCTTGACTTCAGGATCTTGAGAGTAAAGGGGAGTATGAAGTGTCCATTCTAATACCTTAGAGCCTTGCTGAGTGCGAGTTTCTTCGATGAGTTGGTCAAGTTCATAGGAGCGTACCAATTCTAGTAGTAAACGCAATTGACCTGATTTCCATCGCGTAATTTGTAGCAATTCTTTCGCTTTTTGGTTACATTGCAACAATTGATTGTCTTCATCAACAAGTAAATAACCTATTGGTGCAATTTCTATTTGTTTTTGCCAAATATTTAAGGCTTTATCTAATTCTTGCGTTTGTTGTTGAAGATGATTAATTCCTTGACGAATACGAGATATAGGGGGGAAAACTGCACCCTCATGGGCATAATCTGAAAATAAAGACAAAACTCGCTCTAGACGCAGATTCATTCGCTTACTTCGCCACCGATAAATAATCAGTCCTACTCCAAGTCCGAGTAAAAAAGTCAATAAAGCCATATCTGTTCTTAGCTATCTCCGCTATATCTAGCGAGATCAATCACTAATGAAATGATAGGTTAAACTTAGCCAAAGCGATAACCAAAACCACGCACTGTAATTACGTATTTAGGATGACTAGGATCTATTTCTAGCTTTTCCCGTAGCCAACGAATATGTACATCAACGGTTTTTGTATCTCCCAAGAAATCTACACCCCAAACATGGTCAATGAGTTGTTCCCGTGACCAAACCCGACGGGGATAACTAAGGAAAAGCTCTAGAATGCGAAATTCTTTGGGGGAAAGGTTAATTTCTTCGCCTCGCACCATGACTCGACATTCTTCGATAAATACGGTAACATCGCCATATTCTAAGAGGGGAGAAGGGGTTGATGTGGTAAATCTTTGACGACGAATCAAAGCACGACAACGAGCAACTAGTTCTCGCATACTAAAGGGTTTGGTGAGATAGTCATCTGCGCCGACTTCTAAACCTAAAACCCGATCTGTTTCACTGCCTTTAGCACTAAGAATTAAAATCGGGATAGTATTATTTTGATGGCGAAGTAAGCGACAAATATCTAAGCCGTTGACCTGGGGTAACATGAGGTCAAGTACCATAAGGTCAAAGTCAGATTTTACATTCGGATCTGAGGTCTTGAGGTAGGACAAAGCGTTACGTCCATCTGTTGCGGTGGTAACTTCGTAACCCTCTTCTTGTAAAGCAAGAACAACCATTTCTCGAATTACTTCTTCGTCTTCAACAACTAGGACACGAGTAGTTTCGTTACGTTTGGTGTTCGTCAAATTCTGCGGTACTTCCAGAGAAATCATCACAAGCTGTAGTTCTATTTTTATACAAGCATATTACAGGATTCTATCCTTTGATAGATTAAAAATTATTTTCCTTAATTTATCTAAAGGTTAGTAGTGGAAAATGATAATGTTGTTTCCCGACCGGAGGGAGATAGGCAAGAAAATTGAGAATTAATGCAAAAAAGCTACCCTTGATGATTAGACAGTGAGGTAGCTTCGAGGTAAGTTAGTTGTTTTTTCTCTGGATTAATCTAAGTTAGAATCGGGATAGTGAGGATGAATTTGCTCTGAAGCTGGACAATCACAGTCATCCGCGATCGCGATTTCCACATCTCCCCGAGGAACAGAAGCGAGTTTGCGAGTTAACGCCCCAATGCTTTCAATTCTGACCATTTCCTCCCAGGAACTGATCTCATCTTCATCATCAATTTCATAGCGAATTGTAACTAAATCTCCTTCTAGATCAACGATATGCGCTCCTTCAAGCCAGCGTTGTTGATCCCGCAAGTAAATACTGACCTCAGAACCGTCTGTACAGAGTTGATAAATCTTGCGGTTGAGCATAGTTGCTTCTCCTTAGCCAATAAATAATATCTGAATTGTCAAGTGTTTGTTGTCAAACTTTACAAAGAGCGAGCAACACCATCACAAATTGGATTTGACTGTAATTGAGAGTTGTTACCCACATTCATCTTGACTTTGCAACCACTTGAAAGCACGATTGTACCAGTGAGTTGAGATAATTGTTCAAAAATCTACTAATATCTTAACGCAAATACGCCCCGACTCGTTAGGGTTTAACTCTGATTGTTCTGAATAATCGCTTTAATTTCCTGCGCGATCGCGTGAGGTTTCTCTACCATTGACATATGACCACACTCAGGAATTTCAATAACATTATCAGCACAGGCTTGAAACAGGGAATGAAAACTGGCTAAATGACGGACATATTTTGTCTCCATCACCGTATCTTTTTCCCCTGCGACAAAATACACAGGCTGCTTTAGCCGTGAAACCACTTGTGGGAGGAGATGAACTTCCTCTTCTGTCGTCGAATCGAGAAGTGTTCCTAATGCTGCTTCTGTGTCCGCTCTAAGCCAATCTGAAACCCTTTGTTTTCCCCACTCTCGCCCCAAGGGATGAGCAACCATCGCCCTCGCAAAGACCCAATCAAGGAACGGGAGATAAGATAGCCACTGGGGACGATGCTTAACTAATTGCTGTCCAGCGGAACGGAATCTTTCAAACTCTTCTCGGAGATAGATACCCCCTCCAGAATTCAAACAAATTACGCCTTTAACTCTTTCAGGACAATGATCTGCACCCCATAGGGCGATACTTCCCCCCAAAGAATGACCCACTAGCCAAGCTGACTCAATTTCTAATTGTTCCAGAAGGATGCTTAAATCTTGAGCATAGGCGGATAATGTATAGCAAGAAGCCCCTTTTTTCAAGAGAGAAGGCTGAGGTAAAGGTTTTTTTTGCGAATCGCCAAATCCTCGCAAGTCGTAAGTTAGACATTGAAATTCAGGGGTCAAAATGTTTAGCAAAGGCTTCCAGTAACAACTACTTAAGAGCCAGCCGTGGACAAAGACCAATACTGAAGTTGAAGATGGGGTTAGGGGAGTCAGTTGGTATGCGTGAGGCTCCCCTTTGATATCTGCGATCGCCATATTTTTATTTTACATAATTGGGAGCGCGATCGCGAAAATTCAGCAAAATTTTAGCCCATCGCGGGGAAGCGGAGCACTCTACCCGATAGGGTGAGTGTCGTATGGGAAGAGCGGTCAATCGAGGGGTTAAATGCCCCGACAATTGACACACCTTTCAACCTAATCAATAAGTCTGGTATAATTCTAGGGAGTTAATGGACTTTTCCTAGAGTCCACGCTAGGATATCATTAACTATAAATCAAAAGTTACATGATCAACTGGAATTACGAGTATCGAATTTATCCAAATTTGGAGCAACAAAAAAAAATGTTGCTCTGGCTTAACATTTGCAAGAAAGTTTACAACTACGCCCTTGCAGAGAGAAAAGCCTGGATAAACTCTCGTAAATCGACCGTTAACTCATGTTCGATATGCTCAGAGTATATTGTCCCTGCCGATAGACCTTACCCTGATTACTACAAGCAGAAAAAAGCTCTAACAGCAGCAAAAAAAGATGTCCCTGAGTTAAAAGAAGTGCAGTCCCAAGTCTTGCAAGAGGTTATTGCACAGATAGACAGTTCTTTTAAATTCTTTAAGCAGAGGGGATTTGGTTTTCCACGCTTCAAAAAGGAGATGAGGTCTTTCTGTTTTCCCCAATTTAAAGACAATCCTATACAGGATGGTGAGATTAAATTACCTAAGATAGGTAAGATAACGATTAATCAACATCGTCCTATCCCAGATGGGTTTGTAGTTAAGCAAGTCAGGGTAGTAAATAAAGCATCTGGATGGTACGTTATCTGTACTATTCAGGGAGAGGGAGATATACCTGAACCTGTTGCTGATACCACTAAATCCTCAATGGGAATAGACTTGGGCTTTGACAAAGTTGTAGCCACTTCAAGGGGCGAGGTAATTGATAGACCTAGATTTCTGTTAAACCTACAAAGCAAGCTGACATGGCTGCAACGTAGGCTAAGAAATAAACAAAAAGGTTCTA
>JBBQDV010000253.1:0-4029 GCA_038320005.1 Cyanophyceae cyanobacterium
CGGCTTTGTAGTTGGCGATGCGGGAATTATTGATATGCCCAACTGTAAGCGTTATTTAGCCGCAATCTTTGTCAAACGTCCTTACAATGACCCAATTGTCAGAGATTTTGTGCGTCGAATTTCGCGGATTGTCTACAATTATTTAGACCAACCTGCGGCGAAAGCATCGAATTAAATGATGTTCCTCTCCTTCCCTGGCTCTGCCTGGGAATGAATACCAGGAGGCTCTGCCTCCGGTAAACTGAGACGAGAAACTAGAAACAAACAGCGAGGCAGAGCCTCGCTTATATGCGTTACCAGGCAGAGCCTAGTAACGAGAGTAAACGCTGTTGCCTTCGGGTTTGGGGCCGGGAGCAGTTATTGCTGATAAAACTGGAGATATCGGCTTTGTAGTTGGCGATGCGGGAATTATTGATATGCCCAACGGTAAGCGTTATTTAGCCGCAATATTTGTCAAACGTCCTTACAATGACCCGATTGTCAGAGATTTTGTGCGTCGGATTTCGCGGATTGTCTACAATTATTTAGACCAACCTGCGGCGAAAGTACCGGATAATTTGCGCTACTGAAAAGTTGGGAAACCTAACCCCCCTGGCTACCCCTGTCAACGTGATTTTAACAAGTTTGCGTTATTCCAGCCATGCTTATTGACAATAAGTTGAGAACTAACCCCTTGAACTTGAATTTCGCAGCTTGGTGGGTTAAAGCGTGATTTCAGGGGAAATTGAACGGTCTTGCCTCGCACTATAGTTCTCCTGATGATCGGAGGCGTTAGGCTGGAAAGGATACAGGTTTCGCATTAAGTAACCTTAAATTTCGCCGTCTCGTCTCTTCTAGAGGTGTATTAGTGTATTATAGTAGTAAGTTTGCAGTTTAATCCTCGGAATCACGGTATTAGACCGATGATCTAACTGAGGAAAATAGAAAAAAAATTACAAGTGTACCATCAACTTTAACCCTATGCGTCTTAAGAAAATTTTCATTCGCTTCTATAAATCATTCAATGACGACTTCCTAAGAAAAAATGATGACAGGGTGAAACCTAAACCTTGGGAGCTGATAAATGATGCTTTTTACCCATATATTGTAGTTCCCATAGAATCCAAAATTACAACAATTGTTGGTGCGAATGAATCGGGCAAATCTCACTTGTTAAGTGCCATTGAGAAAGCTTTATTTGGGAAAAATATTGAACCCAGCGATTTCTGTCGCTATTCTCCACTTTTTACCGTTAAAAAGAACGAATTAAAATACCCTGACTTTGGTTCTGAATGGTCTGGTCTTTCTAAGCCTGAAGAGGCCAGTGTAAGAAAAATTATAGAAATTCGTGATAATATTATTTTCGATAAATTTTTAATTTTCCGCAATAATGTTGACGATTTAACGTTCTATTTGCCTGAAAAAGGAGATTACATACCCTACAAACTTAGCGAAAAACAGATCATTGAGTTACAAAAGCTACTTCCTAGACCCTTTAGAATTGAGTCTAACGTCGCCCTTCCATCAAGCGTTCCCATTAAAAAATTAGTTGAGTTGGATCGAGAAGATTATTCAGGTAGTCAAAAATTTGAACTTTTAGATAGAGAGCAAAGAAACCGAATAGTAAAGGCACTTGATGTTTTTAGCAATAATCCAGAGTTAATTACTAGAATTCGCCATCTTGGTGGTGAAAAAAGGGAAGAAATTGAATATGAAGCAATTACCTCACTCAAGTCAATTATCTCAGCACTTGATGAAGTCAGTTTGAGCGATATAGAGAAAGCAAGAAGAGAGAAAGAATTCCAGCTAGCTTACAAATTAATTTGCAAAATTGCTGAAGTCGATACCAATTCTTTACTTAATCTGGCTGACGCGATTCAAAATGGAATGCAAGGTTTTGCAAATGGAATCATTGATAAGATTAACCACCAATTAGCCATTAATTTAAACTTTCCCAACTATTGGGTTCAAGATCGTAACTTCTGTCTAAAAGTAGTGGCAAGAGACTATGACTTAGTTTTTACCATAACTGATAGGACAGGAACTGAATATTCATTTGATGAAAGGAGCCAAGGATTACGATTCTTTCTTAGCTATTACATTGAATACCGTTCTCATGAACCACATCACAATAAAACTGAGATACTGTTGATGGATGAACCAGATGCTTACCTCTCTAGTCAAGCGCAACAAGACTTACTTAAAGTATTTGACCTCTTTGCAAGTCCCGAACCAGGCTCACATTTAACTCACCCAGTTCAGGTAGTTTATGTAACTCACTCTCCTTTTTTAATTGATAAAAATCATACTGAACGTATTCGAGTCTTACAGAAGGGAAATGAGGATGAGGGAACACGAGTAGTTAAGGATTTTGCCAAAAACCGTTATGAACCTCTAAGGTCTTCGATAGGTCCTCATATTGGCGAATCAGTTTTTATTGGTAATTGCAATCTAATGGTCGAAGGCATTGGCGATCAAATTATTATTGCCGGGGCTGCAAGATACCTTCGAGTTATTAATGTATCTAAATTAGAAACTTTAGATTTAAACCACATCACGATTGTTGACTCAGGGGGAGCTAACCAAGTCCCCTACATGGTCTATCTAGCTTGTGGAAGACACGTCGAGCAAATAGCAGTTATCGTTCTATTGGACAGTGATAAGTGTGGAAATGATGCTAAAAAGCAATTATTAGGTAAAATAGGGCAACATAGAAGACCTTTAATTAAAGAGCAATTCATTCTTCAGCTTGGCGATCTCAAAGAAGATTTTTCTTTGGTTGCTTATAATGCGACAGTAAAACTTGAGATAGAAGATATTATTCCCTTGCCAATCTGCATACAAGCAACGAAGCTTTACTTACAGGAATTTCTACAAGTAGATGAAACAGAAGTTTCTTTTTTAACTGAAGGTTTAATTTTAAGCAAGATTAATGATCGGACTATTCTTGATGCCATACAAGAAAGTGTTTCAGATGTTTTTTACAAGGAGCTGGAAGTTAGTAAGGCTGGCTTTGCTAGGAATGTTATTCAAGTGGTAAATGAGTGGTCACAACGAGGTGAGCTAGATGAGAATCAATCTAAGGCATTACAAATTTTTGGGGAAAACTTTAAAATTTTGTTTAAAAAGTTGAACCTTATGCAACGTACTGCTCAAAAGAGATTGATCAAAGAAATGCTTTCACAAAAAATAGAGCGTTTAAAGAAGAGTTTTATTGTACTTCATCCCGTTTCTGCAAAACGTGAGGATGGTGTTATTCTGCTTGACGAGATCGAGGATCTTCTAAAAAGTAATATAGAAAATGAGTCACATCAGGAAATCGAAGCAATTCAGAATGCGGTCCAAAATTTGCGTCGTGATTACAAGCTTGATGTCGAAATGAATAAAACAATCGACGATTACACAGGATTTCAAATGGGTTTAGAGAGAATCAAGTATGCAGGGCTTTTAGCGAGTCAAGAAGAAACTGTCGAGGCTCAAGCAGAGAACTCAGCTATTTCCGAAGAAGTTCTTGAGGATGCTCAAATGGATAAGTCTGTTGAGGATGGGCAAGAACAATTGATTAATGAGCAGGTATCTACTACGTCTGAGGTAGAAACTGCTGAAGTTTCCGATCGCTCTGCAAACTCTAATATGAAGAAGAAACCTAATTCACCCAAATAGTATCGAGGTATATTGAATTTCGTCAAGATTTAGTGACGCTCATTGATGAAAATTAGAATTAATAAGCGACCATTTTTTCAGAAGGGGATAAGGGGTATGACTTTTATTCTATCTACTCTTTGACGGGGTTGTCACCCCGTCAGGGTAGAAGTTCTGTGTTTCTATTCACCTAAAAAAATCTTACTCTTTCCGCTCGACAGCCACAGTCAAATGAGCCGCAACTGCCCCAACTGTAGCAAGTACAGCAGCAATTGGAAAGACTACTGATCCTGCAACGCCGCCTACCAATCCCGCCATCAGCGGAATGTCTGCCAAAGTCCGCCCTTGCGAGTTTTTGATGACGAGGCGGCGGAGTTTTCCTTGCTGAATTAGTTCTTTGACTTTACC
>JBBQDV010000254.1:0-4022 GCA_038320005.1 Cyanophyceae cyanobacterium
GGGGTGGCTGGATTGCAAGCCATTGCTACTGCTCGCCGTTTGGGGTCGATGGTTGAAGCCTTTGATATTCGTCCTGCTGTGAAGGAAGAAGTGCAAAGTTTAGGGGCAAAATTCGTGGAAATGACCTTTGACGAAGATACGGTCGCCGAAGGTGGTTATGCGAAAGAAGTTTCTGATGATGCGAAAAAGCGTTCTCAAATTCTCATTTCTCAGCACGTTAAAACCGCAGATGTGGTGATTACTACCGCCCAAGTTCCAGGGAAAAAAGCCCCTCGTTTGGTGACGGATGACATGATTGCTCAAATGCAGCCAGGCTCAGTCATTGTCGATTTAGCAGGGGAACAAGGGGGAAATTGTGAAGGGACAGAAGCAGGAAAAGAGATTGTCCGTCATGGTGTAACTATCATTGGTCCAATTAATCTACCTGCTACGATGTCTATTCATGCGAGCCAGATGTACTCCAAAAATATTTCTACCCTGCTGCAACATTTGGTAAAAGATGGCGAATTGCAACTTGATTTTGCAGACGACATCGTTGACAACACTTGTGTTGCTTATAATGGCGAAATTCGTAATCAGCGCATTAAAGATGCTCTAGGAATATCCGAAGCAAAAGTTTAATCAGGAGGTAAAAAAATGGCAAGTGCTTTGCTAACCAGTTTATTTGTATTCGTTCTCACCTCTTTTGTGGGCTTTGAGGTTATTAATAAAGTTCCTCCGACTCTTCATACTCCCTTGATGTCTGGGGCTAATGCCATTTCTGGTATTGCGGTGATTGGGGCGTTATTGATTTCAAGTGCAGAAGATTCTCAAGTTACGGTAATTCTCGGCTTAGTTGCTGTGGTTTTTGCGACGATTAATGTTGTCGGGGGCTTCCTCGTTACAGACCGAATGCTACAAATGTTTAAAAAAAAGGAGGCTAATACATGAGTGCAGTTCAAGAATTTTTGCCCACAGGGATTCAGTTAAGTTATTTGGTGGCAGCATCTCTATTTATTTTAGGTTTAAAGAAGTTAGGTTCTCCTGCGACCGCTAGAGATGGAAATACGCTCTCGGCGGTGGGGATGTTAGTGGCAGTTGTGGCAACTTTGCTTGATCAAAATGTGCTGCACTATACGCAAATCTTTATCGCGATCGCGATTGGGTCTGTCATTGGTGGCGCGATCGCGAAAACCGTCGCTATGACCGCTATGCCTCAAATGGTGGGTATCCTCAACGGTTTAGGGGGTGCAGCCTCAGCCTTAGTTGCAGTGGGTGAATTTTGGCGTTTACAAGCAGCAGGTGAAGCTATCAGCACAGGAGTCATGTTTACCATGATTCTCGGCGTATTTATTGGCGGAATTACCCTAACTGGTAGTTTAGTTGCGGTTGGTAAACTTCAGGGAACTATTAGCGGTAAACCCGTTACTTTTCCCCTCCAACAGCCTTTTAACGCTTTGTTATTAATTAGCTTTTTAGTCAGTAGTGGTTTTCTATTAGTTGACCCTGGTAATCAGCCCATCTTCCTCGCTATGGTTGCTCTCGCTTCCCTCCTGGGAATCCTCTTTGTGATTCCTATTGGTGGCGGTGATATGCCAGTCGTTATCTCCTTGCTCAACTCCTTATCTGGTTTAGCTGCTGCTGCTGCTGGTTTTGTTGTTGTCAACAATATGCTCATTATTGCGGGTGCATTAGTAGGGGCATCTGGTCTTATCCTTACCCAAATTATGTGTAAAGGTATGAACCGTAGTCTCGCTAGTGTCCTCTTTGGTGCTTTCGGTGGTGGCGATTCAGGCGGTGCAGCAAGTACCTCTGGACTTTCTGGCGATGAAGTTGTCCGTAGCGTTGGTGCAGAAGAAGCAGCGATGATGCTCGGCTATGCCCGTAATGTTGTGATCATCCCTGGTTATGGGATGGCGGTAGCTCAAGCACAACACGCAGTGAAGGAACTGTCTGATTACCTCGAAGGTATGGGTGTTGAAGTTAAGTTTGCGATTCACCCTGTGGCAGGAAGAATGCCTGGACACATGAACGTTCTTTTAGCAGAGGCAAATGTTCCTTATCCCCAACTTTATGATATGGATGACATTAACCCTCTCTTTGATCAAACCGATGTGGCGTTAGTGATTGGCGCAAATGATGTAGTTAATCCTGCTGCTCGTACTGATTCAGGAAGTCCTATTTATGGTATGCCTATCCTTGAGGTAGAGCGTGCGAAAAATACGATTGTAATTAAGCGTAGTATGGGAACGGGTTTCTCTGGTGTGCAAAACGAGTTGTTCTTCAAAGATAAAACCATGATGCTCTTTGGTTCTGCAAAAGAAGTTGTCGCACAATTAGCAAGTGAAGTGAAACAGCTTTAGTTTCCAGATATAATAGGGGTTTAAAAGCCCCTTTTTTTTGTTCAATTTTCTTATTCAGCTTGCAATCAATTCCTCAATATCACTTGCTGCAATCCCAATTTGTTTGCCAACTTGTTTAATATACATTTTCTGGGTAATGTGAAAATCATTATTACATTTAGCTAAAGCTACCATATCAATTAATAGCCCAATCGCATCATCGGGTGAATTAACAAATTGACTGTAATCAATAGAGAATTGTGTCTCGTTATCTATTGCCATTAGTAAACTAACTTTTTCTTGTTCACTAACATTGGCATCTTTTAGAAATAAATGAATATACTGTCTTTCTTCTGTGTCAACTTTGCCATCAACTTTCATTAACTTGATTAGGATTTGAATTCTTGAAAAGTCACCGAATCTTTTAACTGCTGAATCTTCTACAGTAGAGGCTTCAACATCTATAGGTAAATTAGATAAATCATCAATAACTTCAGCAGAATACTCTATTTTTTGCTTGAGAATAATTGTTGCTTTTTTGCCAATTTCACGAGTTGAATGATTTGCCCATGCTGCCATAGCCATTGCACCAGCAACAGGTATATACTTACTCACCATTGACTTTAAAGCACGTTTACCAATTTTATATCCTAATTGTTTAACAATTTGATGAAAAAGTTTTATCGAAGCACGTTTAACTAAAATTTTACTACCGTGAACCGTTAACACTCCTAGCGTTCCTTGTCCTAAAGAATAGGTAAAGACGCTTGCTAGAAGTTCGCGATTTAATACTCTGTGTTGATCGTAAGCTATACTAATATCATATATCATCATAATTTGACATCTAATAGTACCTAAAATTTCAGGAATCATTACTGCCATTCCTAAAGGACCAGGTACAAGATTCAATGCCCCGACAATAGCTGTATTTGTCTTCGCACAGTCTTCAATAATTCTAGAAACCTGTTGCAGACTGGGGATTTTCTCGGGATTGGCTTTGTAATATTTTTGGCGTTCTTTGATAACATCATCAAACAACCCCATCATTCTCTCAGCTAAATGTTCTTGAAAGTTTTGAGGTTCATTAGATAGCTGATTTTTATTTACTGTTTGCGTTATGGATTGACCAGCTTGAGAAAAACTTTCAGTAATTGCACCTCCCATTCCTGATATATTGGAAGTAACCGAATTAAAGAAAGATGGTGATTTCGCTTCTGATTGGTTTAAATCAATTTCTTGAGTCCAACTCGTAAAAGTTGACCCTCTCCTCTTTGCAGTCAGAACAATCTTATTTAAAAATATCAGGTCAAGTTGAGTAACAAATTTGCGAATATAAGTAACGTACTCCTCTTTGTCTAGGGTTGTCTTCCCTTCCAGGACGACTAATAGTACATCAAGCTTCAATGTCACTAAACTAACGATTCCTCTCGGTTGCAAAAGACTATTCAGTACCTCTGTCATCGCCTGGGAATCCCCTGATTTTGCCCTTTCCAGCAGACTCGGCGGTTTTGGCTGTGACGGTGTTGATTTTGGCGGTTTACTGATAGGCGGTTCACCAGGAAATAAGGAATCTCTGAGTGAGTCTAGGTAATCTTTCGCAGGTTCTGGAGAGGGCATATTGATTTTCCTTAAATGAACGGGAAAGAAGGATTATTAATAGCTTACTACAGTTATATAATTTAATTAAATATTGAAGTAGAT
>JBBQDV010000255.1:0-3949 GCA_038320005.1 Cyanophyceae cyanobacterium
GCAGGCGCGATCGTTGTCACCGAAGCAGGGGGAAAAGTGACAGACTTAGAAGGGAAACCCTTAGATTTTTCCGCAGGTGTGAAGTTAAATAATAATCTTGGAATTGTCGCCAGTAATTCCGCTATTCATCAGCAAGTTTTATCCGCTTATAAGTTATCAATAAACATTAAGCAGTAATTCGCTAGGGTAAAATATTTGCACCCAAATTAGGCTTATTTGCTCTTGAGTTATTGAATGATTATCCTGGTTTCAGCTTAGATTCCAAGGGTTAATAATTAGAATTTCACAATTAGTAAAGTCGTCAACATTTCTAGTAACGATCTTGCTTTTGTGACCTAAACAAATTGCCGCAATCTGAGCATCTGCTTGAGAGATAGGTTGACCCTTTTGTTTTCGGTTAGCAGCAAGTTGGGCGAATAGTCCAGCGGATTTGGAGTCAAAGAATAAAATTTGTCCAGCGAAGTCTTCTCTAAACATTAATCGAGCAGCTTTTAAGAGTGCTTCTTGTCGTTTACCTTGAGGTAAAATAGCGATTCCATAGAGAATCTCTGCTTGATTAATGCTAGTTGTAAAAAGGCTTTTTCTCGATTGTTCTGCAACCCAATCTTTAACTAGTCGCGAACCTTTAGGTTTCATCAGTTCTGAGATAACATTCGTATCGAGAACAAAAGTCATTATGCGTCACTTTCAACTGTGGGAATACTTCGCATTGGTTCTCTGTCAATTTCTGGAACTTCAAAATCATTGAAATTAGCAAAACGTTTTTCAATTGCTGCTGTTAAATTTTCAGTTGTATTTAATTCTGTATATAGTGCGCCTTGAAGAATAACTTTTATTTCATCTTCTAAGCTGTGACCGTGAACAATTGCTCTTTGTTTCAAACGCTTTTCTAGCTGTTTGTCTAAATTATTGATTGTAATATCACTCATATATAATTTTATTAATTTATCTTTACCTTTTTACTTTAATCTAGCATGTTCACTTAAGATCGGTTATATGGATAGGATAAATGCCTAGCTATGTCTCCAAAATCAGCGAAGTTCATTAATACAACTCTGAGTATCGATCACATTATCGCCCTTTGTCAGAACAGTGAGGTGGGTAAACGCCTACCCAATGCTTTATATGTGCATACTTGTGCTATATCTGCATTAGATGAGGAATTACAAAACTATGAGGAAATAGCCAGACAAGCAACTTTAGAAGCAAAAGATGCGACTTTAGTGAAATTTCATAGCGATAAACGCAAAATATCTTATTTATTTTATCCTGACTTTGACAAACATCCCCATCCCGCTTTATACAAGAGTATTCTCGTTGATTTAGAAACCCTGGAAGTAACTCAGCGAGACTATAGTAATGTTGATAATCCTCCTATTCTCCATCGCAAAGAAACTTTTGTTACTTCCGATTATCCCCTTCATCAGCAATTTTCTTATCTAACTCGTCATGAAGAAGCCTTAAGACTCCTTGACAATTCTAGTTTTATTGGTACGCAATTGGATTGGGAAGATCGCTTAAGGTCGCGAGGACTGGAACTGATTGACCACGTTCTAGCTTGTCCCATAAATGCCCAAAATCAAGAAAACGTTCAAATTGACCGCCATCGTGCTGCTTTAGTGCGAAATGACCTCTCTCGCCCCGTCAAGGTGGCTTTAGAAGCAGGGGTGCTATCTCCTGGGATGAGCTTTTTTGATTACGGTTGTGGCTATGGTGGGGATGGGGAAAGATTAGCACAATTGGGTTATAGCTGTGCAGGTTGGGATCCTTATTATTATCCTGATAATCCCTGTATTGCTGGGGATGTGGTGAATTTGGGTTATATTCTCAATGTTATTGAAGACACAAAGGAACGTCGAGAAGCATTAGTCAAAGCTTGGGAATTGACTCAACAGGTTTTAATTGTATCTGCTCAAGTCCTGATTCGAGACAAATCGCGCCATCAAATTCCCTATGGTGATGGAGTTATTACCCGTCGCAATACTTTTCAAAAATATTATGAACAGGAAGAGTTAAAATTTTATATTGATCAAATTCTCGGTGTTGATGCGATTCCGATTGGGATTGGGATTTATCTAGTCTTTCGTGATACCACCCAAGCGGAAGTGTTTCGGGCTTCTCGTTTTCGTTCTCGCGCGACAACTCCTCGCATTCGCACTTCTGTTAAAAGTTTTGAAGACTATGAGCAAATATTAACGCCTTTAATGGATTTTGTCACCGAAAGAGGACGTTTACCAAAAAAAGGGGAGTTATCCGCAGAAACCGAGATTAAAAAAGAGTTTCGTAGTTTCAAACAAGCTTTTAAAGTTATTTTACAGGTGAGTGAAGAGGAAGAATGGGACGCGATCGCGGATCGCAGATCAGATGAGGTTAGACTATACTTAGCCTTGAGTCACTTTGACCGTAGACCGAAAAATATTAAAGCCCTTTCTCCCGTTATCCAAGAAGACATTAAAGCTTTCTTCGGAACTTATAAACAAGCCTGTCTTTTCGCTGACTTAATGCTATTAAGTTTACGAGATCTCGAAACCCTTGGAGATATTTGCAAAGAAAGTCCCATCGGTAAAAAGCTACGTCATGGCTTACTAGTTCATATTAGTGCGCTAGACCAACTCGACCCTATTTTAAGATTATATGAAGGTTGTGCGAGTCGGACAATTGGACGGATGGAAAATGTAACTGTAGTGAAATTCCACACCCGTAAACCGAAGATTTCCTATTTATACTATCCCGACTTTGACACTAATCCCCATCCCACTTTACACAGTAGTATGCAGATTGACTTACAAGATTTGCACGTTAACTATTGGGACTATCTAGACGAAACTAACCCCTTCATACTGCACCAAAAAGATTATTTAGTCACCCCCGACTATCCCAACTATGAGAAATTCGCCAAGCTAACCCACCAAGAAGAAGACTGGGGACTTCTTGATCATATTCATGAGGTGAGTCGCCTCCAACCGTGGTTAGATTGCTTAAAAGACCACTGTACCGTGATAGATGCAAAAAACTATCGCCTTAAGCGGTGCAAAGATGTAGATGCTTATAAACTGAAAGTATTACGGGCTGATGCTGCGACCAGGAGAAGAAGAAGGAAAAAACAGTAATCAGTTGGGACACAAAGCTTGCGCCCAATTGAATACTACTAGCTTAAACAACAGTAATATATTAAAGATTACTCTCTAACATATCTTGAATACCCTGCTTACCGATCGCGCCTTCATGAGAAGCAATCATTTCTCCTGCTTTGAATAATCTTAAAGCTGGAACACCATTTCCCTTTACCTTACATTTAGCCACAGCTTCGGGGTTAGGATCTACTTCTAGCTTCAACACCTTAACGCGATCGCGATAACTTTCCGCAATTGAATCCATTGAAGGGGAAACTAATCGACAAGGACCACACCAGGAAGCCCAAAAATAGACCAATACAGGCTGATCTGCTTCATAAACCTCCTCATCGAACTGAGAATCTTGAATTTCGATTACCTTGCTCACACGCTCCTCCATTGATGGGTATTAACTAAATTTTCACAGTACAATAAACCAGCAAGCAAATTAAACCTGCTGGATCTTCTCCTATCTTCCTTGACCTTTCTCACCAAATTGAGAATCTAACATCAAAGAATAACTACTTACCAAGCTGTCTGCGTAAATCTTCTAACTCAGCATCAACAACTTCACCTTCTGCTTGAGAGGGAGTCGAATCACTTGGCTGTAAAATATTAGACTCAGGTGCGCCTTCAATTACGCCTCCAATTCCCATTCCTTCTTTCATCCTTGCGAGTTCATCATCAACACCACTACCCGACTCCAACTCAAGAAACTGCTGTTCTAACCCTGCTTGACCCAACTCATGCGCAGCTTGTCCACGGGCTTCTGCTTCTAATACTTTCTCTTCCATCCGTTCAAAAGCAGCCATAGAACTACTAGTTCCGATGTTACC
>JBBQDV010000256.1:0-3935 GCA_038320005.1 Cyanophyceae cyanobacterium
GAAACTTGAGAGAGTCATGGATAAATGGGTAATGAGGTATGCTTGACAAACACCATATTATTGAGGAGCCGTGTGAAGTGAAAATTTCATGCACGGTTTTGAAGACCAGTGGGACTGGTGACAGTCTCGCTGAGTTTAATATACCTACGGATGCGAAGCCAGTCCCTAGCACTATGGTCAACGATTAAACAGGCGTATCGGGTCGAGTGCCAGTGTCGTTGATAAGACAAACTCCTAAAACATTGTCCAGGCTAACATTACCCGAAAGGAGGGACTTTATGTCCAAAATATTTCTAGTTGATACCGAAAAACGACCATTAAATCCAATTCATCCAGCACAAGCTAGACAACTATTGAGGAACAAAAAAGCAGCAGTCTATAAACGGTTTCCCTTTACTTTAATTCTTAAAGAAGCTCAAGGTGAAGCTTCAGTTGAACCCCTAAGATTAAAAATAGACCCAGGTGCAAAGTACACAGGCATTGCATTAGTTAGCGATTCGACAGGCGAAGTAATATTTGCTGCTGAACTAAAGCACAGAGGCTTTTCGATTAGAGAAGCTTTGACTTCTAGAAGACAACTAAGGCGTAGTAGAAGGAGTAGAAAAACTAGATATCGCCAAGCGAGGTTTCTTAATAGAACCCGTCCTAAAGGTTGGCTACCACCTAGCCTAAATAGTCGAGTTGAAAGCATTAAAGCCTGGGTTAATAAATTGCGTAGAATTGCTTCAATTGTAACAATCAGCCAAGAACTTGTGCGCTTTGATATGCAATTAATGCGTAATCCTGGTATTCAAGGCAAGGAGTATCAGCAGGGTACTTTAGCTGGTTACGAAACCAGAGAATATCTACTAGAAAAGTGGGGGAGACAATGCGCTTACTGTGGCGTGAAAGATGTCCCATTTCAAGTTGAACATATTCAGCCAAAATCTAAAGGAGGTAGTAACTCAATAGCAAATCTCGCTTTAAGTTGTGAAAAATGTAATACAAGAAAAGGAAATAAAGATATCAAAGGATTTCTCAAAAAAGACCCTTTAAGGTTAGAAAGAATATTGAAACAAGCGAAAAGACCACTAGCAGATGCAGCAGCAGTGAATACAACGAGGTTTGCTTTGCTAAACATATTAAAAGCAACTGGATTACCTGTAGAAATAGGTTCGGGAGGATTAACAAAATTTAATCGTAGCCAACAAAAGCTAGAAAAAAGCCACTGGATTGATGCAGCTTGTGTCGGTAAGTCAACACCAACCTTGAATATTAAAGGAGTTAAACCATTGCTGATTACAGCTAACGGACACGGTTCTAGGCAATCGTGTCGCACGAATAAGTTTGGCTTTCCAACCAGATATGTACCCAGGTTCAAGTTTATCAAAGGTTTCCAAACGGGCGATATAGTTAAAGCAACTGTCCTCAAGGGCAAGAAAATGGGAACGTACATAGGGCGATTAGCTGTGCGCTCAACAGGCAACTTTAATATTTCCACCAAAAGTGGATTAGTTCAAGGCATTAGCCACAAATATTGTCAACCTATTCACAAGAAGGACGGATATAGTTATGCGACATAATTATTGCCCCTCTTTTCCTCTCGCCACTGACCTGAGTACAGGTATAGTGGGAGTCTCCAAGAGGGCGGACAGATGAAAATACGCCAACCAAACCCAGTAATATTAATGGCTGATGACGATCTTGATGATTGCTTATTAGCAAAAGAAGCCCTAGCGGAAAGCCCCTTGGCAAATAGTCTGTATTTTGTCCACGATGGGGAAGAACTAATGGATTACCTCTATCATCGGGGTGAATATACGGAACAAAGCCATGCACCCCGTCCAGGTCTCCTGCTTCTTGATATTAATATGCCCAAAAAAGATGGCATCGAAGCCCTAAGAGAATTAAAAGCAGATCTCGTACTGCGTTCAATTCCAGTCGTAGTCTTGACCACCTCTTTATCCGAAGAAGATATTTTTCGCAGTTATGATTTAGGGGCAAACTCTTATATAACCAAACCAGTTACCTTTCGAGACTTAGCTGATGTGATGCACACTCTGAAAAGATATTGGTTTGATATTGTCAATTTACCACTCAAAGTACCAGGAGATTGAAATGAAACATCCTATTCGCGTCTTTTTAGTTGACGATGATGAAGATGATTTCGTCTTAATTCGCGACTTTCTCGAAGAAACTGAAAAAACTGCTTTCGATTTGACTTGGGTGGATAACTACGACCAAGCCCTGACTGCAATTCTAGCAAATCGCCATGATGTTTATCTCCTCGATTATCGTTTAGGCGATCGCGATGGTTTACAATTACTGCGCGAAGCATTAAAGAAAGGTTGTCAAGCCCCAATTATTCTCCTCACTGGACAGGGCGATTACGAAATTGATATCGAAGCCATGAAAGCCGGTGCAGCAGATTATTTAGATAAAAGTTCTGTTGGTGCGGATTTACTCGAGAGATCTTTGCGTTATGCTGTAGAACGCGATCGCGCAGAACAAAAAATCCGTGAACAAGCCACCCTCCTTGATGTTGCTACCGATGCCATCTTCTTGCGCGACTTTAATAACAGCAAAATCTTATACTGGAACAAAGGGTCAGAACGGCTATACGGCTGGAAAGCAGAAGAAGCTATTGGTCAAAGTGCTAAGGAACTGCTCTACAGATCACCCTTTCCCTTCGCCGACATCCAAAAAGCCTTACTCAATAAAGGAGAATGGCAAGGAGAACTGCAACAAATTAGCAAAGAAGGGAAAGATATTATTATTGAAGGACGCTGGACTTTAGTTCGCGGTGACGCAAATGAACCGAAGCAGATCCTCACCGTTAATACCGATATTACCCAAAGGAAGCAACTCGAAGCCCAATTTCTTCGCGCCCAACGTCTAGAAAGTATCGGTACTCTAGCAGGGGGAGTCGCACACGACTTAAATAATATCCTCTCCCCCATTCTCATGACCGTACAATTGCTACGGATGAAAGAACCTGATCAAAAAAAGCAACGCTGGCTTGATATTATTGAAACTAGCGCCAAACGAGGTGCAGATTTAGTTAAGCAAGTTCTCTCCTTCTCCAGAGGACTCAAAGGCGAACGTACCGTTCTTCAAATCGGTCATCTCATCAGCGAAATTCACCAAATTATCAAGCAAACTTTCCCTAAATTTGTTTATATTCAGGCAGATTATTCAACTCGTGACCTCCGACCCATAGAAGGAGATGCAACTCAACTTCAGCAAGTTCTCATGAATCTTTGTGTCAACGCCCGTGACGCAATGCCCGACGGGGGAGAATTAGATATAATTGCGGAAAACGTCACCCTAGATGAAAACTATGCCCGCATCCATGTTGATGCCAAACCTATTTCTTACGTTAGGATCAAAGTATCTGATACTGGAACAGGAATCCCCCCCAGCATCATGGATCGTATCTTTGATCCCTTCTTCACCACCAAAGACGTTGGCAAAGGTACAGGCTTAGGACTCTCCACCGTTATTGGTATTATTAAAAGTCATAACGGTTTTCTTAACGTTTATAGTGAAGTTAACCAAGGCACAGAATTTACTTTCTATTTACCTGTTGCAGAAACCCCAGAAAATGCTATCGAGTTACGCCCCTCTGAAGAGTTAACTCATGGTAAAGGTGAAGTCATCTTGGTTGTCGATGATGAAATCATAATTCGAGAAGCCACTCAGAATTGTCTTGAAAGCTACTCTTACCACGTTATTCTAGCAGCTAATGGTGCAGAAGCGATCGCGCTCTATAGCGAACACCAAACAAAAATTGATCTTGTCATTATTGATATGATGATGCCTTTCCTCGATGGGGCAAAAACAATCCGCGCCCTAGAAAGAATCAATCCTCAGATCAAAATTATCGCCGTTAGCGGTTTAAGTAGCAATCGCAAAGTTGCCGAAAATGCAGGAAAGCAAGTTAAGGACTTTCTTAC
>JBBQDV010000257.1:0-3907 GCA_038320005.1 Cyanophyceae cyanobacterium
TTGAGCAAATAAATCTGCCTCACCGTCAAGGAGTTGCTGCGCTGCATCCACCATTTCCTTAGCAATATCGCCCAAATCTTCCCGATTAGCAAGATACTTATCTAAAGCATCCAGGGGAGTTAAATTATGACCTGCACCTAACTCTGGTAAACGAGGACGGGCGAGTTGGCTGACCAACTCAGGACGGATAGTATAACTATGGGCTAATGCTAAAGCTTCGTGGAGAATACCATTTTCAACTAAATCTAATTGAGCAGAAGTAGAGCGATAAATTAACCTTACTACCGCATCAGTAATATTTTGCTTGCGAATCACTTTTAAAATTGTCTCTTGGGGGTCATCTGCTTCCGAGACATTAATATCAATGGTACAAAAAGAACGCACAGGTAAAGGACAAAATTCCCAACGGGTTTCCTCTGCATCTATCTCTACTAGAACATAACCCTTGTCTTCTTTTTCCTCACTAAAATCAACCCGTTCAATACTACCTGGATAAACAACTGGTGGGTCATTATCAGGATTGAGGTTTTGGTGTTTATGGACATGACCTAACGCCACATAGTTAAAGCAAGGGCGAGTCAAGAGAGACACAGGTACAGTAAAACCCTTTCCTACCGCTAAATATCGTTCTGCGCCTAAAGTCGCTTTATCAGCCATTAAATGTCCGAGTAACACTGTGGGAATATCAGGGTCGAGTTTGCGAATTTCCCCTTCTAAAGCAGGTTGTAACCGTTGAATCAGTAACTCATTAACTTGGGAAAGGGATAAACCTTCAGTTTCAGGACGGGTGAGGAGAGTAGAACGAGTTAGCCAAGGAAGGGTGACGATTTGGATATCACCGTTAGGGGTGGTAATGCGGTGGGTGGTGAGGCTATCCCCAACGATAAAACCAGGTACAGCTAAGGTACGATAAATAGATAAACTTGCGCCTCCGTTTCCCTGGGAATGTTGGTCATGATTACCCACTAACAGGACTGTGGGAATATTAGCTTCTACTAAGCGTTGGAACTGACTCCCAAAGGCTTGTTGAATATAAGGGGCTGGGGTCGCATCGGGGAAAGCATCACCGCTAAATAAGACTAAATCAACTGGTTCAGAGATAGCGCGGTCAACACAACGCCCTAATGTAGCGGTAAAATCTTCTAACCTAGTGTTCAGTCCTGTTTCTGGATTCAGCTTTCCGTGAGTGAATCCGCTACCCATGTGAATATCTGAAAGATGAAGGATTTTAATCATTGTTTTGTGTGCCGAAAAAGTGTTAGTTTTCGGATAAATGTTAATTCTGTTGAATTGCTAAATATATTTAATTATTCTTGATTTTTGGGGGAAGGTGATAAAGGTGCATTTAATTCTTTATAGTAAACCAGGCTGTCATTTATGCGAGGGTTTAGAGGAAAAGTTAGCACAAATTGAAGATACTAATTTGGAATTGGAAATACGCGATATTACAACAAATGAGGCTTGGTTTGCAGCCTATCAATACGAAATTCCTGTGTTAACTTATCTCGTTGCTGAACAAGAGTATGCAATCCCTCGCATTCCTCCTCGTACTCCTGTGGCGCGATTACAAACCCTATTGAAAAAATATGTTCAAGTTGAATAGTTTTTACAAGCTTACATCTTCATACAGTGCTGCAAAGGTTGCTTCAAGGTCGATACTGGATAGGTGAAAGGTGTTTTCGCCTGGGGTATAAAATTGGAATAACCATAGTCCTTTCTCGGTACGACGGTAGCAATCAACTCGTTGCTGTTTGGTACTAATCAAGATATATTCTTGGAGACTGTTGAGGGTTTGATAATCAATGAATTTATCCCCTCGGTCAAAGGCTTCGGTGGAGTCGGACAGGACTTCGATAATTAACTTGGGATAGCGTTTATAGGTGGCGGTTTCTGCGTCGCTAGGGTCGCAAGTTACCATAAGGTCTGGATAGTAGAAGCAGCTACATTCTTCAAGTCTGGCTTTCACATCTGCAAAGTAAATTCGGCAGCTTGAACCGCGCAGGTGGCTACGAATAAGGATAGCGAGGTTCAAGGCGATGGTGTTATGGCTGTCGGTTGTTCCCGCCATTGCGTAGGCTTCCCCGTTGCGATATTCGTGTTTAATATCGCTGGTGGCTTCGAGTTGGAGGTATTGGTCGGGGGTGAGAGGCGTAGAGTCTGGAGTTGCAATCATGGGTTATGTTCTCTTAAGGATTTGACTATAGTATAGTCAAACGCATTTGTCCTGCTTCCCTGGGGTTAGGGGATGGGTAACAAAAGCGTATTCTGCTACTATCTTATTACCAATTAAATGTTCTTGAATTATCCTTTCAATCACTTCTGGGGTGGCGTTGCGATACCAAACACCATCAGGATATACGGTTAGAATTGGTCCAGAGGCGCAAACTCGTAAGCAATTTGCTTTGGTACGAAAGACGCAACTGGGACGTTCTGGGGTAGGGCTATCTAAGTTGAGTTCTTTGAGGCGTTTCTTGAGATAGTCCCAGGATTCAATACTACTTGCTTTTGAGCAACACTTAGGTTTTGTCTGGTCAGCACAGAGGAAAATGTGCCTTTCTATCTGGTTAATAGCTAGGTCTTCGACATTCTTAGTGAGGACTTCGGTAGCTTTATTTGGGGTTAGATTTTCAGGTTCTGCCATTATTCTGTACTGAGAAGAACCAATCTAACTAGATATATGGGCAAGGTCGGACTTGAACCGACACGACCGAAGTCGCCACATTTTGAGTGTGGTGCGTCTACCAATTTCGCCACTCGCCCTTGGAGTCAGTTTTGGTATTGTAACCTACTTTGCTCTCATTTAGCAAGTTTTGATATTGACGCGATCGCGCCCAACGATCAATTTCCCTTGCCCGAATTACAGGGACAGGATGGGTTAATTGCTCATTTTGCGCGGTTTTTAGGGCTTCTCCTAGCTCAGTATTACTCACTTGATCATAGGATCTCGCTTGCTCAATAAAGGCATCTAAATTAAGCTGAGGCGAGATAGTAGGAGAACCACCAGCGAGTTTCATCAAGACTGACATAATTAATTTTGGGTCTTGGGTGGCTAGTAATGCTGCGCGATCGCAGGTAAACTCAGCACAGCGTACCCATTCTAAGATCTGGCTTTGCATACTCTGCGCCAATATTGCGCCCCAATTGGGTAGTAATCCCGCTGCTAATACAATCATATTTGCCAAAGTGAGATAAACGCTATGCTCACATTTGAGGTGTCCCAACTCGTGGGCTATGACCGCCTGAATCTCCTCTGGGGTTAACATCTCAATTAATGAGGTATGCACCACCACAAAGGGCTGTTTTCCGCGCATGGCGAAGGTATAAGCATTAGGGGCGGGATGCTGTTTCACGTAAAGCTGAGGCGGTTCTAAATCGAGAACCTCACAGGATTCGAGGAGGAGTTTTTGCAAGTGGGGTAGCTGTTTATCACTAACTAGCACACTTGCTGCAATATTATTAACGTAAAAAAATTGTTCAGCAATTGGACCCAAGAGACTGCGTATCGCCATATCTAAACCAGGAAGTTGCTTCAAGGAAGCGGTCGCTTCGAGGTCGAGGGGATGACGAAACTGATTAGCTTTGAGTCCAATAAGGTTAGTTTTCATCAAAAAAAATGGGTCTGAAACCCCGTCCTTTTAAGACGGCTTTACAATTGTTTTACTATCGCCTTGGGGTTAAGAAATTAGGTGTGCTATTGTATTGCACTTTCAACAGGACAGTTACTGCTTCAAATTCTCTAACCCTGTACGCATAGCATTTTGCTCTAAAAGAGCCTCCCTTTCGGGGTAATGTTAGCTTCGCCAATGTTTTAAGAGCTTGTTAGGTTGAAAGCACTACAAAGAGTGACCTTA
The DNA here is from genome assembly GCA_038320005.1 of Cyanophyceae cyanobacterium. Classification (GTDB taxonomy): domain Bacteria; phylum Cyanobacteriota; class Cyanobacteriia; order Cyanobacteriales; family SIO1D9; genus JBBQDV01. The sequence goes on from JBBQDV010000257.1 coordinate 3,852, forward strand.
GAATTGTTTAACCTTCAACGATAGAGCGGAAAACTAGCTTCGCATTCTCCGGTATC
>JBBQDV010000258.1:0-3885 GCA_038320005.1 Cyanophyceae cyanobacterium
CTCGCTTCAACGGGAGAGTCTAGAAAATACGGAACTTAATCCAAATATTTTCCCCGATCCCTTTACCCTCAACGAGCATTGTTCCGATCTGCCCGACCGTACTTACTATAAAGTCTAACATAAAAGTTGTCCTAGAAGGACCAGGCTTTAGACCCAGCTTTTTGGTAAAACCTTTAATGACTGTTAAGATTTTTATACAATTACCTTTTCAGGAAACAAGATGTTTTGTGTACTTATGTAAAGTATAACACATTTTCTCTCAGATAGGAACTCCTCATGTTACAGAAGGCTGACAAGCTAGTAAAACTCGCCGTAAACGATCAAGAGTATGACAAGTACTCAGATAACGGATGAAATCGCGCGTTCTGTCTCCAAAACGATATTCCCAACTCTCAACTTTCCCATCTGGGGAAGCTAATCCCACATAAACTAAACCCACAGGTTTCTCTTCAGTTCCCCCTCCTGGTCCAGCTATGCCAGTAATGGCTATACCGTAATCTGTTCCTAATGCGTCCCTAACTCCCTTTGCCATTTGTTGCGCGATTTCAGCACTAACTGCTCCAAGCTGCTCTAATGTAGCGGGATTGACCCCTAGCAGCTTCAATTTGACCTCATTCTCATAAGCGATGACTCCTCCCTTGAAATAGTGAGAACTCCCTGGAGTTTGGGTGAGCGATGCCCCTAAGCCCCCTCCAGTGCAAGACTCCGCAACGCTCAGGGTTTGGTTTCTTTGCTCTAGTAATTTCCCCACTACTGAAGCAAGGGTATCTTCATCAAAACCGAAGTAGTCTTCCCCCGCAATCTCTCGTAATTGTTCTTCAACTGGGGCAATTATTGACCTGGCTGCGGTTTCTGATTCTGCTTGAGTAGAGACTCGCAAACGCACTTCCCCCTTGGAAGCATAGGGCGCAACAGTGGGAGTTTTTAAGTCAAAAAAGGCAGAAACTTTAGTCGCTAAAGCAGATTCGCCAATACCCCAAAATCTTAAGGTTCGGCTATAAATAATTTCTCTTCCCCAGCCTTGTTGTTTGAGATAGGGGACGGCGGTTTCTCGCCACATCAGTTTCAACTCGGAAGGGACACCTGGGAAAGTAAACAGGGTTAAGCCTGGACGGGGTTGCCAAATCATGCCTGGGGCTGTTCCAGAGGGGTTTGGTAGCACTTCTGCACCTGTGGGGATGAGGGCTTGTTTGCGGTTGTTGGGGGTCATTTCCCGTCCCCGACTGGCAAACTTAGCAGTAATATCCTTAATTACTTCAGGGTTTTCAATTAAGGGAGTATGAAAGAATTGCGCGATCGCGTCTGTGGTTAAATCATCTGGAGTCGGTCCTAGCCCCCCTGTAAAGATGAGAATAGATGAGCGTTGACTAGCAATATCAATTACTTCTTGAATGCGTTGAGGGTTGTCCCCCACAACGTTTTGATGATAGTGAGGAATCCCTAATTGAGCTAATTCTTGGGCAAGATACTGAGCATTTGAATTTAGGATCTCACCAAGTAGTAATTCTGTCCCAACGCAGATAATTTCAGCACTCATAATCAAAGTTTAGATAAATTAAATTCCTTTAAAGGCTATCTATTGGATAGGAAGCCTTATGCCATAAGATCTGAGGTAGTTCACTCAGAAAGCACCGCGATACATTCAATTTCTACTAAAACATCTTTCGGTAAACGCGCAACCTCTACACAAGCGCGAGACGGAGCAGTTTTTTCTGGGAAATATTGAGCGTAAACTGTATTCATTGCGCCAAAGTTAGTTAAATCTGACAAGAAAACGCTAGTTTTAACAACATCTTCCCAACTTGCCCCTGCTTCGGTCAAAATTGCGCCCATATTCTTCATTACCTGCTCAGTTTGGGCGGTAATATCATCTGCACCAACTATTTCCCCATTAGTCGGGTTAAGGGGAATCTGTCCCGCCACAAAGAGCATTTTTCCTGTAGCGATAACAGCCTGATTATAAGGTCCAACGGGGGCAGGGGCTTTGTCTGTGCGGATAATTTGTTTACTCATCTAAAATAAATACCTCGATTAAGCTTGGTGTTCGTTAGTTCCGTCTATTCAGCCTATTTACAGCCCAAAGATTCGCGAGTTGAAACTCCAGTTTTGGAATTAACACCACTAGCCCTTTCACAGAGTTTGCTGACTTGCCCACGATCTAAAATAGCATAGCTAAAATCTGCCCCTTCAATTTTTGCATCATTGAAGATAGAACGCATCATAATCGCTTCGGTCAGCACTGCGTCCCGTAAATCTGCGTCTGTAAAACTGGTAAGATAAGCCAATCCATAAGAAAGATCAGCACCTTGCAAATTAGCCCGTTTCAGGTCGCTACCATTGAAAACTGCGCCTCGTAAATCAGTGTTACTTAGATCAGCATCTTCTAATATAGCTTTCGTAAATTGTGCTTCTTGAAGTTTCTCTCCAGAGAAGTCTTTCCCCGTAAAATCTGTGTTCTCAAAGGAAAAAGAAGTGACGGCGGAGGAACTTGCTGCAAAAGCAGTTGGCGAGAATAATAAGGTTAAGGTTAAGACGATGGTGATTAATTTGAGTAGATAACGCATAAAGATAAAAAATGGCTATTACATAAAAGCTAACAAAAATTGCCTTGTCGCGAGTCACACCAAAAGCGAAACGCTATAGGGGGCTTGATTTCGGATTGAGATCAATCTCTTCAACTTAAGGTACAATTCTACCATGCGGACTTTAAAATACAATTATCTAATTTGCTAAACAGCAGACAAGGAGGATAGTTTCTGGATCGGTTAATATTTGCTCAGAAATTTGGACAACTTGATAAAAAACGCAGAAATTTTAAAAGTAAAGGTAATGTTTAAGACTGTCTTGTTTCCTATTGATCAAAGCCGTGAAGCCCGTGAAGCGGTAGAACCTGTGCTGAATATTGTCCAACAATACAAAAGCAAGTTGATTCTCTTATCTGTTGTTGAAACGGAAGCAACGGGGGAAAAGCCCGCCCAACCTGGGGTAATGAATTCCCCTGAAGCAGTGGCAAAATTATTACAAGAAGCACAAGCTTTTTTTGTCAGTCAGGGTATCCAATCAGAAATGATTGAACGTTCTGGTATGCCTGCATTTACAATCTGTGATGTGGCGGATGAGGTCAATGCTGAGTTGATTGTGATGGGCTGTCGCGGTTTAGGTTTAACGGATGAGGGGCTTCACGAAAGCGTCACCTATCGAGTTGTGAATTTATCTCCTTGTCCAGTTTTGGTAATTCCTTAGTTTGCAGTAGTTGGGGGTAGTGATAACTCCCTGCTCTTAATTAAATACTTTCTTGGGATGGGACAAAAATATAAAACTTGTGCTATGATAGTAAAAGCGCAAAAAAATGCGAGTGTAGTTTAGTGGTAAAACCTCAGCCTTCCAAGCTGATGATAGGGGTTCGATTCCCCTCACTCGCTTATTATTAAAGACAAAATAAATCTCGCCCAATAAGGCTTGAAGAATTCTGAGATATTTGTCTTAACCGCAAGTAATTAGTGTTCCACTCGAATTTCACTCAGCCTTTAGTAAATCAATTTTTTAATATAGAATTAATCACAATCTAGATCAGAATATGATTGTAATTTCTTTAGTTCTCTTCGTCTTCATCTAAATAGTTCTCGTCTGAATTTACATTATCACTATCTTCTAAATCAGTATTTGGATCTATGTAATTAGTGTGAAACTTGTTCAGATATTCAACGTCATAAAACCTTCTTGGTGAATCCAAATAGGTTTTAAGCTGACTGACGGACACATCTCAAAACAGGCTAAAAGTCAAGTAGCACAACGAAGAGAGTGGACACGGGAAAATAATAACCGTTCATAATAGTCAGCCTCAGCTCGACGACTCGCAAAGCATCGTTGAGGATCTCGGGGAGG
>JBBQDV010000259.1:0-3808 GCA_038320005.1 Cyanophyceae cyanobacterium
TCAACTGTACGATGAGGCAAAGGATTTCACGCTTGGTAAGAAAAACACTCTCTTTTTCCAAAAAGATAGAAAACCACATTGGCGCAATCTGGATGTTTATTCATCACTACAACTCATCCTTATACCTTTAGGACTACCAAACTTTAGAAGCTGGGGATGAGTCGGTTAGCGCGATGGCTACGCCGACCCGTGAGGGTATCGCGTACTTTGAAGAAAGGGGACAGCATTTGAGAATTAAGTGATTACAAGTCCCCAAGCGAGGGAGTTTCAAATTTTTCTAGGGGATGATTTGATAGTCAACTTAGCTTATCCCCTAGAAAAAAATAGAGTTAAGTATTATTCCTGAGAAAAGTGTGATTTTCTTAGTGAAATAATCAAAAATCTCGGTTTATTGTTAAGAAATATAGATTTAACAATTTAACAGGCGATATAACATCCGCTTTATACTACAGTAAGAAAATATGAGAACTCAATCAGTCATAACTGCATCCCAACCTAAGATAGGTCAGTTAATTCGGGCGGTACGCTTGGAGCTAAAACTGACTCAGGAACAGTTTGCCCATCAGTTAGGGGTAACATTCCCTACTATTAGCCGTTGGGAGAATGCAAAAACAACTCCATCACCATTAGGGATAAAGGTCATTGAGGGTAAAGTGGCAGAGTTGGGAAAGCGTGGTCGAGAATTGGTGCAGGAATATTTTGGGTAAGTGCGGTAACTTACTATTGCTTCGCGATCGTTACGCTAAAACGTTCCCACAATGTCTCGAAGAGAAGTTAATCGCGCAGTTAAACCCAATATTGAGTTGAGCGACATTACCTTAACCCAAATCAAGCAATAACTAAATGGCAAAGAAATCAGCAAAACCAGATAATGAATCCTTTGAGCAGAAGCTATGGAAAGCAGCGGACAAACTTCGCAAAAATATTGATGCTGCGGAATACAAGCATACAGTTCTAGGGTTGATTTTCCTCAAATATATTTCCGATGCCTTTGAAGAAATGCGCTCAAAGTTAGTAGCAGGGGAAGGGGATTATGAAGGAGCAGACCCCGAAGATAAGGACGAGTACAAAGCGGAGAATGTCTTTTTTGTGCCAGCAGATGCCCGTTGGTCTTCCCTTCAAGCTAAAGCAAAGCAGCCGAAGATTGGCACGTTTGTTGATGAAGCAATGGATGTTATTGAACAGGAGAACCGTAGCCTCAAAGGAATTTTACCCAAGGTCTATGGTCAAGAAAAGCTAGATAAAGCTTCATTGGGGGGATTGATTGACTTAATTGGTTCAATCACGTTAGGTAGTGCGGAGGCACAGGCACAGGATGTATTAGGGCGAGTGTATGAGTATTTTTTAGGTGAATTTGCCCTCGCAGAAGGTAAAAAAGGCGGACAGTTCTATACCCCTGAAAGTATTGTTAAACTCCTCGTAAAAATGCTTGAACCTTATAATGGGCGAGTTTTTGACCCCTGTTGTGGTTCAGGAGGGATGTTTGTCCAGAGTGAAAAGTTTGTCACCTATCACCAAGGGCGTTTAGATGATATTTCCATCTACGGACAAGAGAGTAACGAAACCACTTACAAACTCTGTAAGATGAACCTTGCTATCCGAGGCATTGATAGTTCTAACATCAAATGGAATCCAGAGGGGTCTCTTCTTAATGATGCTCACAAGGATTTAAAAGCAGATTATGTTATCGCTAATCCTCCTTTTAATGATAGTGATTGGGGTGGAGATTTACTGGTACAAGATGGACGCTGGCAGTATGGGACACCTCCAAAAGGCAGTGCGAACTTCGCGTGGGTGCAGCACTTTCTTTATCACCTCGCCCCCAATGGGTCAGCAGGTTTTGTTTTATCTAATGGTTCTCTTTCCTCTAACACAGGAGGAGAAGGGGAGATTCGCCAAGCTCTAGTAGAAGCGGATTTAGTTGATTGTATTGTCATGCTACCCACTCAGCTTTTCTACAATACAGGTATTCCAGCTTGTTTGTGGTTTCTCAGTCGTCATAAGAATGGGAATAAAAACCGCAATCGCAAAGGGGAAGTTCTCTTTATTGATGCGTCAGAATTGGGCTTTATGATTAACCGTCGTAATCGGGAGTTTACCGATGAGGATATCGCCCAGGTTGCAGATACCTACCATGAATGGAAGCAGGACGGGGGAGATTATGAGGATATCAAAGGCTTTTGTAAGTCAGCCAGATTAGAAGATATCACCAAGCATAAGTTTGTCTTGACCCCAGGGCGATATGTGGGTATTCCTGAAGAAGAGGATGATGGAATTCCTTTTGAAGACAAGATGGATGCTTTGGTTATGGAGTTGGGGGAACAGATGGCGGAAGGACAAGCCTTAGATGAAGAGATTAAGCGATAATTATTAAAGGTGGGTTTTGTGGTTAGTGATGACGCAGTAAAGGTTTAAGGAGGTGCGTTCAATGGCGTTAAAGGTCATATTACAGGAACAGCGAGATAAGATTTTAGCCATTGCAGCCCAGCATGGGGCGTTTAATGTGCGTGTCTTTGGGTCAGTGGCACGGGGCGAAGAAACTGCTAAGAGTGATATTGATTTTTTAGTAGACTACGACTTAGACAAAATATCGCCCTGGTTTCCAGTGGGGTTAATTCAGGACTTAGAGGATTTGCTGAACGCAAAAGTGGATGTGGTAACGCCCCAATCCCTCCACTATTTTATTAAGGAACGCGTACTGGCTGAGGCGATGAGTTTATGAAAGATAACCGACTGTATCTTATTCATATTCGCGATTGTCTGAAACGGATTGAAGACTACACCCAGGAAGGGAAAGACGATTTTATGGAAAATACTCTGGTACAAGATGCTGTCCTCAGAAATCTAGAGGTGATGGGGGAGTCTATCAAAAAGTTACCGAACGAGTGGAAAGCGTCACAGTCTCAAGTAGAGTGGGTCAAGGTTGGAGATTTTAGAAATGTCTTAGCCCACGATTATCTGGGGGTGAATCTAGATATTGTTTGGAATATTGTTGAAAATTATTTACCCAGTTTGAGGGAGGCGATAGAAGCAATCGCTAATCGGTATTGGGATAGTTAAGGAAGTAGCAGAGGGGGTGTTGGGGGTGATTGAGGTAGTAGAAGATTTGATTGAGATGTTAGGCAGTATGAAGGGTGAGTCTGGAGGTAGAGAGGAGATGGGGCAAGATATGAGTGAGTGGCAGGAAGTCTACTTAAATGAGGCTTATAGTATTTCTTCGGGACTATCGAAACCAGCATCAGAATTTGGTTCTGGCTTCCCTTTCTTACCGTTCAAGGACGTTTTTTATAACTTCTTCTTACCAAAAATCTTAAGTCAGCTTGTCAAATCTACTGAAAAAGATAGAGCTAAATGTTCAATCCAAAGAGGAGATGTTTTTTTAACTCGGACGAGCGAGACAGTCGATGAATTAGGGATGAGTAGCGTTGCACTAAAGGATTATCTAAATGCGACTTTTAATGGTTTTACGAAACGCTTAAGACCCAATGGAAAATTTGAAATAATACCCGAATATGCGGGTTATTATTTTCGCAGTTCTAAATTTAGAAACGAAGTAACTGCTATGTCGTCAGCGTCTACGAGAGCAAGTTTAAATAATGAAATGCTCAGTAGACTAAAGATCTTATTACCTAGTCAGAAAGAACAGCAAGAAATCGCCTCTGTACTGTCTTGTCTCGATGCAAAAGTTGACAACCTCCGACGACAGAATGAAACCTTAGAGAAAATCGCGCAGACATTATTCAAGCATTGGTTTATCGATTTTGAGTTCCCCAATGAAGACGGGAAACCCTACAAATCATCTGGGGGC
>JBBQDV010000260.1:0-3793 GCA_038320005.1 Cyanophyceae cyanobacterium
AAAATTGCTTGATCATTTGAAAAAAGGAGGTTGGAGCAATCAGGGTAACTAAAACTATCTGGTTGCTTGCGCCAAAATAGGGAAAATAATCAAAGTTGATTTTTCCTAACTTATTTGCTAATAAGGTTAAACTAACCTCACGATAGATTTATTCTCATCAGAAGCAATCCATATGGAAATTTTAAAGGTGGGCAAGCAAACTTTTTCTCTTGAAGAAATTATTCCCAAGTTAGCAGGATATCAAATGCTCCCTCAACTTCTGCGGGAAATCATCATAGATCAAGCAATTGCTGAGGTTGAATTAATCCCTGAAGAAGCTCAACAAGCCCTGGTAATGTTTTGCAACCAAAACCAGATTAGTAATGAAAATGAACTGCAAGGGTATATGCAGGGTTATGGAATGTCGAAAGAGCAGTTAGATCAACTGATGTCGCGGGGGATGAAGTTACAAAAGTATAAGCAAATGACTTGGGCGAACAAGTTGGAATCTTATTTTCTCAAGCGTAAACAAGATTTAGATCAAGTCGTGTACTCTCTAATTCGGACAAAGGATGCTGCGATCGCGCAAGAACTCTATTTTCGTATCCAAGAAGAGGAACAATCTTTTTCAGATTTAGCGTTAGAATATTCAGAAGGTTCAGAAGCTCAAACTGGGGGGCTAATCGGTCCAGTTGAAATTAGTACACCTCATCCTGTTTTGAACCAATTGATGCGTCGTACTCAACCAGGAGAACTCTCCCCCCCAACAAGGGCAGGAGATTGGATCGTAATTATGCGCCTAGAAAAATATATTCCTGCTCAACTCGATGATGCCATGAGGAACAGACTACTGAATGAACTTTTTGCAACCTGGTTACAAGGGAAAGTCCAAACAGAAATTATTAATTTTCAAGCCTTGGAAGCAAGGACTTAGAAAAACTCACGGTCTTTTGATTAATTATTTTGTAAAAATTAAATGATATCCTGAAGAAGTGCTACTTTAGAAAATATAGGAGCATTTGTCGTTCAGGGTTAAAAGTGATGCTTTAAGTATGTTCATACTTTTTTATCATGTCCTAATCTAAAAAATTTAGATGACTTACACCAGTATTTCCGTTCAAGAATTTCTGGCAGCAACCTTTCCCTTTAATCAACTTAGTGAAAAAACACTAGGAAGATGGTCAGCTAAAATGCAACCCCTGCGCTATCGCATGGGACAAGCAATTCTGGTCAAGGAAAAAGTGCCAGCCAATATTGTCATCCTCTCTGAAGGGAAGGCACGATTACTCGGCTATGATCCTCGCACTAAGATGCCTTTAACCTTAACACGGCTAGAGCCTGGCTCGATAATTGGTTGGGCAGGGATTTTGCGAGAGGTGGGTTGTGAAACCGCGATCGCGTCTACCGAAGTAATCGGTTTAACTCTGTCCTCTGCGGATTTTCTTACTCTCTTAGCACAAGAACCTGCTATTGCTGAAGCCTTCCAAGAACAACCTTCCTTAGCAGAAGTCTTTGATCTCCTCAGTGTAGAGTTAGAAAAACAGCCTCACTGGGCAGTTAACCTGCACAAACAAGGGATTAAGGGTCTAAAAGAACTATCACAACAGGTTATTGCTGATACAGTAATTTATAATCTTCCCCCAGGAAAAACTGCCAAAGAAGGTCTTGATAAATCGAGATTATGGTTTGTTAGTGGTGGTAATCGTTTAGAAGGTGTGGAAGTTGGGGAGACTGTAAACCTGGAAACCTCAACACCAAATTTGGAAGTTAAAGGAGAGGGAGTTCGTTTAGTCGGGTTGCTTAAATCTAGTTTGGAGTTACCCGAAGCGGTGATCTCTGATCTGGAAACAAACACTGCTACTTCTGTTACTTCTGTAGGAAAAGAAGTACCTTACGCTGATGTAGAAGTTCTTGATGCACCAGATCACCCCCCTGACTCAGCTTCTGGTAGTCGCAGAAAGCAAAAACAGGTTTCAAAGCGTAATTATCCTTTTATTAAAGGGGTTGGGGCAAATAACGCTCCTGTGGCTTGTTTCCAAATGTTGAGTAAGCATTTTGGGATGCCTTTTCGTCGGGATGTAATTCAGCGTATTATTGTCGATCAAACTCGGCGTACTGGTAAATTTTCCTTGCCTTTGGGGGGCGCGATCGCGGATTTAATGGGACTCAATGCCCAATTAGTCCAAGTTCCAGCAACATCCTTCAGTCGTCTGACTCCACCTGCCATGATTATGTGGCGAGATAGTTGTGCGATTGTCTATGAAGTCAATGACAAGGAAGTTATCCTGGGTGTTCCCGAACATGGAATTCGCCGTCAAAATATCACTGATTTTAAAACCACGTGGGGAGATGAAGGACAAGTCCTCCTCCTACAACCAAACAAACACACACCCCAACAAAAGTTTGGTTTATCTTGGTTTATCCCTTCGATTATTCGCTATCGCGGGGTTTTAATTACCGTTTTTGTTGCTTCCTTCTTTGTACAGCTTTTCGCCCTGGCAAACCCATTGATGATTCAAATTATCATTGATAAGGTTATTGTCCAGAATAGCCCAGATACGCTCCATGTTTTGGGGATATTTCTGGTGGTGGTTGGGGTGTTTGAGGCTTTGCTGAGTGCTTTGCGAACCCAATTATTTGCGGATACCACTAACCGCATTGACCTCACCCTGGGATCAGAAATTATTGATCACCTTTTGCGCCTCCCCTTACGCTACTTTGAGAAGCGACCAGTGGGGGAATTAGCCAGTCGGGTTAACGAGTTAGAAAATATCCGTTCTTTCTTAACGGGGACTGCTTTAACGGTGGTTTTAGATGCCATTTTCTCGGTGATTTACATCGTGGTCATGTTCATCTATAGCTGGGTTTTAACTGCGGTAGCCTTGGCAATTATTCCGTTATTTGTGCTGCTAACGGTTGTTGTTTCGCCAATTGTTCGCCGTCAGTTACGCAGCAAAGCGGAACGTAATGCAGAAACCCAATCTTATTTAGTTGAGGTCTTATCAGGGATTCAGACAGTTAAAGCACAAAATATTGAACTGCGATCGCGTTGGCAATGGCAAGAAAAATATTCTCGCTATGTCAGTGCAGGCTTCAAAAATGTCTCCACCTCAACCATCGCCAGTTCTACTAGTAATTTCCTCAATAGCCTCTCAGCTCTATTAATTCTCTGGGTGGGGGCTTACTTGGTCTTACAGGGGAATTTAACTCTCGGTCAGTTAATTGCTTTCCGCATTATCTCTGGCTATGTGACAGGACCAATACTCCGCCTTGCTCAACTTTGGCAGAATTTCCAAGAAACTGCCCTTTCCTTAGAGAGGATTAGCGATATTCTCGATTCTCCCCAAGAATCTGATGAATCTGAACGCAATAACATTCCTATGCCTCCAATCACAGGGTCTGTTAAATATGAGGATGTTTCTTTCCGTTTTGGGACAACGGGACCTTATCAGTTAAATAACGTTAACTTAGAGTTTGCCCCAGGAGAATTTATTGGTATTGTGGGACAAAGTGGTTCAGGTAAAAGTACCTTGATGAAACTACTTCCTCGTTTATACGAATTAGATTCTGGACGCATTCTGATTGAGCATTATGATATTTCCAAAGTAGAACTCTATTCTCTGCGCCGTCAAATTGGGATTGTTCCCCAAGATAGTTTACTTTTTGATGGGACAGTGCAAGATAATATTGCCCTCACTAATCCTGATGCTTCCTCAGAGGAAATCATTGCAGCAGCCAAAGCAGCTTGCGCCCATGACTTTATAATGGGTTTACCCAATGGTTACAACAGTCGGGTTGGGGAAAGGGGATCATC
>JBBQDV010000261.1:0-3777 GCA_038320005.1 Cyanophyceae cyanobacterium
TAGGAGAAATAAGGTGTAGTGTTCCAAAGAACACCGTGCTGTGGAGGGTTTACTAGTTTTTCTGATTTTCCAAAACCTCAGTATAGACGACAAGTAATTTTAGCTGCATTATTTTACCACTCTGTCAATGCGTAAGTCCTAGAAAAAACGAAATCAAAATAAACCACTAAAGTTTCTTCATCTTTACTCTTTAAAGTTATAGTAAGACCATCTAAGTTATATTTTGTCTCTTCTAAATAAAGTTCCAAGGGAATCTTTCTAAAGGTTGCCACTTAACTAATCTTTGTTTTTCCATGGTTTATTGAAATACTAGTCGTTATAGCGAAACTTAATTCTTTCTTTAATTTTCCCTTTTTCATTTTTCTTTTGAATTTCCAATGTTGGTCTAGTATCTGTGCTTTTACTCCTGACATTGACTGTTCTGCCATCTTCTAGATTACCAGTACGACCGTCAGAAATGTTCTTAACATTAGAAGGGTTAGGAGCATCAAAATCACTGTTGGCTTGAATTGTACCACCTTTACGCTCAAATTGCTTTGAGCTTCAGATCGGGACTTTTTGATCTACTGACACTAATAACAATCACCCCCTCTGTCTGAACTGCTGATCCCTTCCCCAAATCGATAACCCTTACCATAGACGGTGTGAATCAAAGCCGTCCCTCCTTTTGCTTCAATTTTGCGTCTTAATAAACGGATTAAAGCAGCTAAAACATTACTACTTGGTTGATCATTTTCTGTCCAAACTGCTTGATAAATTTGTTCATGGGTGAGAACTTGACCCGCGTGATTCATCAGATAAGCGAGGAGACGCACTTCTTTTTCTGACATTTCAATGCTATAGCCGTTGCGATAAGCAAGCTGATTTTCGCAATCTAGTTCCAAATCGGCAACTTTTAACCTTTGAGTTGTTACACTCGCTTCAAATGCCGTAGAACGGCGAATCAGAGCGCGAACTCTTGCCATTAGTTCCCGTAGTTCAAAAGGCTTTACTAAATAGTCATCTGCGCCAGCATCTAAGCCCGAAACGCGATCATCTAGGGTATCTTTTGCTGTCAGGAATAGAACAGGAGTTGTCTTACCTTCTTTGCGTAAACTCCGACAAATTTCTAAACCAGAGTGATGGGGTAACATCCAATCAAGGATCAATAAGTCATAATCTTGATCTCTAGCGAGTTGAGAACCTGTAATCCCATTATCCGCTACATCAACTTGATAGCCTTCGCGAGTTAGAACGCGGGTGAGGGGGTCACTAAGTTCTGGTTCATCATCGACTAAGAGAATTCGCATCATCTTTTTTTTCTTTGGACGGCAAGATCAGTTATTATTATCATGCCTTATCATTGAGAATTGTCATGCTTACGGTTGCTTTACCCAAGGGTGCGCTTTTAAAAGATAGTATTCGTTTATTTAAAAGCATCGGTTTAGATTTCAGTGCTTTTCTAGATTCTACCAATCGCCAACTTCAAATTGAAGACCCCACACACACAGCGAAAGCCCTGTTAGTTCGCGCCCAAGATGTCCCTGTTTATGTGGAATATGGTCAGGCGCAGTTAGGGATTGTCGGCTATGATGTTTTACGGGAGAAAACGCCTCAAGTGGCTAATTTGGCGGATCTTAATTTTGGCTATTGTCGTATGTCTGTGGCTGTTCCAAAAACAAGTAATTATAAAAGTTCTTTGGAACTTCCTCCTCATGGACGGGTGGCTTCTAAATATGTCCATTGTGCGCGAGAATATTTCCATGAGTTAGATTTACCTGTTGAAATTGTTCCTCTTTACGGTTCGGTGGAGTTAGGACCGATTACGGGGATGTCTGAGGCGATTGTGGATTTAGTTTCGACTGGTCGCACTTTACTGGAAAATGGTTTAGTGGAACTTGATGTTTTATATGAAAGTACCGCTTGGTTAGTTGCTCATCCTCTTAGTTATCGCCTTGATAGTGATGGTATATCTGTTTGGGTTGAGAAGCTACGAGAGGAGAGTTTAGTTACTAGTTAATCCTTCTCTAAGGTAGCAGCAACAATGGACATGGCAATCATTGGGGCGGTGATGGTTCGTAAAATCCGTCTGCCGAGAGAAACGGGTTGAAATTTTTGCGCGATCGCGTTTTCAATTTCCTCCTGTGTCCATCCTCCCTCACAACCTACTGCAATCACTATATCCTGTGCGGTTTCTAGGCAATTTAAGAAATGAGAAGCGTCCCCTCTGGCGGTGCAAATGTAACGATTTGCGGGCTGAGAGCTAATGACTTCTAGGGCTGTGGTAAATTCAATAGTATCAGTTATCGTAGGCACAATCTGTCTTTCTGACTGTTCTGTTGCTTCTTCCGCAATACGTCGCCAGCGTTCCAGCTTTTTATCGCTTGGGTTGAGGAGGGAACGAGTACTAATAATTGGCATTAGGGTCGTGACTCCTAACTCGGTACAATGGCGCACGACTTCATCAAAACCATTACCTTTGGGTAAAGCAATCATTAACGTGACAGCAACGGGTAATTCTGTCAGGGAAAGTGCTAATATGTCGATCGCGATCGCGTGATTACCTTGAATTTCCGCAACCCACCCTTCTCCCTCTCCGCTAATCGCCACAAAGCGATCCCCTGCTTCTAACCTTAATACCCTGTGTAAATAGTGCTGTTGTGCATCGGTGAGGGTAATTACTTCTTCTTGTTTTTGAGTCGGATTAATGACTAGACGTTGCATTAGGTTTCAGGTGGATGGGGTGATGGGGAGAGGGGGTGAATTAGCAGGATTCTCCGCTATAATTATCTATTTTAGAATTTCCTCCAACTTATGTTGCTGCCAAAGAGATAAATATAAGCCTGGATGCTGAATTAATTCCTCATGAGTCCCAATTTGAGCAATTCTACCATGATCCATCACAAAGATACGATCTGTAGTTGCTGCTGCGGATAATTGGTGGGAAATAAAGATAACCGTTTTGCGCGTTGTTCCCTTGGAGAGATTTTCTAAAATATCTGTTGCGGTCTGATTATCCACGCTAGAAAGGGCATCATCTAAAATTAGCACAGGGGCATCAACGAGTAAAGCCCTGGCGAGGGAAGTCCGTTGTCGCTGTCCTCCAGAGAGAGTAATTCCTCTTTCTCCAACTAGGGTTTCATATTCGTTGGGGAAGTTGAGGATTTCAGGATGAATTTGCGCTTGTTTAGCAGAGTATTCTACTTGACTCTGATCGCTAATTGGGTCACTGTAGCGAATATTGTTTTTAATTGTGGTACTAAATAAGAAACTATCTTGTGGGACATACGCGATCGCGCGACGCAGATCTTCTAAGGAGATTTTAGTAATATCAATACCATCGAGAAAGATCTGACCTGGTTCAATATCCAATAGACGCGGTAAAGCATTAGCGAGGGTAGATTTACCTGAACCAATTGAACCAACGATTGCAATTGTTTCCCCTGGATAAATATCAAAGCTAACCCCTTCTAATGCAGGTAAAGTTGTGCCAGGATAGGTATAACGAAGATTATCCGCTTTGAGATAACCCTTAACATTCTCAATCGCGAGGGGAACTGTCTCCGCATCATCTTTAATTTTTGGTTCAGCTTGAAATATCGATTCAACGCGATCAATACTAACCTCACCCCGCTGATAAGCAGTAATTGTAAAGCCCAGTAAAGCAGTAGGGAAGACTAACCTTTCCACATAGATAGACAAAGCGACAAAATCACCAACACTAATTTCCCCTCTCGCGATCGCGTAAGATCCCAAAGCGAGTAAAACCAGTAAACTAATATAAGCCATCCCTTCTAC
>JBBQDV010000262.1:0-3776 GCA_038320005.1 Cyanophyceae cyanobacterium
ATCAGTAGGGAAAGAGACAGGCAAGACAAATTACATTGAACGATTCAACTGTACGATGAGGCAAAGGATTTCACGCTTGGTAAGAAAAACACTCTCTTTTTCCAAAAAGATAGAAAACCACATTGGCGCAATCTGGATGTCTATTCATCACTACAACTCATCCTTATACCTTTAGGACTACCGATAATTCAATCTGATTTTTGTCTGTGCTTATAACCATTTTTCGATCAAGGCTTGCGCCTAAGAACAGCTAAATTTTTACCTGGCTCTTCAACAATTAGTTCAAACTTAGTTTCTCAATATTAACCGATTATCTTCGCCGCCGCGAATATATTTACTTAAAAAACTGGGATTATTACAAAATTAAGTATATACTATGAGAGTGTGATTAGTGAGACAAGCAAACTATGAAGACCGAGTCTCCTGCAACTCTTGGCGTTCCTCTCTCGGGCTGGGGAAGATATCCCTTTGTCGAAAGCTATCTCCAACGCCCTGAAAAAATTTCTGGATTCAAACATATTCTGCGAAACTCTGCGAGGGAAACCTTTTTGGCTCGGGGAGGGGGTCGTAGTTATGGTGATGCGGGTTTAAATAATCAAGGTCAAACTCTGCTGACTGAACGCATCAATCGTATATTAAGTTTTGACTCCCAAACGGGAAGATTAGCTTGCGAAGCTGGTGTTACCTTCCAAGAGCTTCTTCAAGTATTTATCCCCAAAGGTTGGTTTCCCACGGTGACTCCAGGTACTAAATTTGTGACATTGGGGGGCGCAGTTGCTTTTGATGTTCATGGCAAAAATCATCACCAAGATAGTTCTTTTTGCCATCATATCCAGAGCCTGAAAGTACTGCTAGCATCGGGTGAAACGGTTTTGTGTTCTCGTGAAGACAAAAGTGAGCTATTTTGGGCAACGGTGGGGGGAATGGGCTTAACGGGGGTGATTTTAGAAGTTGAATTTGACCTCCAGCGTATTGAGACTGCTTATATTCAGAGTCATAATATTAAAGCAAAAAATCTTGATGACGCGATCGCGCTTTTTGACCAGTACGAACCCCAATATCAGTATTCCGTCGCCTGGATTGACTGTCTATCTACGGGGAAAAACTTAGGTAGAAGTATCTTGATGTTGGGAAACCATGCGGAGATCCCCGACCTTCCCCCTTCCCAACAAACTGCTCCTCTGAAAGTACAAGCCAAAAACCGCTTGAGCGTACCTTTTAATGCTCCTAGTGGACTACTGAACCGCTATACCATGAAGAGTTTCAACACTCTTTATTACGCTAAACAACAAGCCACAGAAGTCCACCGCATTGTTGACTACGACTCCTTCTTTTACCCCTTAGACTTTCTCGAAAATTGGAATCGACTTTACGGTAAGCAAGGCTTCGTCCAATACCAATTTGTTGTCCCAACAGAAAATAGTCGTGAAGCCCTAATTCAAGTTCTCCAACTCTGCGCTGACCAGGGGAAAGGTTCTTTCCTTGCTGTACTTAAACGCCTTGGTGCTCAAGCAGGGCTACTCTCCTTCCCCATACCTGGTTATACCCTCACCCTCGATATTCCTGTCAAGCCTGGGTTATGGCTATTCCTTGATCAATTAGATCAAATCGTCATGCAATATGAGGGTCGAGTTTACTTAGCAAAAGATGCGCGCTTGAGTCCAGAAGTTTTCCGCAAAATGTACCCAGATTTTCCTCAATGGCTAGCAATTAAGTCTCAAGTTGATCCGAAAAATCGCTTCTGTTCGCAGATGTCAAGACGTTTAAAAATCGAGCCAAATTAGTAGGAGTAAAATGTCAGCAAAAAAAGTTCTTCTCATTGGTGCTACTTCTAGTATTTCTCGCGCCTTGGCTGTGGAAATGGCAAAAAAAGGTTGGCGATTACATCTAGCTGCTAGAGATTCTTTTGAAGTTGAGCGTATTGCTCAAGATTTATATATTCGTTATGGTATTGCCGTTTCTTGGAGTATCTTTGAAGCACAAAAATATGAGCATCATTCCCTCTTTTTTGAGAAAATTATTACTGAACTTGGGGGAGTAGATGGAGTTATTATTTCCTTGGGGGAACTAGGAGAACAAGACCAAGCCCAAGAAGATTTTGCGCAAACTCAACGGATTATTGATTCAAATTATACAGGGGTAATATCTGTTTTGACTTATGTGGCAAACTATCTAGAAAAACAGCAGCATGGCTTTATTATTGGGATTTCCTCCGTTGCGGGAGATCGAGGTCGTCAAAGTAACTATATATACGGTTCTGCGAAAGGAGGATTGAGCTTATTTTTACAAGGACTGCGTAACCGCTTAAGTAAATCTGGAGTTCATGTTTTGACGGTAAAACCTGGATTTGTTGATACAAAAATGACTTTTGGTAAGCCTGGGATGTTCTCAGTTGCCAGTCCAGAACAAGTCGCGATCGCGATTCTTAAAGGATTACAAAAAAACAAAAATATCATTTATGTTCCCTGGTTTTGGTGGGGGGTTATGACAATTATTCGCTCAATACCAGAATCAATTTTTAAGAAACTAAAGCTATAAGTTTAGCTTGCATAATTAAGAAAAGAAAATTATGAAAATATCCTTAGAACACGTCATCTTAAAAAGCTTAGGAGTCTTAGTTGGTGGCTATGCAGGCTTTAACTTTGGTTGGCTAATTTACGCCATATTATCCGCTGAATATTCTCAATTATCAACATGGGTAAACCTTTATGCTTACAGTTCCTTATACTTATTCACACTCATTGGTCTGGTTATAGCCTTCAATGCTGATTTAAATTATATGAAATTAAAAAGCTTTTTATATACCATAGTTTGGTTGACAATCATAAGTATCTGGACAAGCATTATTGGTTTAGCTATTTTCCTCGGCGGATTAAATAATATCTCACCAGCTTTTATACCTTTAGTTGGTTTGCTATTAATAATAGTCTATACCCTAAGTCTTATTTTCGTAGTCGGGAAAAAACGATTTAGATCAAAAAAAATACAGTATGTCTTTGTTAATATCTCTAGCTTAGTTCTCTTAACCCTAATTCCAACTATCTTTGAATTAATTTACCCAAGAACCAACACTGAGCTTAGTAAGAATCTTTCTCATAAAATAATGAACTCGGAGAAGGAGATTTTAAACTATAACCAAAGAGATAAAAATTCAAAATATATTTAAATTATTTATAAATAAAATCTACTAATAAGGCATTTTAAGATAACTATCATGAAAAGGCGAACTCTAATCAAAGGATCTATTCTTTTTATTGCTGGTATTTCTTTTTCCACTTTCACTAGTCCTATACGAAGAAATATTATTCACTTCTCCATAGAGAAACAACTAGAGGAGAAAGTATTACAGACATTAAACAATATAGAACATCCGAAAGCTATCGGCAAAATCTATTTAGAGAATATATCTCCCTCATTAAATAAAGCTGATATCCTTAGCCAAATCAGTGGTTCTGAAAGCTATAAATCACTCATCAAATTAAATAATCAGCAACTCAAGCAATGGTTAGCCAAACGTCAAATAGAAGACTTTGCAAAAGGTCGTATCATTCCTGTTCAGGGCTGGGTTTTATCTGAGACTGAAGTTCAAATCTATGCTTTAGCCACTTTATCTGAAACATAAACCTACTAACTAGCTATTGTCCAAATAAAATCACTCAATCTAAGTTACTAATTAAAAGAATAAAATGACAATTGATGCCAGAAATATACCCAAAGATACTGTAGTTCAATATGATATTTGCATTGTTGGCGGTGGGGCTGCGGGAATTACCCTT
>JBBQDV010000263.1:0-3767 GCA_038320005.1 Cyanophyceae cyanobacterium
TCATCTAAGCGTTTTTGTAATACTGCGTCTTCGTAGTCTCGCATCTGCTGATTGTAGGTCATGGTTTGAGTTGTGGCGCGGAAGAGGTAGGTAGCAACCCAACCCATTAAGCCCGAAATTAAGACTACTTGACTCCAAACGCCAGCGGTAAGGCTATCTACTCCTGCTAACTTGAAAGCAAGATAAATAACCCCTCCACCGAGGAAAGCACCAAACGTAATCGCGATCGCGTCAATTCGTCGCATAATATTATAATAGTTATCCTTCAACCCGTCTTCTGGGGCGAAAATTCAAGAAAGGACTGAGAAGTAACAAGCCAGGGAAAAAGAAAAAGACCAAAAAGTACATAAAACTCCGTTCAAAAGAACTGACATAATACCAGCGACCTTTCAGATATAAATACACTACTCCAGGGATAACCAATAAATATAGTCCGCCTAAAACTGCGTAGAGTAGCGCAACTAAAGTAGTTTCGGGAATTGGGAACATAGCTATTACTCCAGGCAATTACAAAATAGATCAGGGTTAGAGTTGTCGTTTGCTCTACTTATTGTATGATATATAGCCCGGTGACAAAATATCAACAAAAAAAGTTTGCTTTTGTAACTGTTTAAGACTATGATAGATAAGTGGAAATTTCTGGGGCTGTTTAGGCTCAAGTGATTAAAACCAGAAACGGGGGCGTGGCGGAATGGTAGACGCTGCGGACTTAAGTAAAATTGAGCCTTGAGGCGAGAAATCTCTCAAGTGTAAGCTCTCAAACTCAGGGAAACCTAACCCTAGCGATAGATAAGGCAATCCTGAGCCAAGCCTGGAAACAGGAAGGTGCAGAGACTCGACGGGAGCTACCCTAACAGAGATAAGCTGAGGGTAAAGGGAGAGTCCAATTCTCAATATCTTTAACGGTAGTAGCGAAAGCTACAGAGAGAATGAAAATCCGTTGTCTGTAACGGACGTGTGGGTTCAAGTCCCACCGCCCCCATTATATATGTAAGTTAACTGCGTTGTGATCTGTCGATTACTGCGCAGTTTTTGTTATAAAAAATAGAGCAAGCCAGGCTCACTCTATAATAAATAGGTTTTTAAAAACCGTTAGCTTAGATATTCTTCTCGCTTAACTCGCGGTTCATATAATCAAAAGGTGCATCGAGGAAAGAAGTATCAGTCATTCCAGCTTCTACGAGCATATCTTTGATCATCGCCTTCATAATGCCAATTCCGCGCACAGTCGGTCCAATAGGAACTCCCAAAGAGTTGTAAGTTTCCCGTAAACCTTGTAAAACTCGTTCATCAAGAACATTATTATCATCCGCAACCAAAGCATAACTTGCATAACGAAGATAATAGTCCATATCGCGCAGACAAGCAGAAAAGCGACGGGTGGTGTAAGCATTCCCCCCAGGACGGATTAGTTCAGGAACTTCCTCAAACAATTGTGACCCAGCTTGGCGAACAATCGCTGCTGCATTTCCATTAATGATTCCTGCTGCGGTAATTCTTGCTATACCAGACTCAAAATAAGATTTGAGACGGTCAATAGCATCACTGTCTAAATAACGTCCAGAAACGTCATAGCTTTTTATTAATGTAGTTACTGCGTCTTGCATAGATTTCTACTCTCCCAAAAATATATTATCGAAGTAAGTCAACTCAAAGGCTCGTTCTCACCAAAGAGACGCACAGAAGTTAGATATACTAACTTAGATTGTCTTTTGGCTCTGTCTAGTCTATTCTTAGAACTTGAGCTAATTATTATTGCTCATCGGTCAATTTTATCATTTTTAGCCAAACCCCCACAAAAGTTAAGTGTTAGGAGTTCAAATTTCATGGAAGAGTACGATGTAATTATTATTGGGGCTGGTCATAATGGGCTAGTCTGTGCTGCTTATTTACTAAAAGCAGGTTATAAGGTACTTCTTCTCGAAAAACGGGCTGTTCCTGGGGGCGCAGCGACAACAGAAGAAGCGATTCCCGAAGAAGCCCCTGGTTTTTTCTTTAATCTTTGTGCTATTGACCATGAGTTTATCCATTTAGGTCCTGTTATCCAAGAGCTAGAGCTAAATAAATATGGCTTAGAATATCTTTGGTGTGACCCAACAGTTTTTTGTCCCCATCCTGACGGTAAGTATTTCTTGGGCTACAAATCTGTAGATAAAACCTGTGCAGAAATTGCTCGCTATAGTGAAAGGGATGCGCTCAAATATAAAGAATTTATTGAATTTTGGCAACAGGTTTTAGGGGCGATTTCACCGATTTTTAACGCCCCCCCTAAATCCCTAATTGAGATCGCGGGAAACCACGATGTAGATAGCTTTAGGGACTTATTCAAGATCATGGGATCTCCCAATAAAATCCTTGATTTTGTGCGGACTATGCTTTCCTCACCAGAGGATTTGATGAATGAATGGTTTGATAGCGAGTTTCTCAAAGCCCCCCTCTCCCGTCTGGCTGCGGAAATTGGTGCGCCTCCCTCCCAGAAAGGGTTAGCGATTGGGGCGATTATGATGGCGATGCGCCATGACCCTGGAATGGCTAGACCCCGTGGGGGAACAGGGGCGCTGGTAAAAGCGTTGGTTAAGCGCGTCCAAAATACAGGGGGGACAATTCTCACAGAACAACAGGTAGAAAAGGTGCTGATTGAAGATAATCGCGCCGTGGGGGTAAGAGTTGCGGGAGGTAAGGAATATCGCGCCAGTAAGGGGGTTATTTCTAATATTGATGCGCGTCGCTTATTTTTACAGTTAGTTGACCCTGATGATGTGAATAAGGCTGATCCAGCTTTGCGCGATCGCGTTGAACGGAGAATTGCCAACAATAACGAAACAATTCTTAAAATTGACTGCGCCTTATCCGAACCCCCACGTTTTGAGGCTTATGACCACAAAGAAGAATTTCTCGTCGGTTCAGTGCTAATTGCTGATTCTATGGTTCATGTCGAAGAGTCCCATGCTTTAGCCTCTATTGGCAGAATACCAGATCAGAATCCTTCTATGTACCTCGATATTCCCACCGTGCTTGACCCATCTATGGCACCAGAAGGCAAACATACTCTCTGGGTTGAATTTTTTGCTCCCTACCAGATTTTAGGGGCAGAGGGGACAGGTATGGACGGAACAGGTTGGACAGATGAACTTAAGAACAAGG
Source organism: Cyanophyceae cyanobacterium (assembly GCA_038320005.1). Classification (GTDB taxonomy): domain Bacteria; phylum Cyanobacteriota; class Cyanobacteriia; order Cyanobacteriales; family SIO1D9; genus JBBQDV01. The sequence continues at coordinate 3,145 of JBBQDV010000263.1, forward strand.
TTGCAGATCGGGTAATTGATAAGTTTGCTGATTATGCGCCCAATATTAAAGATGCAATTATGGCGCGGAGAGTGGAAAGTCCAGCAGAACTGGCGCGACGTTTAGGGGCATATAAAGGGAATTATTACCACTTAGATATGACTTTAGATCAGATGATCTTTTTCCGTCCTTTACCAGAACTAGCTAACTATAAAACCCCTGTCAAAGGCTTATTCCTAACAGGTGCAGGGACTCATCCAGGGGGGTCAATTTCAGGAATGCCTGGACGTAATTGCGCTCGTATGTTTCTGCAAACTCAACAACCTTTTGGACAAAAACTTAATGATGCTCAAAATAAGATTCGGGCAACCATGAAATCTGCTTTAGGCTTTTAATAGAAAAGGAAAAATCCCCCATATTAATATTAATATTAATATAGGGGAATATCTGGCTATAACAAAAGTATTAAAGTGCAACCATCTTGGTCACTATCTATACTTGTAACTCACCGTTCGCGTATCTGAGAATAGGAAAAGATACCTAGAGAAAGAAAGAGGAAAATCTGATAGATCTGGGGAATGAGTAACAATCGAAACTACCAGATCAGCACCGAGCGAATCGACGATATCGTGATTCTGTTGAGC
>JBBQDV010000264.1:0-3698 GCA_038320005.1 Cyanophyceae cyanobacterium
CCACTTCCCCGAAGGAAAGCGATACATTATTCTAAGTCCGTTACAGAGGAGTGTGTTTGTTTCCATTAATTCCACTTCCCCGAAGGAAAGCGATCTAAGCAAGCATAAACTACAGGAAGAGCAATGGGTTGTTTCCATTAATTCCACTTCCCCGAAGGAAAGCGATAGCCTCAATTTTAACCCCTACTGTGACTGGATTGCAAGACCAGTTTGCGAGGGGGTCTGTCAACTGATTTATTTGCCAACATAGAATAACTCACCAAATAGCTAGAACCTATATATCACAACATATCGAGGGAGTCAACGAAAGAATGGGATCTACAGCGATTTCCTGACCCCCTCGCAAAAATTGCAATTGACTTTCAAATAATTACCGAGTTGGGTGGTTCAGAAAGAGGAATCCCTCCCCAAATTTCAACTTGTGAGAGAGTATGGCGAGAAAGAGGGTAAAACCGCACACTATCTTCCTCTATCTTGACCTGCTTCTTCAAGCGTTGTTTTAGTTGTTCATATTTCTGTTTAGTAAGAAGACACTCAAAAACTGATAATTGAACTCGTTGACCATAGCCTTCTAACAGGTTAGCAATCTTCTTCCGCCTTTTGTCGCAAGGAATATCGTAGGTGACAATGTACAAAAACATGAACTAGCGAATCTCATAAGGCTGATAAATTTCAATAGGATGATAGATAAACTGCTTGTATTTCCGAATTTGTCCTGTCAAGATATCCCAACGGGGTTGTTGTTCTGCTCCCACTTTTTCCTCCATACGCTGTAGCCAATACTTAAGAAAAGTTTTGCGACCTTTATCATTCAAGAAACATCCACCTTTTGCATAACGGAAATCGCTGTGAGTATCTAGAACCCGACTGTTTATGAGCCACAATACCAAAGAATCAATGAGAGGAACACGGAACTCCTCAATCAAATCGGATGCTAAAGCAGCATGGCGTTGTGAACCCTGGTGTAAACACGCATAGTAAGGATCAAGCCCTTGGATTTCTAACAAAGTTAGCAAATGATTCCATAATACTTGATAACCAAAGCTCAAAAGGGCATTGGTGGGATTTGTTGGTGGGCGACGAGTACGGGCTAGTAATTTAAACTCTTCAGAGGCTATACATTCCCCAAATGCTTGAAAATATTGAACTGCTGCTGCACCTTCAATTCCCATTAACTGCTCAACGCTTGATACATGGAGAGTCTTTTTGGCAAAATAGTCGAGGGATTTAATGCTCAAAGCGATATTCTCTTTTTTGCGAGTTCGGTATTGACGCATCAAGAAAACACGGCTATTCCTTAGCTTACTTTGGATAATTTTCTGAGCAATAATTAGTTGTTCCTGGGGAGTTATTTGCTGTTGATAACGGGAAAGTTGGCGATAACCACGCTCTAGAGGCATTAATCGCCCATAACAGTAACCCATACGAGAAAGAAAACCAATAGGGATGTTATTGCGTAAACAGGCTTGAATTCCTTGAGTAGTAATTTGAGAACGACCAAAGATTAAAACCTGTTCTAAGAGGGGAAGTTGAGCTTCCCCTAAGATTTGCTCTTTACTTTTAATCAAGAGTTTTTCCTGCTCTAGACAAACATAACATCCCTGCTGGACAACATAAAGGGTGTGCATCCGTTTAACCTAATCCCGTTTAATATCCGATGAATCGCGATCTTTTTTCAGGAGATCAAACTCAGCATTGCTTTGGGGTCGATGCGAATTATTTGAAGCTTGCAAAAAGAGGACAACGCGATCGCAGGCGGTAGCATTTAGAAAGCTGGCGATTGTGACAATGAGGGTATTGCTAATCACCCCTGCTAATCCCATTGGTGCAATCAGCAAGATCATCAGAGTGACTGCACCATTGAAAGTAGCGACAGCTAGGTTACGCACTAAAGCGATACGAGGGGATAGAAGCATGGTTCATTTCCGGTAAAGGCTTATAAAAATGAGGATACTCGGAATTTTCTCATTAATTTAGAAACTGATGCGAAGGACAAAATAACCAGATCAAAGCGTGAGATGATTTTAGGATTTTCCTCATTCGCACAAAAGGTCAATACAAGAACAAATAAATGATGAATACTCAAATTATCAAGGAAACACAAACTACCCAAAGGACACGACAAATGAATACACAATCTGAATTATTTAAAACTATGACCATTACTTCAAAACTTATGTTCAAACAAGCAATCGCAGTTACTATCCTATTAACTCCGTTTTTCTCCGCAATTATTCCTGTCAACGCTGCACCTGTTAACCCCTCTGCCCTACCGCATTACGTTCCAAATGGTTCTCGGCAAGCTTCTCGACATATTACCGTACAACCAGATGGCTGGAATTCTCTCACGCCCTGGGGAGAGGCTATTAACACAGCTAATTCCGAAGGATATGTTGAAATGCGCTCTTGGGAAATGGTGTGTCAGGTTAATGGGAACCGCACCACTATTGTCTCTGATTTACGCAATGTTGGAGTTTCCCTCTACTTAACCGAACGGTGGTATTGGAATGACCAGAATACGCCCATTTCTATTGAAAAGACCCAAGAGGGGTTACGAATGGCAGTTAAGAACGGTGGGGTGACGCACTGGTGGTTAAATACTCCTCGTCCCCGTTTTCAGAATGTCGAAGACTGTGAAGTGACTGCTGAGATAAGAATGTCCCCTGGCGTTTTTGTGGGTATTGGTGGTGATTTTTGGGTGGACACAACTTCTGGTTGGAATGGGCAAGATGTAAATAACAAGTACATGGGTCGCTCCGATTGGCATGATCATAATGGCGGTTGGCAAACTATTCGGTTCTAATTTATAAACTTCAATCCTTAAGATCGATACCTATCTGCGACTTATAACGTAACTATTAAGTTCGATAGTTTTATCATCTTAAGGGAGATTTACCTTTAGAATATGATAAAGTAAGCAAGACTCGGGAAGGAAAAATTAACTTATGAATGTTGCGTATCGTAAACTCTATGCCTTGATTCAAAGCTATCCCTCAATCGACAGGGAGCAAATTCTTCCTGAGTTAAGGTGCTTAGACGGACACCTTGAGCATCTTCAGACATGGTGGAACAACGATGATTTACCTAAAAATATTGCTAGTGCTTCAGATCGGGTTAACCTTACCCTTAAGGAAACTAAGAATAAAGAGAATATCCGAGCTAAAATCAAACATCCTCTCAGTGGTCAAAGTCAATTACAGTCAGAGGATTTAGGGGTTTTAGATATAAGCGCGATCGCGCCTGAAATTCTCGCAGAAACCGATCCTGAAAAAGTATTTTGGTGGTTTTGGCGATTTATACCAGAAACGCAAATCCAAAAACAACAGCAAGCATTTTTAATTCCAGCCCATCCTGTTCTACCAGACTGTTCAATTTATAGTTACAGCAGCACAGTTTCCGCTTTAGTTGGGGCGATGGCTAGAAATGAAACTGATGCTGAACATCCTTACCTAATCTCATTTACATTTTCCCCAGTCCAAGAATTTATTAAAGCCTCGCGCAAATTTCTCGACTTTTGGGCAGGCTCTTATCTTTTACACTATTTAGGAGCAAGATTATGTTGGGAAATTGCACAGCAGTATGGACCAGATGCAGTTATTACTCCTTCTCTTTGGAGTCAAGAAATTATCGATGCCCTATTGCAAGAAAAATATTCTGATTTCAGCAAGTTTTTTGAGAAATATACTGGAGATTCACCT
>JBBQDV010000265.1:0-3671 GCA_038320005.1 Cyanophyceae cyanobacterium
GATCGCGCGATCGTGTTTCTGTCTCAGGCATGACTTATGTAGTTGAGTTATAATGTCTAAGCTAAAGATACTCCTAATCTTGCTGACCTTGATTCCTGGCTTGGGAAATACCGCAGTATTCGCCCAGTCAACCCCCTCCAATTTTTGCCAAGAATATCAAGATCTCAGTCTTCTCCAAGCTGAAGTAATACCAACAGAAGCAGGAATTGTCACCAAAGATACTATCTCTCAAGAAAGATTAAGTATACCTAGTCTCTGGTGGGCGGAAGAACAGCATGATCGCTACGGGGGGCGTTTAATTGTCAATTGGATTGCTTATCAGAATGAGAATCGTGTTGATTTAGTCGTCAATCGCCAACTTTGGGCATTAGCTGATTATATCGAACGCTATAGCTTGGTGAGTAAGATCGGAACTACAGCTAAGGACTTTGGCTATAACATGCAGGTTTTTAATCAACAAGGACAATGTTTAGCGGTTCATGTCTGTAATTTCAATATTGCACCGACACCATGCAAAATCGATCTCTCCCCTGGAAGCTTACTTGAAGAAGGTTTCGAGCTTTAACTAAACCAAAACAACCTGATTATTATTCTTGTTCGCTTTTGTGTTTCAGTATCCTCACAACGTCATAATTACCGTTAGATTCTGCCAACATTAATGCCGTATATCCTCCCTGGTTTTTGTGATTAATATCTATTTTTTCTATTTCTAATAGTCTCTCAACGGTGGTTTTATTACCTCTGTGGGCTGCCCACATCAGAGCCGTTGCTCCAGCTTGATCTTGTAAGTTTACCTCTGCTCCTGCTGCTAGTAACCGTTCGAGAATCTCCAAGTTACCTTGACTAGCTGCTGCCATTAACGCGGTTTTTTCATGGAGGATTTTGCTATTGGGATTAGCACCAGCACCGAGTAAGACAGAAACCACTTGGGGATGATTATGAGTAATTGCCATTGTTAAGGGAGTTTCACCAAAGTTGCTAATATTGACTTCTGCTCCTTTTTCGATTGAGGCTTGTACTACTTCTAGATGTCCTTGTAGTGAAGCAAGCATTAAAGGTGTATCCCCCAACTTATTGCGAAGATTAGGATTTGCACCAGCTTTGAGGAGAACTTGCACTACTTCTTGATGTCCTTCTATGGCTGCGAAATGGAGTGCTGTTTCGCCATCTTCATCTTGAGTATTAACTTTTGCTCCTGATGAGAGGAGTAACTCTACTATTTTACTGTTACCAGTGGCAGACGCGATCGCGATCGGTAAATCATCCCCATTCACCTCCGCCCCATGATTAATTAAAATCTGCACAATTTCAATATTTTCTTGGTCAATCGCCAAGCTAAGAGCGGTTTCTCCCTCTGAATCTTGTCTATTAACCTCCGCACCCACCTGCAAAAGTTGCTCTACTACCTCCCCTTGCTCCAGTTGCACTGCTTCGATTAAAGGGGCATAATTATCACTGTTAACATTAACCCCACTTGCTAACAACATTGGCAACAATTGTGGATAAATATTAGCCATCGGAATCGCCAGAGACAAAGCATTTTCGCCACCTTCCGTATCAGCCCCTGCATTTAAGAGAGTGCGAACAATATCCAGATGTCCTTCCAGGATAGCCACACTTAAAGCTGTATCTCCATCCTTATCAACCACATTTATCTCCGCTTGAGCATCGAGAAGAATATTTACAATAGCTAAATCCCCCTTATGGGCTGCTACCATTAAAGCTGTAGTCCCATCTTCATTTTTAGCATCTATCTTTGCTCCTGCTGCGACTAAGACGTTAACCGCTTCTGGCTGACATGCGGAGGCTGCTACCATCAAAGCTGTAAGTTGGTGACGCTGACGTTGTAAATTAGGATCTGCCCCTGCGCTGAGTAAGGCTTGAAGTATCTCTAAATCTCCTTGTTGGGCTGCATACATAACCGCCGTAGTTTGAGAGCGATTAGCTATATTAGGATCTACACCCTGATTTAATAAGCTTTTAACCGTATCACCGTCACCACTGCGAACAGCTTTTAGTAATAAAAGATCCAGAGAAGCATTCATAGAAATAATTTTAAAATAATACTTATTTCTAATAATAAAGTGACGTTGCTGATTTTATCTATGAACTTATTTGACCCCTTTACACAAAAAAAATGTAGAGACATTCCAGACAACATCTCTACAAACTAGATTCATATTTAGGTTCAGCAATACCAAAAATTAAGCAATTGCTGCCATTTTCACATCATTATTCATCAATAAGTCTTGTAACTCATCCGCATCAACAGTTTCTCTTTCAATTAGCATTTGTGCTAACTGGTCTAAAACGTGACGGTTTTCTAAGACAACACTCTTCGCCCGTTCATAAGCTTGGTCAACTAACTTACGAACCTCTGCGTCAATCGCTGCTGCGGTTTCATCAGAATAATCGCGGTCTGAAGCAATATCTCGTCCCATAAAGACATTTCCTTGCTGACGACCTAAAGCAATCGGTCCTAAACGCTCACTCATCCCATAACGAGTAATCATTTGACGCGCCACTTTCGCAACTTGTTGTAAGTCATTAGCTGCGCCTGTAGTTACTTCTTCCTCACCAAAGATAACTTCTTCCGCAATACGACCACCTAAAGCCACCGCCATCTGATTTTGCAGATAGGAGCGAGAATATAAGCCAGAATCCATGCGGTCTTCACTAGGAGTAAACCAAGTCAAGCCACCAGCACGACCACGGGGGATAATACTGATTTTTTGAACTGGATCATAATCTGGCATCAAAGCACCAATGAGGGCGTGTCCTGCTTCGTGGTAAGCCACTAAAGTTTTACGCTTCTCACTCATCACGCGGTCTTTCTTCTCTGGACCTGCAAGAATACGGTCAATCGCATCATTAATCTCATCCATAGAGATTTCGGTGAGATTACGACGGGCTGCTAAAATCGCTGCTTCGTTAAGGAGATTAGACAAATCTGCACCAGTAAAACCAGGAGTACGACGGGCAATTTTATCTAAATCTGCATCCTTAGCTAGAGTTTTACCACGAGCATGAACGTTAAGAATTTCTAAACGACCTGCATAGTCAGGACGGTCAACCACAACTTGGCGGTCAAAACGACCTGGACGTAATAGAGCTTGGTCAAGCACATCAGGACGGTTGGTAGCAGCAATAATAATAATGCCTGTATTACCTTCAAAACCATCCATTTCGGTAAGTAACTGGTTGAGGGTTTGCTCACGCTCATCGTTACCACCGCCTAAACCAGCACCCCGTTGACGACCAACTGCATCAATCTCATCAATAAAGACGATACAGGGAGCATTAGTTTTCGCTTGTTCAAAGAGGTCGCGCACACGGGATGCACCGACACCAACAAACATTTCCACGAATTCAGAACCAGAGATACTGAAGAAAGGAACGCCAGCTTCTCCTGCTACAGCACGAGCTAAAAGGGTTTTACCTGTTCCTGGAGGTCCAACTAAGAGGACTCCTTTGGGAATTGTTGCGCCAATGGCGGTAAAGCGGTCGGAATTTTTCAGGAAGTCAACTACTTCGTTGAGTTCGAGTTTAGCTTGCTCAATTCCAGCAACATCCCCGAAGGTGACTTGGGTTTGAGGTTCCATTTGTACTTTCGCTTTCGATTTACCAAAGTTCATGGCTTGAGAACCAGGACCACTTTGAGCGCGACGCAG
>JBBQDV010000266.1:0-3663 GCA_038320005.1 Cyanophyceae cyanobacterium
GTCATCGGTCCAGTAGGTTCAGAAATCAAGGTGGGAGTTCCACCAAAGAGGGCAGCAAAAAAACCAATTATAATCGCACCCCACAAACCCGCAGAAGCCCCTGCCCCAGAAGCAACCCCGAAAGTTAGTGCCATTGGTAAGGCGATAACCGCAGCGGTGACACCCCCAAAGATATCGCCTTTAACGTTTCTAAAGTGAATTTTGTTAGTTATGTTCATTGCATCTGATTGAGTATCAAGTTGAGAAAAGCTTCCACAATCTATAGACAAAAAGCTATGATTAATAAGCAAGTATAGTTTTTTGTCTATATCAATATCCTACATTCTCCTTGACAAAAAGCAAGCAGTTAAAATTTAAATTTGCTAATCACTTATAAAATCGGAGCTTATGACTCGATATAAATAAAGCCAATATCCTTTTAGAATTAGCTAAATTATCAATAGGAGCATAGATATAAATATTGATTCAAGCCACTCTACACCAGATGGTCGTTTTTGAAGCAGTCGCTCGCCACGGTAGTTTTACCCGTGCTGCGGAAGAGCTTTTTATCACCCAGCCCACAGTTTCAAGCCAGGTTAAGCAACTCAGCCAAGCTATTGGTTTACCTCTATTTGAGCAAATAAGTAAACGCCTTTTTCTAACTGAAGCAGGTAAAGAATTATTATCTACCGCTCAAGAGGTTTTTGAACGGCTAGAGAATTTCGAGATGAAAGTAGCGGATTTAAAAGGCATTAAGTGGGGGCATTTGCGGATTGGAGCGATTACCACAACAAAATATTTCATCCCTCGTTTACTAGGCTCTTTTTGCCAAGAGTATCAGGGAATTGATATATCTCTAGAAGTGGCAAACCATCAGCAGCTTCAAGAAAGGATGCGCGAAAATCAAGATGATTTATACATTCTTTCCCAATTTCCCCCAGATTTAGATCTATGTACTCACCCCTTTCTCGATAATCCTCTCGTAGTCATTGCTCCGAGAAATCACCCTCTCGCCCAAAAAAGTAATATTCCGATCAAATACCTCAATAGCGAACCCTTTATCATGCGCGAACAAGGTTCTGGGACAAGGGTTGCAGTTCAGCAGCTATTTGCTAAACATAAGGTTTCCGTCAAGGTTAAATTGGAAATGAGCAGTAATGAAGCAATTAAACAAGCAATCGCAGGTGGTTTAGGAATTTCCGTGCTTTCTCAGCACACCCTAAGCTCTGAAGGACTCTCTGGAGAGCTTACTGTGTTGGATGTGCAGCACTTTCCCATCAAGAGAGGCTGGTACATAGCCTATCTTTCTGGTAAACAACTATCGGTGATTGCTCAAGCTTTTCTAGATTATCTGCTTGAAAAAAGTGAGACAATTCAATCAGGTTAACTTTTCTGCTTTAAACCCTGACTCAATGTTTTTAATTCTGCTCGTAAATGGGTAAGGTCGGGGGGTTTGTGTCCATATCGCCAAAGGATATATGCTTGAGAAATCTCCTCAATTTGCTCTCCAATGCCATTTTGCAAATTTACCTGGGTACTCTGAGAATATTCTAAAGGTGTTTGAGCGGGATGTTTTGGATAGCCTTTGGTTGCTAAGTTTCCTAGCATTTGCTGGTACAACCTCTCCATTGGTGGCAATTTTGCGAGGCGGTGGTGATATCGCCAGTTTTTGCCTTGCTGCCATCCTAACCAACCCAAAAAGCCCAGGGAAACTAAAGTCATCATTCCTGCAACCCAGCCGAGAATGCTATTAGAAAAGAATTGCCACAACCGACTAATTACCGTGATTAAGCCCGTGACAATAAAATTCCAGACGTTGCTGATAAAACCTGTAACTGGAGAGGGTAGCCAACCCGCAATCCAATGCCAAAATTGACGCAATACACTAAAAGTTTCTACTTCTTCCCAAGAGGGCGGAATAATTTCATTACCTGGAATCGGATCAAAAGCGAACCAACCATAGTTGGGAAAGTAAACTTCAGTGAGGGCGTAGGCATCGGTATTACGAACGACATAGAAGCCAGTAAAGGGGTTAAACTGCCCTGGGGCATAACCTGCTGCTAAACGTGCTGGAATGCCGATAGAACGCAGCATAACGGTTAATACCGTGGAAAAGTGGTCGGGGTAGCCCCCTTTATATTTAAAGAGAAAGGCTTCTACTAAGTCTTCGTCATCTCCCAAAAAGGGGAAGTCTGGTTGAATGGTGTAGGTTTGTTTTAAGGCTTGGGTGAGATAGAGGGCTTTTTCGTAAGGATCTGTAATTGGATTTTCAGATCTTGCTAAGATTTCTTCGGCTTGTTGTCTGACCCTAGCAGCGATCTCTGGAGGGATATCTAAATAATAGTTTTGAATTGCTTCTGGATATTCTGTGCCTGCTTTTTGGAGTAGGGCGCGATCGCGCAATGGTACTTCTGAAACCACGGTATAGGTCAACCCTTCCACAATAATCCCTGTAGGAGTGCGTAAACTCCCTTCAGGATCAACCGCAACTTCTCTAGTTGGATAATACAATCTCGCAGGATAGGTAAGAGCAGGAATTAAATTGGGTAAGTCAGTGACCGCTGTATAACTTTGGACAATCGACTTTGTTTCTAAAGCACTTGGGGGCGGGTCAAGATGGAATAAATAAGACCAGGAAGGACGAGTAATATCTCGTAGTTGGTTATCACGAGAAATTCTCCACCCTTGTCCAGTATATTCATCAAAAGCAAGAACACGCCAGAAACCAGGGGCTTGGGAACGTACCCTCAGCACAACTTGAGATTCCATTTCCCCACGCAGATTCTGATTCATTTGGCTATTGAAGCCATAGTATCGGAAAGGATTTACTTGTCCTTGACCTTCCGCAGGGCTTCCTCCTCCTTCTCCGTCTCCTGAATCACCATAACCAGGATTAGATATTCTCCCCTGATTCTCTTCATCAAAGGTCTGTTGGTCGAGATCAACAGGGGAACTGACAGGAAAGCTTCGTAGTTGATAACCTGGAACTCTCGGCATTGCAATAAAAATTGCTAAACCTAAAGCGATAATAATAATTAATATACTCCCTAAGCGTTGGGGAGAGAGGGGAGAATATTGGAAATTCTGATTAGAAGCAGAGGATTTCGGTTTTTTACCGCGAAAGTTGGGAAAGAGGGAACTAGACTCTAAGTTTAAGCGCGATCTATAATCGAGAATTAATATTGGTAAAGATAGAGCTAAAAAGACAATTAGAAAGGGTGCAAAAACAAGGGTTTGAGAAACTGTCCCAGCAACACCTAATAAAATTAAGCCAATCACCATTGAATACCCCAAATCTTTGCGACGGGGTAAATCGAAGCTATGCAAAACTTGTAGATGGATCAATAATTGCGCTAAGACAATTCGAGTATCATTTAAGTTTGCGAGAAGATTATTAAAAAAGTTTCCTAACGCGACTAACATTCCCATCGCAATCAGGAATTTTACGAAAATATTACGATCGCGCCTTCGATACCAACTCCAACCACCCCCGATGAAAGTTAAAGGTACAGCCCAAACACTTAATTGAGTAGAGGCTGCTACATCCGTTGCAATAATCCCCACCGCAACTAACAATTGCACTAAAACCCTTAAGGTAATAGATTCTTCAATTTTCGCTTTGGGTATCGAGTTGAGTTGCTTCCTCAGTTCTCTCCAACTAAACGAACTCCGCTTTTGCACATT
>JBBQDV010000267.1:0-3596 GCA_038320005.1 Cyanophyceae cyanobacterium
CTTTGCAGTCATGGAGTTAGGGGTAGGATTATTCAGTCATAGTTTGGCATTACTAGCAGATTCAGGACATATGATTTCAGACTGTCTGTCGATTGTCTTGGCTTTATTTGCCACTTGGATGGCGCGAAAAAGTAAGGTCGAAAATCATCCGATTGAAGTGATTGCTGCTTTAATTAATGGCATTGTCTTAGTCTTTGTTGCTCTTTTGATTGGCTGGGAAGCAGTGGAACGGTTACAATCTGCTTCTGTGGAAATTCTTAGTTTACCGATGCTAATTACTGCCTGTGTGGGGTTTGGAGTGAATAGTATTAATATTGCTTTGTTACATCGAGATAGTAGCCATGACTTGAATTTAAGAGGTGCATTATTACATGTTATGGCGGATGCGGTTAGTTCAGTGGGAGTTATTTTCGCCGCGATCGCGATTTGGGCTTTTGGTTGGAATTGGGCAGATGGGGTCGTAAGTTTATTGGTATCAGGTCTAATTATTATTAGTGCTACCCCTCTAATCATTGAAAGTTCTCAAAACCTGCGAGGTAGGAGAAATTATGTGGATAGTTCAAATACTGTCCTGTGATCTTGCAGCATAACTTTTAAAATTAAGCCTGAACCTAACAATAAATGGGACAGCCCGACACACTCTTCTGCTAAGGAAAAATGAGCCACTTTCACGATTAAACAACCCTCATCACAGTGCAAGGCATATTGATCGGGGGAATATCTATACCAGACTCCTCTACTCCAGACACGCTAACCTATAAACAGACGCTACAACCAATATTATTATTTATGCGATATACCTATTTTGGCTTCGATACAGAAGAAAATGGTCGGAGATCCTTTGAGCTTCCAGGGGCAAAACCTCACTATAACCCAGATCGCCCTGGGCAAGTTAACCATATTTACTTAGACTTATCCCTGAATATCCCGAAACAGAGTTTTCAGGGAACTTGTACAATCACTTTAACTCCAGTTTGCCGTGGGATCACCACCCTCAAGTTAGATGCAGTAGATCTTAAAATTGAGTCGGTACTGATTGATCAAGTTAATCAACCTTTTGACTATGATGGCGAAAATCTAATAATTCAGTTACTCAAACCCACAGGGGATGAGGCGATACAAATTGCAATTAACTACGGGGTTGATAATCCTCAACGAGGTTTATACTTTATTGCGCCCGATGAACATTACCCTGATAAACCGATTCAGGTTTGGACACAAGGAGAAGATGAAGACTCCCGTTTTTGGTTTCCCTGTTTTGATTATCCTGGACAACTCGCCACTTCTGAAATACGGGTAAAAGTTCCCCAACCCTATCGCGCTATTTCTAATGGAGAATTGCTTAATACGGAAGTAGTCGGGGAAGAGACTATTTATCATTGGTTACAAAAACAAATTCATCCGACCTATCTGATGACTCTCGCAGTGGGAGACTTCGCAGAAATTAAAGATGAGTGGAAGGGAATCCCCGTCACCTACTATGTAGAGAAGGGAAGAGAAGAAGATGGGAAGCGGAGTATGGGGAAAACTCCTCAGATGATTGAATTCTTTAGTAAAAAGTTCGGTTACGATTACGCCTATCCCAAATATGCCCAAGTCTGTGTCGATGACTTCATTTTTGGCGGAATGGAGAATACTTCTACTACTCTTTTAACAGATCGTTGTTTATTAGATGAAAGAGCAGCCCTAGATAACCAACGTACAGAGAGTTTAGTCGCCCATGAACTAGCCCACCAGTGGTTTGGAGATTTAGTTGTCATTAAGCATTGGTCACATGCTTGGATTAAGGAAGGGATGGCTTCCTATGCTGAGGTGTTGTGGGTAGAACATGAGTATGGTAATGATGATGCTGCTTATTATTTATTGAATGAGGCGCGTAGTTACCTTTATGAAGATACTTCTCGCTATCGTCGCCCGATTGTCACCCATATCTACCGCGAAGCAATTGAATTATATGACCGTCACCTCTATGAAAAAGGGGCTTGTGTCTATCACATGATGCGTGCAGAACTAGGGGAAGAGTTATTTGATAAAGCGGTTCATACCTTTGTACAAAATAATGCCCATAAAACCGTTGAAACTGTTGATTTACTGCGCTCAATTGATGAAGCAACAGGACGGAATTTAAGCTACCTCTTTGATCAATATGTGTTCCGAGGTGGACATCCTGATTATCAGGTTTCCTATAGTTGGGATGGGGATAGTAATATCGCCCAAGTTACGGTTAAGCAGACTCAAGCTAAGGAAGATAAGGATTTATTTAATCTCAAGATTCCAGTTTCCTTTGGCTATGTTGATGATACGGATCAGGTAACACAAAAAACCTTTACTTTACCAGTACAAAATAAAGAGCAATCTTTCTATTTTCCCCTGGAAACTAAACCCGATTTTATCAGCTTTGATGCAGGAAATCACCATCTCAAAACTGTGAAACTTGAGTATCCTTTACCTGAGTTGAAGGCGCAACTGAAATATGATCCTGATGTGGTGTCGAGGATTTATAGCGCGATCGCGATCGCGAAAAAAGGTGGACTCGAAGCCATCAACGCCCTTTCCGAAAGCCTCACCTCTGACCCCTTCTGGGGAGTCCGTTACGAAGTTGCGAAACAATTAGGGAAAATCAAGCTAGATCAAGCAGTAGCAGCCTTAAAAGACGGTTTAAAAGACGAAGATGCAAGAGTTCGTCGCGCCGTTGTTGGTGCTTTGGGTGAATGTAAAAATGAGCTTAGTTACAAAGCGGTCAAAAAACTAGCTAAAGCAGAAGACCCTAGTTATTACACCTCTGCTGATGCTCTACGCACCTTGGGGGGTATGGTTTCAGGAAATCTGAAGTCAAAGCAAGAAAAAGTGATTAAGCTTCTCGAAAAGGTCTTAGAGAAAGGCTCAGGTTGGAATGAAATCATCCGTTCTGGTGCAATTGGCGGACTCGCGCAACTGAAGACTTCCCCCGAAGCGGTGGACATTATTGCTAAATACACAGAGTTAGGAACGCCCCAAGCTTTGCGTTTAAATGCTATCCGTGCTTTAGGTGCAGTTTCGACAGGACAAACCCAGGCTAAAGTAGAAGAAATTCTCGGCTTTCTAGAAACAATTTCTGGGGAAAGCTTCTTTCTCACCCAAGTTGCTTCCGCTTCCTCCCTGGGACAGATGCAAACTTCTGGCGCAGTAAGTATCCTGCAAAACCTTGCTAATCAAACTCCTGACGGACGAGTGCGCAGATTGGCGGAGGAGTCAATCTCGAAGGTACAGAAAAATCTCGGTTCAGATAAGGCGGTGAAAAAATTACGGGAAGAGATGGATGAACTTAAGCAAGAGAATCAGGAATTACAAAGTCGTTTAGCGAAGTTAGAAGCTAAAGCAGAATAAATAGTTACAACTCACCGTTCGCGCATTTCTAAATAAGAAAAGATACTTAGAGATCCAAAAGTTGAGCTAGCGAGACTACAGCGAGACTCACGAAGAATCAACCAACCCTGCATAAATCTCAGGAGATAACCCCAAACACCGGATGATCTGTTGTTGTAAAGAATTCAGTTCACAGACGTGAGCATAGGAATTTCCCCGAATCTCAAACAGAGTCACCGTCAAATTCTCAA
>JBBQDV010000268.1:0-3558 GCA_038320005.1 Cyanophyceae cyanobacterium
GGTGCGCCTACAGTAAGACAGACTACAGTGGAAGTAAAGGCAACCAGAAAACTATTGCCGATATAGCGAAGAAAAATCCAGTCTAAGCTGAGATAATGTTCAAAGGTAAGTTGGTCAAAGCGAGGAAAGTAAACATTAGGGATGGTGGTAATCGCATCGTTGACTTTGAAAGAAGTGAGAACTTGCCAAAGGACAGGGGCGAGGCAAAAAATAAGGATGAAAAATATCCCTATGCCCATTAAGATTCCTTGCCAAGGGATGTCAGGAGATTTGCTTTTTTCGGGAGTCTGTGCAACTGCCATAATTTAATAATTAACTAATCTTTGAGCTAGAATTTATTGGTTTCCTGTGACATTAATGCGAGTACGAGAGAGGAAGAAAGACGCGATCGCGACAGCAAGAATCAGTAACATAAAAGTTACAACCACCAAAGCTGCCCCATAACCAAAGTCCAGATATCGCCTCACCGTTGCATAGATGTAAATAGAAACGGTTTCTGTCGCCCCCGCAGGACCTCCCCCCGTCATTACCTGGACTAAATCGAATATCCCAAAAGCTTGGGCAAAACGGAACAGCAAGGCAATAATAATCTGGGGGGCTACTAAAGGAACAGTAATTTGCCAAAAACTTTGCCACGGAGTCGCCCCGTCTATAGAATGGGCTTCATATAAGTCCCCAGAAATTGATTGCAGCCCTGCGAGGAGGATAATCGCAATAAAAGGGGTTGTCTTCCAGATATCTGCGACAATTAAAGCAACCATCGCCCATGTCGGTTCTCCTAGCCAGGTAATGCCATCAAAGCCGATTATCCGCAGGACATCATTAGCGACCCCATATTGGTCATTGAAAATCCACGCCCAAGCTAAACCCATAACCGCAGTGGGTAACGCCCAAGGGATGAGGGAAACGGTGCGAACAAGACCCCGTCCTCGAAAACTTTGGTCTAGAACAAGGGCAATTAGCATCCCAATCACCAACTCGCAAGCAATGGAAACAAAGGTAAAAACAGAAGTATTCCAGATACTATGCCAAAACCGCCCATCATTGACCATGCGGATATAATTGGCAGGAAAAGAGAATTCTGGCATTAACTCCGTCCCTAAGTTCTCAGTAAAGAAACTTAGCCAAAACGCCCGTCCAATGGGATAAACGAAGACAAGGGACATTATCAGTAAAGCTGGAATAATCAAAAACCAGCCAGTCCGTCTTTCTCTCGTACGAATTGCATCTTCAGTCATAATTACAAATTTAATTCAAAGTTCAGATTTAACACTGGCTAAAGGTACTAACGGTTTAAGACTTGGCGAGTTTCTCTAGCAGCAGCATTCATTGCAGCTTCAGGAGTCATACTACCCGTTAAGGCAGAACTGAGATATCGTTGCAGGATATCTGAAGTTTGCGCATATTGGGCAATGGGAGGACGGAGAACGGAAGCTTTCACCACGTCTAAAAGTTCAGGTAAATAGGGATATTCCGCGACTAATTCTGGGTCTGTAAATAAAGCTTCGCGACTAGGGACATAACTGGTATCTAAAATGTAATCTTTAAGAGTTTCTTGACTACTGAAATACTCAATCACCCGCCAAGCTTCTTTGGGGTGGTTCGTTGAACGAGAAATACCAAAACCCCAACCGCCTTGACACGCGCCACTATTCGCACCTGGGATGTGGGGCATCGGTTTAATAGCAAAATTCCCACTGATATCTGAGTCTTCCGCGAGACTGTAAACATAGGGCCAATTGCGGAGGAAAGCAACATTACCACTTTGAAAAAGGCGACGGGTTTCTTCTTCGCCATAAGTAGTTACACCACGGGGTGAAATACCCTGTTCAATAGTATTGCTGAGAAATTCAACTGCTTCTATCGCCTCTGGTTCGTCTAAACCCACTTCTAAGGTTTCTGGGTTAACCCAAAAAGCATTGTGACCTTCAAGGATTTCGACAAACATGGCAGCTAAACCTTCGTACTGTCTGCCTTGCCAAACATAGCCCCAATCAACAACGCCTTCTTCTTGCAAAGCTTGGGAAATCTCTATTAGTTCGGCAAAGGTTTCTGGGGGTTCATAGCCTCTTTCTTCTAACAAATCTGTACGATAGTAAAGCATTCCGCCATCAGAACGGAAGGGCATTCTATACAACTCGCCGTTATAGCTACCTCCATTTATATCTCCTTCCAGGAAACCATCTAAGTCAGTATCAGAAACAAACTCATCTAGGGGTAATAACCATTTTGCTGCTGCAAATTTAGGGACCCAAGCTATATCCATATAAACTAAGTCATAGGGAGAGTCTCCGAGGAGAAAAGCAGAGGTGTAGAGGTCTTCTACTAAGTTTGTATCATTGGGTCCGACAATGATTTGTAAATTAATATCAGGGTTTTCTTCGTTGAATTGTTTAGCAAAAGGTTTTAGTTGTTCTCCTTCTAAGGCTTGGACAAAGACTTGCAGATTAACAGGTTGTTGGGAAAAAACGGGTAAGATTAAAAATTGGATTGTTAGTAGAGTTGCGATCGCGATCGCGAAAAAATGAATAAATCTTAAATAATGTAAATTTTTTTTAACTTTTCTGAACCCTCGCACAATATCCATCGGATTGATACTCTTCAAAATACGTTTACATATTAGCGCAGTATTTTATTTTCGCTCATTCAATTCAAACATTATTTTTATTACTAGAGTAGGCATAAATAAGGGTATAGATTCACTAACGAATATGATATTATAGTAAAACCAAATATCTAGTAAGCACGCTTAGTTTTTTCTGGTCTGAAGAAAAATATTTTTGTACAAATGTTAGGAGATCTTCATGAAACCAAAAATGGATGAAACATGGTGGAATCGTCCCATTTATCTAAGGGATTTACTTAATCCTCTTACCGCGACGTTCAATAAAGCAGTCATTCCTGACGAATTTGTCACTCTTCATAATCGTGCTATTACTAACGCCCAAAATTTAGCAACCCCTATTTACAGTTTAGACAATGAAAAGTTCGGGGCTGAGGATTTTCTCCATTTTGCCAAAACTCGTGTGCAACTAATAAAAAATGAAGGAGATTATCAGGGATTAGCAGAGAGTATTGAGTTACTTGAGGTAGCAATCCAAGCAAAAGATTATTATCTCCGTATTGAGCAAACAGAGTTGCGCTATCGAGGCTCTAAGCAGCAAGCTTTATATCGCTATTTAATGGAACTGCTGGGACAGGATTTATTACCAGAGCCATTCTTGGAAAAGCTAAATCAAAAGTTATCAGAAATTCTACCCTTAGTCAAAACTGAAGAAGGGAAAACGGCACTTAAAGCCTATAACAGCGCGATCTCTAGTCTGGCTGAACACCAATTAGCGTTGAAACTTCTAGCTTTATTTAAACAGTATGAATTAGCTGATTATTCAATTTTGCGGATTATTTCTGATGCTGTTACCAAAACTAAAAAGGATAATTTGCTTAATTTAAAAATGTTTGTAATGACGGTTAAATTAAACCAAGAAGTCTTTGGAAGGATAGGTACAATTATCGGGATTCCGAAAGAAAGGAACAAAGCGAAAACCTATGCTTTGATGT
>JBBQDV010000269.1:0-3538 GCA_038320005.1 Cyanophyceae cyanobacterium
AATACAGTGGTAGCTTTCTTATTAATGGTGGGCCTGGCACTGGTAAAACTATACTGGCCACATATTTGGTTAAGTACTTGAAAGAAGATCCAAAAACATCATCATTGAAAGTAGGTTTGGTTGTACCGATGACTTCATTGAGACAAACTTTGAAGAATGTATTTAGAGGAATAAAAGGATTAAAAGCCAACATGGTACTTGGTCCTTCCGATGTCATAAAAGATAAATATGACATTCTGATTGTAGACGAGTCTCATAGACTGAGAAGAAGAAAGAACATAGCAAACTTTGCAAGTTTCGATACAGTAAATAATTTATTAGGACTTGGCAATGAGGGTGATGAGCTAGACTGGGTCAGACTACAATCCAAAGTGCAAATATCATTTTACGATAAAAACCAATCTGTCAGACCATCTGATGTAAGACCAGAAAAATTTGTAGGGCTTGACGCAGAAGAGCTTAATTTGAGTTCACAAATGAGAGTCGCAGGAGGAACCCAGGAAGGTCAGGACTATTTACTATTCGTAGAAAATTTTTTCACAGGCAGACTAGCTAATTACTTTGCGCCCAACTCGTATGAGTTTAAGATTTACTCCGATTTAGAAAAGATGGTAGATGATATTAAATCAAAAGATAAAAATCACTCTTTATGCAGGATTGTTTCTGGTTATGCATGGTCATGGGTATCCAGAGATAATCCAGATATTCACGACATAGAAATTGGCAATGTAAAGTTAAAATGGAACAGCGTTAATAGTAATTGGGTAAATTCTAAGAATGCAGTAAATGAAGTTGGTTGTATCCACACTGTCCAAGGATATGATTTAAATTACACGGCTATTATAATAGGGCCAGAATTAGATTACGACTTTAACGCTAGTTCTTTTATTATCAATGCTGATCAATATAAAGACTTTAATGGTAGAAGGGGGATAGAAAATCCAGACGAGTTGGAAAGGTACATATTAAACATATACAAAACCCTTTTTACTAGAGGGATTTTAGGAACTTATATTTATATAGTAAATCCTAATCTGAGGAAATATTTTGAATCTTATATCGCTGACAGCCAAAAGGCGCAGGCCCTGCAAAAAGTTATATAACCAAGCGATTTGTTAACTTTTGAATACAGTTTAATTAAATACTTAGATACAAGTGTCATGGGAATGTATAGTCCAATTCCAACCCCAGAGCCTAGAAGTCCAAGGTATACACACAGGGCTTACGACAACTCTAATGCGTTGGATAGAAAAAAATTCAAACGTACCAATTCTGATAATTCAGGGCTGATTACCCCTGGAAACCATCTGATGAAGGTTTTTTGATTCGTGAGTATAACGAATATAATTCCGATCCAGAAAGAGACTACGATAAATTTTTGGAAATTTGTGCTTATACTTTAAAACGCAATAAGTTAAGTATCCGAAAAAAACTGAATCAATTAGCCGATAGAGGTACTATCAAAAAGAGAACACATAGGTAATGGCAAAGATTTATGGCCAAAACAGTAAATATTTAGAGAAGCAACATGACTTTCATGACAAAAGCATGTGGGGTTATTCAAAATGGATTTTAGCTTTTTGCGGACTCGGTCTGATAATTTTGATATTTGGGATGTATGAGATGTTTGTTGACGGTGATTATTCAAACTACTTTATTGGATTAGGAGTGGTAACTATAATAGTACCGGTTGTTGTCGATAAGATCGCTATGAAGCATGAACTCACAGCACAAAGATTTAAGCAGGGCCAAAAAGGTGAGTGGGAAGTTAAGGTTGAGTTGAGCAAACTGTCAGATAATTTCATTATATTTTGTGATGCAAAATTCTTAGGTAAAAACTACAACATTGATTTTTTAGTTTCCGGGCCAACAAGTTTGTTTGCAATTGAGGTTAAGAGTTATGCAGGGAAAGTTAATATTGATAACGCATATACATCACAAGCAATAGATCAAGCCTCTAAAGGCGCTCTGAAGGTTCATAATCATTTACTGAACCAAACAAGCAAAGATGTTTATGTAAAGGCCCTCCTGGTTTACTCTAGCGACAATGCTGTTGTTAGTGTTGTCACGGCTAATCACAATGTAACTGTGATTCATAAATCAGAATTAAATCGATTCATTCAATCTCAAAGAGATATCTCGAAGCAGCATAATACTTTCGAGCTAGAAAACCATCTCGTTGCTTTAACAGAGCACAACCTGCTATAATCTCCATACAATCAATTAATATCAAGAGTGCAGTTAGGGAACCAGCCCTGTGACCTGCCGGCAACCTGTTTCGTGGATTCCCGCCTTCGCGGGAATGACATAAAGTGTGTCAGGAATGACATACAAGCAAGGTGCTAAATCTGGCCCGCTATCTGCGGGAAAGATGTTTTATAATATCCTTTCCGCGCGTTGGCGAGAAAGGATATTTTTTATGCTTCGAAGTATCAATACGGCGGAATTTGTTTCGCCTAAACATCCAGACAAACTCTGCGATTTAATCGCCGACACAATTTTGGATGCTCATCTGGCTCAAGACCCGCAAGCCCGAGTAGCGGTGGAGGTTATGGGAGGTCATGGTTTTGTTTCACTCAACGGTGAGGTTACCAGCAATGCTCGCATAAATGAAACCGAGCTTGCGAAAAAAATTGTCGGAGAAAATTATCAGGTTCAAAGTCATATCACCACACAAAGTCCGGAGATTGCTCGCGGTGTGGATACCGGTGGTGCTGGCGATCAGGGAATTATGGTGGGCTTCGCTTCTCGCGAAAGCAAAAGTTTGCTTCCCAAAGAATATGCGCTGGCTCGCGAGTTGTGTCAGTACCTTTACGGCTACTATCCAACCGATGGCAAAGTTCAAATTACCATGCAAGGTTATAAGTTGTTGTGCGTGGTGGCTAGTTTTCAAAACAGTAAGTCATCCGAATTAGAAAAACAAATTGAGAACTTTTTTGCTAAGTCGCGTTTTAAAATAGAGAAAATTTTGGCTAACCCGGCCGGAGAGTGGAGCGTGGGTGGATTTGATGCCGACTCGGGGCTTTCAGGTAGAAAACTCGTGGTCGATAATTACGGTCCGCAAGTGCCTATTGGCGGCGGAAGTTTTTCAGGCAAGGATTACACCAAAGTTGATAGAAGCGGGGCGTACATGGCTCGTAAGGTCGCTGTGGACCTGCTGGAGAAGCGTTCGGCCAATGCTGTGCTAGTTAAGCTGGCTTACGCGATTGGGGTGAATAAGCCTGTGATGGCGACCGCGTGGATTGATGGGCGCAGTGAGAGCATTGATTATCTTTATGATTTTACCCCTGCGGGAATAAGACAGGCGTTGAATTTGGAGAGCGTGAAGTTTGCTGACACTTGTACTTGGGGACATTTTGGGAGAGGTTTTCCGTGGGATAAACCGTTTGAGGTTTAGATGGTGAATATAGATTCCCACTTCCGCGGGAATGACATGAGGAATCCAGGCCAATAATATAAGATTCCATGGCAATATATCTGTCATTCCGAGTTCTCTCATTGTGACCACCCTATGTCATTCCGAGCGTAGTCGAGGAAT
>JBBQDV010000270.1:0-3493 GCA_038320005.1 Cyanophyceae cyanobacterium
AATAAAGTCAACTGAGTTAGTGTAACTCAAGTAGCGCGATCGCAGTAACCAAAACTTGTCCCCATGAAATCCCACCGTACTCGTTCCCAAGACCGTATTCTCGACCTCTTAAAGCAGATTAACCGTCCTATCTCCGCCCAAGACCTCTATTTAGAACTTCGTAACTCTAAGCAAGAGATGGGATTAGCGACGGTTTACCGTTCTCTAGAGGCTTTAAAACTCGAAGGAGTCGTACAGGGGCGCACCCTCGCGAGTGGGGAATCTCTCTATAGTTCGGTCAAAAAGGATCAACATCATCTCACTTGTCTCAATTGTGGCAAATCTACGCCCATTGATGAGTGTCCTGTTCATACCTTAGAGTCACAACTGCAAGACTCCCATGCTTTTAAAGTTTATTATCACACCTTGGAATTTTTTGGATTATGCGATCGCTGTCAACCAACTGCGCCAGTTAAAAATAAGGAGTGAGATTAGGAGATAATAGTCAAAGAGGGTAAACTAGATATTTTCATGAAAGTTAAACGTATAGGTGTAATTGGTGGTGGACAACTGGCTTGGATGATGGGGAAGGAAGCCCAGAAGTTAGGCTTAGAGTTAGTAGTCCAAACCCCTAGCCCAGATGACCCCGCAGTTTCTAACGCAGCAGCAGTTATTTTCGCCCCGATAGATGATTGGGAAGCAACAGCAAAACTCGCCCAAGATTGTGATGTTATCACCTTTGAAAACGAGTTTATTAATACCGAAGCGTTACAAGTTTTAGCGAAAGAAGGGGTTTGCTTTCGTCCCCGTTTAGAAGCCCTCACGCCTTTGTTGGATAAGTATAGTCAACGGTCTTATTTAGCAGAACTTGGTTTACCTGTACCTCGCTTTACGATTCCTGAAAATCAGCAAGTTCAATCCCCCTTCGGTTTCCCGATGGTAGTTAAAGCCCGTCGCCATGGCTATGATGGTAAAGGCACATTTATTGTTAAAAGTCAAGAGCAATTGCAGCAAATTTGTCAACGTCTTGAACTGACGGATATTTTATTAGAAGAGTTTGTTCCTTTTGAGAAAGAACTAGCTGTGATAGCTGCGAGGGGCGTTAAGGGGGATGTGGTGGTTTATCCAGTGGTGGAAACGCAACAGGAGGAACAAGTCTGTCACCGTGTATTAGTACCAGCCCAGGTATCGGAAACAATTGCAGCAGAAATAAACGCGATCGCGCAAACCCTATTAAATAAACTAGAATTAATTGGCGTATTTGCTATTGAACTCTTTCTCACCTCAGCAGGAAAAGTATTAGTCAACGAAATCGCCCCCCGTACCCACAATTCAGGGCATTATAGCCTTGATAGCTGTAATATCTCTCAATTTGCGATGCAACTTCAGGCAGTAGCAGGTTTACCCCTAAGAATACCCCAGTTAGTAACACCCTCGGCGGTAATGGTCAATTTACTCGGCTATGAATACGCAGAAAGCGGATACAGCCAGAAACGGCGCGAACTACGCTCAATTCCTCACGCTTACCTTCACTGGTACGGAAAAAGCGAATCTCGCCCAGGTCGTAAACTCGGACATATCACAGTTTTATTAGAATCAGGACAACAGGAAAAAGCAATGACCATAGCGCAAAAAATTGCCGATATTTGGTATAGCTAATTACCCCATCACCCCATCCCCTTCACAACAAGAAAAAATTAGTTACAATAATCAAGTGTGCTTTAACTGCAACGATTGGTGACTGCCGATACGTTTTTTGATCTTGCTTGATTTGATTGGGCATCAGCAGCCCCGTGGCAGTAGACCGAGCTTTGCTGTATAGCTTTGATACTCGGAAACTTAAAACGGAGAGCGCCGATACCCCCCTGGTTTTACCAGGTCATAAACTGAGGTAAAACGGCGTTGCAGTTAGCACCCTTTTTTTTCCAGACTTTGCCGATTCTGTGTCACTCTGTTAGCTAAAATATGATCCGTCGCGTACAACCGAGTAAACCGATAAATTTGAGTATTCTGCAATATAAAGTTGCAGTTCCAGATTCTGAACCTAATAATATTTTAGAAGAAATAGTTTGGCATAAAGAAACTGAAGTTGAAGCTTGGCGCGATCGCGTTCCCTTGATGAAACTCCGTGAGAAAATCAAAAATGCACCCCCAGTAAGGAATTTTCTCGCAGCAATTCAAGCTAACCCCACAAAACCAGCCTTAATTGCAGAAGTTAAAAAAGCATCCCCTAGTAAAGGCGTAATTCGCAAAGACTTTGATCCTGTTGCTATAGCTAAAGACTACGAAAGCGCAGGCGCAACCTGTTTATCCGTCTTAACCGACACAAAATTCTTTCAAGGTAGCTTTGAATACCTCGCAGCCATTCGCCAAGCGGTAAACTTACCTTTGTTGTGTAAAGAATTTATTATTTATCCCTATCAAATTTTTCTCGCCCGAAATCATGGCGCAGATGCAGTTTTATTGATTGCTGCGATTTTAAGCGATCGCGATTTACAATACTTCGTCAAAATCCTTCACACCCTAGAGATGACTCCTCTAATTGAAGTTCATACCCAAGCAGAACTAGACCGAGTATTAAAAATAGAAGGCGTTACCCTCGTCGGAATCAACAACCGTAATCTCGAAGACTTTACCGTTGATCTCCAAACTACCTGCGACCTATTACAGCAAAGCAAAGAAACATTAGACAAGCAAAATATTTGTATTGTCAGTGAGTCAGGGTTACATTCCACCGCAGACTTACAGCGAGTTCACAAAGCAGGCGCAAATGCAGTATTAATTGGAGAGTCCTTAGTGAAGCAAGCAGATATTAAGGAAGGGGTAATAAATCTACTAGCTGGTTTATCAGTATAATTTGATGAAAAGGGGCGGATTTACCCCAAATTTTACCTTTTTTATAATTACTGTTTAAAGGTTTACTGCTATGCAGCCAATCCCTCTTCCCTCTCATGTTCATTACGAATTACTCCTGCAACTTTTAGAGCAGAAAACCGCTTATGCCTTAAACAGTAGCCCTGAAACTAAGCGGGAAGTACAGCAACTTATTATAACGTTAAGAAAAGCCCTTTCCCAACAGAAAAATATTGAAGCCAGTTGCGATCGCGAAAATCTTCCCTATGAACATCATTGGTCATTAAATAGTTAATAATTATCCCTGCATTTGCAACTTTTGTTTTGCATCTGTTTGATTATCATGAAGATACTCTTCCTTACCCATTTTCTTTAAGTAGTTGTAATGAGATTTAACTGAATGAGGAAAGCTAAACGAGAAGTAGGGTTGGTTATACTCTCTCGCTGTCTTTTCAACTATATCGGAAATATTTCGATAGTGAATGCTGCAAATCTTTGGGAAAAGGTGATGTTCTACTTGTAAATTCAAACCACCAGTTAAGAAGCCCACTAAGTAACTTTTGCTGGCAAAGTTTGCAGTAGTATATAATTGATGCACCGCAAAAGAATTATCCAATCGACCATCATAATCAGGTAGAGGAAAATGAGTTTCTTCTATTAC
>JBBQDV010000271.1:0-3489 GCA_038320005.1 Cyanophyceae cyanobacterium
TCTGAGTGAGACAACTTTCTGGTCCAACTAGGGAAATATAAGGCTGTTTGAAATAGCGATAAGCGACCTGCATAGCTTGTTGGGCTGTGACTTTCGCAATGGCTGCTTGAAATTCGCGATCAAACTCGATACCTAATCCCAGGATTTCATACCAACCATATACTTGAGCAATTTCTGCGTTAGTTTGTTTCCCTAGTGCGTATTGACCTAAAAGTTTGTTTTTGGCGGATTGAATTTCTTCTGGGGTGAGGGGGATTTTTGTGAGGCGTTCTACTTCTTGTTGTAGTCCAGAAATCGCGATCGCGCTATTTTCAGGGGCAGTTCCCATATATACTACAAACTGTGACGAATCTAACCTAGTTGGGTAAAAGCCTGAAACATCATAAGCGAGTCCTCTTTTTTCCCGCAGTTCTACAAATAAGCGACTTGATAAGCCATTTCCTAAATAGGTATTGAGTAACTTTAACGCTGGATAGTCTTTTTCTTCTACTGAGGGAGTGAGATATCCCAGCATAACAATAGCTTGTTGAGTGTCTTGCGCGATCGCGTTTTGCTGAGGGGAAGAGGTCAGAGGCGATAGGGGGGGGGAGATTGGTAAAGCGGAGCTAACTTGCCAGTCCCCAAAAACTGCTTCTACGGCTGCTATCGCTTCTTCTAAGGTGATGCGACCACAGAGACTAATTACCATATTATCGGGGCGAAAATAAGCCTTGTGAAAGCTTCTCAGGTCTTCTGAGGTGATTTCTGCTGCGGTTTCGAGAGTACCCAAGATGGAAACCCCATAGGGATGGTTGGGATACATCATAGTTCGCAGTTGGTCAAAAGCAACATTAAACGGTTGTTCTTGTTGAGAACGGATATTTTGTAGGGTTAAGTTCCGTTCTAATTCTACTTCTGAATCGGGAAAAGTGGGTGAGCGCAATATTTCCCCTGCTAACTCTAACATCGGCAAAAAATCTGCCTTTACGGTCTTGATATTCATTGAAAAGTAATCTGTGCCAGCATTTGCGGATAAAACCGCCCCGACAGATTCAATTTTTTCAGCGATTTCTCCAGAGGATAATTTTTCTGTACCTTTGGTAATCACCGTGGCGAGGAGATTAACTAAACCAGCTTTTTCCCTAGCTTCACAGCGACTTCCCGCTTTGAGAAAAATACGAGAAGCAACAATATCTGCGGAAGGGTTTTCTACCACCAAGATGGTTAAACCGTTGTCGAGAACTTTGCGAGTGATTGACTGTTCCATTAAAGAAAATATTCTGTAGGGCTAAGAGGGTGTTAGTACTGTTACAGCATAACGCTCAGGAGACAGGTAGCGACGGGCAATTTGTTGCAGGTCGATGGGGGTTAGTCGTTGAATCTCTAGGGGATAGGTTACAGCCAACTCTGCTTTGGCGATGGTATTGTAATAACCATATAAGCCTGCTAGTTGTCCTGGGGTTTCGCTAGAAAAGGCGTAATCGTTGCATAATATACGCTTATATTTATTTAATTCTGCGGACGAGATGGGGGTATGATGAAGTTGAGAAACGCGATCGCGAATAATCTCTTCCACTATTTCCAAATCCTGGTCATCCAACCAAGCACTAATCGTAAATAGACTGGAATCTTTTTGCAAAGAGAAAGCACTATAAATATCGTGTACCAATCGCTTTTCTTCCCGTAACTCGCGCACCAAACGAGAACTTCTTCCCCCTGCGAGAAGTACGGAAAGGAGATCTAAACCATAGGAGTCAGGTAAATGATCTACCCCATTTCCTAACCAAGCTAAAGTAATTCTGGCATCTTCCAAACGAGGTAAAGCTAACTCAGTCCGTCGGATTTCTGTCAAGGGCGGTTCAGCCTCAACCATAGCAGGGGGACATTCAGAACGAACCGAAAAGTCTTGAAAATGCTTCTCCACTAAGGATATAGCCTTATCTTCGCTAATATCTCCAATTAAAGATACCGTCATCCGTTCTGGTTGATAATGGGTCGCGTGAAAACAACGCATTTGGTTTGGGGTATAGTCCTGTAGTTCCCCTGCTGTTCCAAGAACAGGACGACCATAGGGATGGAGAGTATATAAGCTTTTAGATAGGGCTTGAAACCCAATCCAATCAGGGTCATCATCGTAAGAACGAATTTCTTCTAAAACAACATTTTTTTCGCGGACAAACTCATCATCAGGAATTTCTGCTTGTAGGAGAATTTCAGCAAGATAGGGTAGAGTTTCAGGTAAATATTGTCCAGCTGTCGTCAGGTAAAAATGAGCATAATCGTGACTGGTGGCTGCATTCGTCACCCCACCTAAATTCTCAATCTTCTTGTCAAACATTCCCACTCCCAGGCGTTTTGTCCCCTTGAAAATCATGTGTTCCAAGAAATGTGCCATTCCTGACCATTCTCTGGGTTCATTAATCGCCCCTGCTTTTACCCACACATCCGCTACTACTGCGGTTGTCGCTGACAGCTTCTGGTGAATCAGGGTTAACCCATTCTCGAATTGAATAATATTAGCGGGAAATTTCAGATCCTGGGGAGTTTCTAACAATTTCAATATTTTTAGCCCTACTTATAAATTTTAACCTAGCGTTTTTTCGTATAAAGTATAAAATTCTAAACAAACCTAAAACAATAAATCCATTATGCCCCGTTTAATCACGATCTTCTTTATTCTTTTCCTTACCCTGACTACCAGTGTAATCTTTCCCGCCGTAACCTGGGCAGATGCTCCTCAATCAGGACACCTAGAAGCTTGTCCTCCTTCTCCTAACTGCGTCACTAGTGAATCTGCTGATGAAAAACACGCTATTGAGCCAATTACCTATAATGGTAATCGTGATACTGCACGCAAAACCTTACTGAAAGTTCTCAGCGTTATTCCCCGTACAGAAGTTATCGAAGAGAATAATCGCTATATTCATGCTCTAGCAAAAAGTCGCGTCTTTGGCTTTATTGATGATGTAGAATTTTATTTTCCTAAGCACAAAAATATAATCATGGTACGGTCTGCTTCTCGGGTTGGTGAATCAGACCTGGGTGTTAACCGCAGACGCATTGAACAGATACGCCTAGCTTTGCAGGACTTAAACGAAATGTTCCTTACGGTAACTAATTGAGTAGTAAGGGCGATTATCAAATTAAGCTTATGGTGAGCGCGATCGCTTCAGACAAAAATGCAGTAATAAAACCTACATCACTAGGAATAGACGTTACCAGAAAATAGAGAATATCTATCTCTTTGGCTATATGAAATTGGAGGCAATAATTGATAGATTGGAAGGAGAAATCAATCAATAAAATAAAAAATGACTAATAAGAATCAGCCTTTTAAGAATCAGCCTTTAAACCAATCTGATGAAAACACCAAAATTCGTGAGGAAAAAATAGCCAAAGAGATAAAAAGGGAGCAGATGACCGTTGACTCTCAAGAAAATCTAGAAAATAACGAATTAGAATCAACTCAATCTTCAGATTCTTCTTCAAATCCTCGTGTTGGTGCTAGGG
>JBBQDV010000272.1:0-3484 GCA_038320005.1 Cyanophyceae cyanobacterium
GATACCAGGGAAAGGTAAGGTTGCTGACCCAGGTTTTGTGGGAATTGCCCCAGGTAGAGGCGTTAACATAAACCCACCAGTTTCCGTTTGCCACCAAGTATCTACAATCGGACAGCGTTCACCCCCAATAACGCGGTGATACCACATCCAAGCTTCAGGGTTAATCGGTTCGCCCACAGTCCCCAGAAGGCGCAGAGAGGTAAGATCATGAGAATTAGGATACTGTTCTCCCATCTTACTTAAAGCGCGAATTGCAGTGGGGGCAGTATAAAAGATCGTTACGCCATACTTTTCCACCACTTCCCAAATCGCATCGGGTTTAGAAGCACGAGTCGCCCCTTCATACATAACCGTAGTTGCGCCATTAGAAAGAGGACCATAGACAATATAACTATGCCCTGTAATCCAACCCACATCAGCAGTACACCAATAGACATCGGTTTCTTGCAGATCAAAAGCCCATTTCAAGGTCATGTGGGTATAGAGGTTATAACCCCCCGTTGTATGTACAACCCCTTTCGGTTTCCCTGTCGTCCCAGAAGTATAGAGAATAAACAGTAAATCCTCACTATCCATCGGTTCGGCGGGACAATTTGCAGAAACAGTAGGTTGTAAATCATGCCACCAATGATCTCGTCCTGCTTCCATCGCAGTATCTTCTTTGGTACGCTGTACTACGAGGACATTTTTAACCGTAGGCGCACCATTATTTTCTAAGGCTTTATCTACTTCTGGCTTAAGAGAAACCGCCTTATCTTTGCGGAAACCACCATCAGCAGTAATCACTAACTTCGCTTCTGCGTCAACTAAGCGATTACGCAAAGCATCCGCACTAAAACCCCCAAATACTACCGTATGGGCTGCCCCAATTCTCGCACAAGCCAACATCGCGATCGCAGCTTCAGGAATCATGGGCATATAAATCCCCACCTTATCCCCTTTTTGCACTCCCAACTGTTTAATTACGTTCGCCATCTGACAAACTTCCCGATGGAGTTGGGCATAGGTAAGAGTACGACTATCTCCAGGTTCACCTTCCCAAATTAAAGCTGCTTTATTCTTGCGCCAAGTGGTCAAATGTCGGTCAAGACAGTTATGGGAAATATTAATTTTGCCATTAACAAACCATTTTGCAAAGGGTGGTTGCCAATCTAGCACCGTATCCCACTTTTTAAACCAGTCTAGCTCTTGTTCTGCTAGTTCTGCCCAAAACTTTTGGGGGTCAGCTTTTGCTTTCTCATACAGCTTTTGATACTCGTCTAAACTTTTGATATGAGCATTTTCAGCAAACTCCGCTGGAGGTTGAAAAAGTCGCTTCTCTTGTAAGATTGATTCAATATTCGATTCTGTCATAGTTGCAATTTCGTGAATGATTAAACGGGATTAGTCCCATATCAAGCATAAATCCAAACTAAAGCTAGGTAAAATATTCTCTTTTAATAGAACAGTAGAAGATTCTTGCACCTCTATTGGTCGTTCTGGGTGAGAGATTCCAACAAGGGAAATAGCACTTTTAAAGTAGCCCCCTGTCCTTCTCCAGGACTGTCTGCGGTAATTTTACCCCCGTGAGCATTAACCAAATCTTTCACAATCGCTAATCCTAAACCTAGCCCCCCAAACTGGCGAGTTACAGAGCCATCCTGCTGACGAAAAGACTCAAAGATTTGGGGAAGAAATTCGGCACTAATGCCTTTACCTGTATCTGTTACTGTAACTTGTGCCTGATTCCCCACTTGGGCGAGACAAATTTCTATTCGTCCCCCATTGGGGGTAAATTTAATACTATTTGAGAGCAAGTTCCAGAAAATTTGCTGGAGGCGAGCTTGATCTCCTGAAATCTGACCAATCTTGGCTAAATCTGCACAAAGGGAAATATCTTTTTCCTCTGCTGTTATCCTGACGGTATCAATAGCATTATTGATGACATAAACAAGATTTGTCGGTTTCAAGTTGAGAGACAGTTCACCGCGCAAAATCCGAGCAATATCAAGCAAATTATCAACTAATCTAGATTGCAACCTGGCATTTTTTTCAATCGTAGCAAGGGCTGTGGCGGTTTTGTCAGGACTAAAAGCACGAGTTTGCAATAATTTTGTCCACCCTAAAATTGAGTTGAGGGGAGTTCGCAACTCATGGGAAGTAACTGCTAGGAATTCATCTTTGAGGCGATTAGCACGTTCCGCTTCTTCTCTAGCAGCCTGTTCACGTTTCAGTAGTTGTTCTCGGATGATCTGGTTTTGTTTCTGTTCGGTGATATCTAACACCATCCCGATAAAGCGCAGGGGGTTTCCCTTACTATCGAAGTAAGATTGTCCTTTCGCTGCAATCCAACGTTCAACGCCGTCCTCCATCTTAATAATGCGATATTCCACATCGTACTTACTACTACTGTATGGATTGGTCAAGGCTTGTATAACTTGCTCAACGCGATCGCGATCTTCTGGATGTAGTCTCCCAAGAAAGATATCAAATGTAACTTCTCCATCAGTAGGTAAACCAAAAATAGCTTTACACCCTAGATCCCAGGTCATTTGATTAGTAATTAAATCCCAGTCCCAACTGCCTAAATTAGCAGAATCAATGGCAAGACGGAGGCGGTCTTGACTCTCTCGCAGGGCTACTTCTGCTTGCTTGCGCTCGGTAATTTCTTCACAAACTGCACTAATCCCAATTACTGAGTCGCCATTTTTGAGGGGGATAAAGTTGTTTAACCAAGTACGTTTTACCCCTGGTTGAGCAGGAGTTTCCCCTTGAATCTCTACATTTAATAAGGCTTCTCCCGTTTCGAGAAGGGGAAATAGAAGCTGTTCAACAGTATCTCCGAAATCGGGTAGTATTTCGCGCACTGTATGACCAATGTGAGCTTCAACTGGTAAGCCATTTATTTTTGCCAATTGCTCGTTGATCTTTCTGAAGCGGAGATCTCGATCAAAGACACCCAAGCCAATGGGGGCGGTTTGATAGATGGCTTCAATTTCTGCAAGTTGTTGCTGAAGTTTAGCTTCGTTTTCTTGCAGGGAGATTTCCCCTTGGATGCGATTAGTAATATCAATACCAGAGGGAATTAGATACTCTACTTCTCCTGTGTCATCTAGCAAAGGGATGAGGGCAAAGTCAATGGGAATAAAGTGGTCATCATTTAAACGCACTCGTACGTCATAACGAACCGTCTCACCCTGTAAGGATTGCGCGATCGCGTTTTGCAACTGAGCTTGAATTTCCGGCGAATATGACCACCAGTATGCCTCGACAAAGGGCTTTCCTAGCAAGTCATTAGCTGAAAGGGATGCTGCATCTAAAGTGGTTTGGTTTGCTTCAATTAATATACCGTCAGGGGTCATAACCCCCACAAAGCTAAACAAACTATCTAAAACGCGCCGGAATTGTCTCTCACTTTCCTTTTGGTGGTTTTGTTCCTGACTATGGTGGAGTTCTCGTTTTAACTCTGCATTCTCAATCGCACTCCGCATTGCCAAGCGTAGCT
>JBBQDV010000273.1:0-3466 GCA_038320005.1 Cyanophyceae cyanobacterium
TATAAATTTTAGATGCGTTCGCCCTGCGATCCTAATGCGGGTTCATTAAATACTCAACTATCTAGCTTTATTAAAAAAATATGTGAAACGACAAATTATGAAACAAGTTTAGTAATAAAAGTTTTTAGCAAAATCTCACTACCAAACAATCTACCCAACTTAGATAATGCCAAGTTTTATCTGATTGATGAACTTAGTAAACTTCCGGGAATTAGAGAAACGGATTACGAAAAGCTCAAGAAAGCAGCCGATTTACTCGTGTATAAAATGTTGGGAGCTGCTTCTCTCGAATTTAGCTTTCCACAGCCACTTTATTTCTCTCTTTTAAGGAATTCGGAAGACCAAGAAGTAAAAAAAATTATTGAAGGAAAAAGAATAACTTCAGAGATTGTTAGAGAAACTATTCAAGAGGTTATTGAGTATATTTCCTCTCAAGAGGCTCATGATCCTAGTATCAGTATTCCTAACAATATTCCACGTAGTGGTGTTGTTGAGTTTATTGGTCGTTCAGAAGAACTCGAAGAAATACAACAGAAATTGCAATCTGGAAACCGAATTGCTGTTACTGCAATTGCAGGCATGGGTGGAGTTGGGAAAACAGAACTAGCTATTCACTATTCATTGAAGCATCTGGAATTACAGACATATTCAGGTGGTATTTGCTGGCTGTATCCAAAACGTGGGGATATCGGTTTACAAATTGTTGAGTTTGCATTGACACATTTCAAAAACTTCCATCTGCAAGAGAAACTGAAGTTAGCAGGTAAAGTGGAGTTTTGCTGGCAAAGGTGGATTAAAGGTGAGGTGTTAATTGTAGTAGATGATGTTATTGACTACAAGGAGCTAAAAGCTTATCTCCCTCCAGAGCCTTTATCTCGCTTTAAGGTACTTATAACAACTAGAGAGAGACTAGGTGTGCCTCTAGCTCGTCTAAACTTAGATGTTTTGAAGCCAAGAGCTTCCTTAATGTTATTGAGGTCATTAATTGGAAGAGAAAGATTAAAACAGGAACCTTGGATTGCTAGAAAACTCTGCAAATGGGTTGAGTATTTACCTCTAGGGTTAGAGTTAGTAGGACGCTACCTAGCAGAAGAAGAGGATTTGTCTCTATCAGAAATGCTGCGACGTTTAGAGCGGAAAAGACTTAGGCATATAGCCCTAGAAAAAGCTGATGCAACAATGACAGCACAGCTAGGTGTTGCTGCTGCCTTTGAATTGAGCTGGGAGCGCTTAGATGCAGATACCCAAGAACTAGGCTGTCTAATAAGTTTGTTCGCTTTGGCTCCAATTCCTTGGTCATTAGTAGAAGAAATCGCAGGAGAGCAATGTTTACTAGGAATTGCGATAGAGGGGGTATTCATACAAGCTATAGACAATAAGCAATATACTCCAGAAGATTTAGCAGAAGAACTGATCCAAAATTTGAAGGAAAGTTTTGAAGCTTCTCGGTCTGTATTGGTGCGTTTACATCTTCTCAAACGAGCCGGTGAAAACAGTTATCGCCTGCATCAATTAGTTCGGGAGTTTTTCCGAGACAAATTAGAAAAATCAATTGAATCTTCCAGCTTAAAAGACTTATTCACTACAAAGTTAGTGGAGGTATCAAAACAAATCCCTCAAGTACCAACTCATGATGAGATTACAGTTATTTCTCCATTTGTACCTCATTTAGAGGAGGTTGTTAAAGAATTATTTGAGTATGTAACTAATGAAGGAGTTATTTGGTCTTTTAATGGTTTATTTAAATTTTATGCCAGCCAAGGATTATATCAAGTTTGTGAAGTTTGGTGCCATTTTTACCTAAAAAAGTCTCAATCTCGTTGGGGAACCAATCATCCTGCTCTAGCAAGTATTCAAAATGGTTTAGCGTTCTCTTATCAACAACAAGGACAGTACGAGCGAGCTGAAACTCTGTTTATCAAAGCGTTAAAAGAGTTTAAAAAACTGTTTAATAATGAGGACAACTACAATATTGCTACTTGTCTTGATAATTTAGGACTTCTATATATTGACTTAGGACGATATAAGAAGGCAGAGTCTTTTCTCATAGAATCATTAGAAATGAGAATTAGACTACTAGAATTAAATGGATCTGAACCAACTATCGATAATTTGTTAGAGTATGCGAATAGTCTGAATAATTTAGGATTGTTGTATAACGAATTATGCCAATATGAAAAAGCCGAGCCACGACTACTAAAGGCATTTGAAATAAGAAGAAAAAATCTACGCGCAGACCATCCTCATTTAGCTGTAAGTATCAATAATTTAGGTATTCTTTATTTCAAGCAAGGATACTTAGATAAAGTAGAGTCATTATACCTACAAGCTTTAGAGATTAGAAAAAAATCATTAGGAATAAATCATCCAGATGTTGCTAGTAGCCTTCACAACTTGGCAGACTTTTACTTTAGTCAACGTCGTTTTGATGAAGCTATCAATCTTTGGGATGAAGCTTTAAAAATCAGTAGGAAATTTTTAAGTAATGACCATCCGGATACGATTTTGTACTGTAGAATGCTTTATGAAACAGAAAATATTCGCAATCAATCATCTAAAACTGTAGACGAACTTTTCGAGGTATTTTCTCAAATATCGGGCATACAGTTTTTGACAAAAACGAGAAACAACTATAAAGGATTTCAGAATAAAAGCAAGAAATCTACTAACAGCAAGAGAAAAAAGGATAATAAAAAAAAGAGAATACCTATGGTGTCTATGTTGGAAGGGCGTGAAAGTGATGTTCTCTATACACCGGAATTCTACGGTGGTCTTGTTCCAGTAGCTAGACGCATCTTTTCCCAGTTAGGACAATACATTAAGCAACGAGCTACAGAGGGTTATCAGGCATGGGGCAAGGGGATTGTCCTAGTTGAAATACAAAAATCCTATGAAGAAATAGGAATTAGCTATCGAAAATATGACAACTGCATACAAGCTTCAAAAAATGCTCCAAGTGAAATGTGGGATGGGGTATTATTTTCTCTAGAAATTTACAACCCAGAAGATTACTTCATTGCCCTAATAGTTGACCCCTTGGAGCAACCTGAAACAAACACTTGTCATTACTACACACTACCGCTTTAGTATCCCTATTAATCACCGGATAGGCAGGAGAACCCTTACTTTACTGTTTCCAATTGACTATATAGTATATAGCGGTTCTCACCAAGATGAGGTACACCTGATTCTGTGAATGTCAGGATTTGCAAGCATTTTTCTGTACCTCACCTACCTGAGAAAGGCTATAGCTTCTATTTTTAATAGTCATAATCTGATTTAATCCGCAGTAAAAGCAGTAAAAAAAGCTCCCGCCGTTAAGCAGGAGCCTTTTTCCATTAGACAATCAAATCAGAAATAAATTCGATCGATTAGTCCAAGTCTGGCATAGAAAGTACCGCTTCATTTTCGCGATCGATACCCTTCTCAAAGCCAGCGACAGCCGCGCGAGCGCGACCAGCGTGCC
>JBBQDV010000274.1:0-3435 GCA_038320005.1 Cyanophyceae cyanobacterium
CTATTTACTCCCAATCCTTTCAAACCTTTAAAGAAAGCCGAGAAAAACGTTATTCTATTCTAGAGTCGATTCCTATTGCTTATTTTGGTAACTTACAGGCTTACGAGAACTCTAAAAAGAGAATTATAACGGTTGGATTAAATCCCTCTAACCAAGAATTTCCTGACGATAACCCCTATCATCGATTTTCTACGACTGACTATCAAGAAATTATTAGAAGTCAAGATTTTCAAAGTTATCAAGAACTTCTCTGGAATTATTATCATTATAATCCTTATATGAAATGGTTTAATTCTTTTGAATACGTTCTTAATGGTTTTAATGCCAGTTTCTTACCGAATTCGGGATATCCTAATCGCGCCCTTCATACTGATATTTGCTCTCCTGTTCCGACTAATCCTACTTGGGGTAAGTTAAATAAATTAGAACGAGAAGAACTTTTCAGATTAGGAAACAAAAATTGGCATCAAGTAATTACTTATTTGCAACCTAATTTAATGCTAATTTCAGTGGCTAAAGATCATTTGAAGTCGATTCAATTTGAACAGCTGGGTGATTGGAAAACGATTCAAAAAATTACTCATCGTGCTAATGGCAAACCTCGAAAAAGCCCTTATGAGATTAAAATCTCCCAATTTAAATTATCTCCTACTAACACCACAACTATCTGTTTTGGTCAAGCAATGCATACTCCTTTTCAAGCAGTTAGCAATGAAGAAAAATGGAAAATTGGGCAAAATGAATATTTTTTGACATAAGCTTAATCGGTTTGAATCATATTATCTTTCGGATTAACTAAACGAGCCAACTTTTGCTTAACTTGAGTATCGAAAACATCCCATTTCAGTTTGGTGTATCTGGGATTATCATTAAAACCGTTTAAGAAACCAAGGGGAATTTCAAAGCCTCCAGCCAGGTAGCGTCCTCCGCCAAAGAAACGACCACTTGCATCTTGTCCAAAAGCTTCTTTGATAAATTCATCGGGGTCAAGGGTAAGTTTTGCTGTTCTTAGTGAACCAATAACCAGTTCTAATTCTCTGTCTTCATCGTGAACAATCCCATAAGCCAGGGCGGTATGGACGTTTTCTTCTGTTACTAGAAAGTCCGCTGCTTGGGGAATTGCATCGCGGTCTTCGTAAAGGAGATAGCCGACTCCAGCTAGGGAAAAGTTATTTTGGATGACGCGATTTTTCAAGGAACGTTCAATGACATCCATAACTCGCTTAGAACGAGAGGAGTGGAGGACTGCATTCAGCAATTGAGAGTCGTAAAAGCGACTAAGATAGGCAGCAGCGAGGAAATCTTCTTCCTGGGCTTGCATTAGGCGGTTGGTGTCGGAACGTAAGCCATGTAATAAGGCGGTGGCGCATTTAATATGCGTGTCGTTGGAACTGCTAAAGTCGAGTAGCCCCCCCTGAACGTATTGGGTGAGTATAGTAGAAGTTGCACGGGTATCGGGACGCAAATCAATAAATTCTGCGTTTAAATCCCCTTGCTTGCTGTGATGGTCAATGATAACAGCGACAGGTATTTCTGCTGCTTGAATATGGGGGAAAAGTTGACTAGTTGTGCCTTGACTATCGATAAGGACACAGCCTTGATAAACAGAAAAATCTCTCTCTTTTAGACTTTGAATAGGCCAACGTTTAGCAGGAAGTGAAGTTAACTTTACTAGGGCGATATTCTCTTGATGGGAAAGAGTTCCAGAATAAACAATATCACACTGAATATCGTATTGTTGCGCGATGAGAGAGTATGTCCAAGCACTAGCTAGGGCATCTGGGTCAGGGAAGTCTTGAATTGCAATAATCTGACGCTCAGAACGGTGATTTTCTAAGGTTCTGCGTAGAGCTTCTGAAATTTGCTTTAAGGAAGAATTTTTTTCTTGCAAGTGTTTGTAATAATTCTCAGATTTATCTTCTGAAAGGTTAATTTGCTCTTGATCTGCTTTCTCTTTTACGGAATGTTCGTTTGAGTTGGAGTTTGCTTGCGTTTGCGGAGCTTCGGGCTTAGTATTGTTTGAAGACATAGTAACTCTATTTTATCGCATCTATCGCATCTTTAGCTTAGATCCCAATGACATATTTTTTCCACTCCTGATTATTATCGCCTTTGGTACTCTTGATTAATTCAAAGTGTAGGCTACTATAGGGTCTTCTTGGCTGATACCTTAGAGGCATATTTGCTTCTTTTGGGGTACGGCTGCCTTTTTTGACGTTACAGCGCACACAGGCTGCTACCATGTTTTCCCAGGTTTCGCCTCCACCTCGCGATCGCGGTATAACATGATCAAGGGTGAGAGTCTCGCCTCGGTAGCGACAATATTGACAAGTGTGACTATCTCGTTCGAGAATATTACGACGGGTTAAAGGGATTTCTTTGTAGGGAATCCGCACGTAGTACCTCAGACGAATGACTGTCGGGAGAGGAAAACCAGCGTAAACACATTTGCCATTGTGTTCAATTTGTTCCGCTTTCCCCTTAAGCAATAACACAACCGCTCGTCTCCAGCTCGTAATATTGAGCGGTTCATAAGAAGCGTTCAGCACTAGAACCTTGCTCATGTTCCCTTAAAGGCTAAAACAATATTACCAACGATATTAGCACAAAAACTAAAATGGCTCAGTAGTTAAAGGAATCTTTACTTTTGGAGGTTTATGAACGAAAAAATGGTTGCTGGCTGGAATGCTGATGTAGCGGTGTTTTTCCGAGCGTGGGTTGAGATTAATCATGTTGCTTTAGCTTATAATGTCCAACAGCTTCAGAGTAAATTGTCCCCTGCAACAAAAATCATGGCAGTAGTGAAGGCAGATGGCTATGGACATGGGATGATCCAGGTTGCAGAAACGGTCTTAGCTAACGGTGCAAGCTCTTTGGCGGTGGCAACGGTGGAGGAAGGGGTGCAACTACGGCAAGGAGGAATTGAAGCCCCTATTTTGGTGCTGGGGGCGGTGAATAGTGAGGAGGAGGTTAGCGCGATCGCGTTTTACAATCTTGAACCCACCATTTGCACTCTACAACAAGCGGAAATATTTTCTAAATTACTACAATCACTTAATCAAAACCTACCGATACATATTTTGTTTGATACAGGTATGTCCCGACTAGGAACACTTTGGCAGGAAATTGTCCCTTTTGTTGAGGGAGTGCAAAAGTTACCTAATTTAGAAATTGCTAGTATTTATTCTCACTTCGCGACGGCTGATGACCCTGATTTAACGATGATGTGGCGACAACAGGAAAGATTTGTAAGCGCGATCGCGCAACTAAAAGAGCATGGTTTTACCCCGAAAAGTCTCCACCTTGCCAACTCCGCAGCCACTCTAGTAAGCTCCAAATTGCATTATGATTTAGTCCGCATAGGCTTAAGTTTGTATGGACTCTACCCTGCCCCCCATTTACAAGAGAAAGTTGAATTACAACCAGTCTTAGAAG
>JBBQDV010000275.1:0-3434 GCA_038320005.1 Cyanophyceae cyanobacterium
ACGCTGATTTGGTTGGCTCACGAAATATCGCCATGAGAACGTTGCTCGTTCGGCAAGACTGGACGAGTACGGGGAGCTTGTCAGTATCCCCTGATGTGTCGCGTGATGAAACCAAAGCTGATATCCTGCAAAGGTTTTCAGGGTTGCGGTGGAATGTAGACACAAGCCCCCACCATAGCGGTAATCCGTTTGGTGGTGGGTAATTGACGCGATGATTCTGCCACAAAATCAAGTCATTATTGGTTTAACAGGAGGCATAGCCACAGGAAAAACCACCGTATCTAACTGTTTAGCACAAGTCTATAACCTACCGATATTTGATGCAGATATCTATGCCAGAAAAGCCGTAGAAAAAGGTTCACCCATCCTTGCTAAAATTGCTCAACGATATAGTAACTCCATTTTATTACCCAACAGTAGTCTCAATCGACAGCAACTAGGAGAAATTATCTTTCAAGACAACAGCGAAAGACAATGGTTAGAATCTCAGATACATCCCTTTGTCCGTCAATGCTTCCAGTCTCAGCAACTCACCGCCCCTATCAACGTATTTGTAATTCCTTTACTCTTTGAAGCTTCTCTAGAAAACTTAGTTACTCAAACTTGGGTTGTAGCCTGTTCCCCCCGACAACAACTAAAGCGTTTAAGAGAACGTAATAACCTTAGTACAGAACAAGCCCAAAACCGTATCTCTAGCCAAATGCCCCTTTCTGAAAAAGCAAAATTAGCCGATATTGTTCTTGATAACTCAACAACAACTCTAAACCTATTTAAACAGATTGATGACTACCTAGCTAAACTCCGTGACCATAAAGCCATCAGTACATAGAACTGGGAATTATCATGGTATCGAGACATTAAAAAACCCTTCACTAATCCATCTGTCCCAACGCCAAATCCTTCTCATAGCATACCAAAGGCAAGATTATTTGGTAGGACTTATCACCCTACCAACCCCTCATAATTAGTTAAACTAAGACAAATCGCAGCCAACAAATTTGGTATCATCCTTTTTGGTAAGGTGAGGGGAATACAAAAACAATGAACACGGCAGAACTTCTCGTTAAATGCTTAGAAAACGAAGGCGTTGAATATATATTTGGGCTACCAGGAGAAGAAAATCTCCATATTCTTGAAGCCCTTCGCGATTCATCAATTCAGTTCATTACCACTCGCCATGAACAAGGTGCAGCCTTTATGGCAGACGTTTATGGCAGACTGACTGGAAAAGCAGGAGTTTGCCTTTCTACCCTTGGTCCTGGGGCGACAAACCTAATGACAGGAGTTGCGGATGCCAACCTTGATGGTGCGCCCTTAGTTGCCATTACTGGACAAGTAGGGACAGACAGAATGCACATCGAGTCTCACCAATACCTCGACTTAGTAGCAATCTTTGCCCCCGTCACCAAATGGAATACGCAAATTGTCCGTCCTAGTAATACCTCAGAAATCATTCGCAAAGCCTTCAAAATCGCCCAGACCGAGAAGCCTGGCGCAGTTCATATTGACTTACCCGAAAATATTGCAGCAATGCCAGTTGAGGGAAAACCCTTAAATAGAGACTCTCCCAATAAAACCTATGCTTCATTCCGCAGTGTGAATGCAGCAGCAGCAGCAATTTGTAAAGCCAAAAACCCGCTAATCTTAGTGGGAAATGGGGTAATTCGAGATAATGCATCGGAAGCCTTAACTGAGTTTGCCACTCAAATGAATATTCCCGTCGTGAATACCTTTATGGGGAAAGGAACTATTCCCTACACTCACCCCCTCGCCCTCTGGACAGTTGGACTACAACAACGTGACCATATTAGTTGCGCTTTTGACGAAACCGATTTAATTATTGCCATTGGTTACGACTTAGTAGAATACTCCCCGAAAAAGTGGAATCCTGACGGTAAGATACCTATTATTCACATCAGTCAAAATCCTGCCGAAATTGATAGCAGCTATATTCCCTTTACTGAAATTGTCGGGGATATTTCCGACTCCCTCAGTGAGATTAGCAAACGGGCAGACCGCAAAGGAAGTCCCACTCCAGCCATTGCCAGAATTCGCCCCGATATTCGCCAAGAATACGAACAATATGCCAACGATGATGGTTTCCCCCTCAAGCCTCAAAAGCTAATTTATGACCTTCGCCAAGTCATGGGACCAGAAGATATTGTCATCTCTGATGTCGGGGCGCATAAAATGTGGATGGCAAGACATTACCATTGTGATACCCCCAACACTTGTTTGATTTCCAACGGCTTCGCAGCGATGGGTATTGCTATCCCTGGCGGATTAGCAGCGAAATTAGTCCATCCTGATAAAAAAGTTGTTGCGGTCACAGGGGATGGAGGGTTTATGATGAACTCTCAAGAGTTAGAAACCGCCCTCCGCATCAAAACCCCTTTTGTTACTTTGATTTTTAATGACGGTGGTTATGGCTTAATTGAGTGGAAGCAAATTAATCAATTTGGGCAATCATGCTTTACAGATTTCACTAATCCTGATTTCGTCAAGTTTGCCGAGAGTATGGGGCTAAAAGGCTATCGTGTTGAATCTGCTGCTGACCTAATTCCTACTCTGAAAATGGCTTTAGCCCAAGATGTACCTAGTGTAATTGATTGTCCTGTCGATTATAAAGAAAATCTCCGTTTATCAGAACGTGCAGGAGAGTTGAGTTGTAAAATGTAGTCCTTGAGGTTGAAAAAATGAAGCAATACTGGAAAAAATTATCTCTGCTGTTTGTCTGTTTCGCCATCATCGTCTTAGCAGAGATGTTTTATCCTTCCTTAACTAGCCAGAATAAAATGACTCACCTCGCTTTTGCAAGTCCCCAAAATCAAGAGGTGACTGTTTATCGAGACCCTTCTTGTGGCTGCTGTGGAAAGTGGATAAAACATATGGAGGAAAATGGTTTCTCCGTGAAAAATATTCAAACCAATGAGATGGAAGCAATTAAGGAAAGCTATAACCTACCGCCAAAACTCGCTTCTTGTCATACTGCGATTATTGCTGGTTACATCTTGGAAGGACACGTTCCTGCGGATGATGTGAAACAGTTGCTTCAGCAACATTCCCCGATAGCAGGTTTAGCTGTACCAGGAATGGTGACAGGTAGTCCAGGAATGGAATCAGAAGAGATAGAAGAATCCTTCGCGGTGATAGGATTTGATGAACATGGTAAGAGTGAAGTATTTAAAGAATATTTGTCGGATGAGGATTGAAAATGCACGGTTTGAAAATTGCGACCTGGAACGTCAACTCTATTCGCAGTCGCGAAGAGATAGTCACTAACTGGTTACAGGAAACCCTGTTGATGTGCTATGTTTGCAAGAAACAAAAGTCGTTGACCCTGATTTTCCCAGAACCGCTTTTGAAAAATTGGGCTATCACTTATATATTTCCGGGCAAAAATCTTATAACGGGGTTGCGATGTTTAGCCGTAC
>JBBQDV010000276.1:0-3420 GCA_038320005.1 Cyanophyceae cyanobacterium
GATGTTACTAGCAGACCGAGGTTTTGCCAATCAAGCCCTATTACAATGGTTAAGACCAAGAGCTTGGCATTGGGCAATTCGAGTCCCGAGCGATACCCTGATTCATGGTGTTCACCGTTGGCGTACTTGTGCTGTTTCAGATTATTTTCCCGTGTCCACTCTCTTCGTTGTGCTACTTGACTTTTAGCCTGTTTTGAGATGTGTCCGTCAGTCAGGCTTAAATAGTCTTCCCCTTCTGACACGACTTTGTTTCAGACTAAGATAGTAACGGAGAAATTCAGGAAACTTCTCCATTTGCACTGTACTAATAATTCTGCGCCATTGTCTTTGTGCTTCTTTTAAATCAACTTGTCCTTGAAAGAGAGAAAATAAGTAATTCTTTAATAAATCCGTTGAACTTAGTTCTATACCTCTAGCATTTAAAGTTTCAAAAACTGTATAAGCATTTAACTCATCTTCAACATTAATCTGTATGAAAAGTAATCTTTGAGCGATAATCTCTGTGAGAAATTTAGCGAGTGTTTCCCCACTTTGAATGACTTCTGGGAGGTTTTCTAGCTGATTTGAAAAGTATTGGAAAGCTTGCCAAAGTAATTTATCTGATTTTGAAAGAGAGCGAATATTACGGGGCTTTCGTAGATTAATTAAATTGCTTTGATAGAAGTCATTATTATTTTCATTTAAAATAAGTTTACTTGAGTATCGCAGGGAACTGGGATCTTTATAACTCAAATAAGTATGCTTTAATATTTCTTGTCGTTCTTGATTAGCTTCGGCTTCTTTTTCTTGTTCTACTAATTTTTGAATCTTATCAATGACTGCAATAGCAACAATACTGAGGGTAGCTAATCGTTGCTGTCCATCAATAATTGTAAATTCTTCGTCTGAAGTTCCAGAACCTTGGAGGACAATCGCGCCCATGTAATGACTAGAATCAGGGTTATCGTGTAATAAGAGAATATCTTGCCACAGGTCTTCCCAATTTTCCTCACTCCAAGAGTAATCCCGTTGGAAAAGTGGTACTCGGTAAATTTTGCCATTACCAAGCAAATCACCAAAACGACTAGTGCAAGTATCTAATAAGTTAATTCGAGCCATAAATTGAATTGAAAAGTGTAAGTGAGAGACAAAAACCCCCAGTCAGCTTGTTATGTACTGGGGGGAAGGAAAATTGAATTAAATTAAACCTTGGGTCCCATACCTATAGTTCCAGCATAGATAGCGCGATGGCGCAATTCATCCTCAATTCGTAATAAGCGATTATACTTCGCCACCCTTTCACTACGACAAAGAGAACCAGTTTTAATTTGTCCAGCGCGAGTCGCCACCGCTAAATCTGCAATTGTTGTATCCTCTGTTTCTCCAGAACGATGACTAATCACAGAACGATAACCATTACGGTTTGCTAAATCAATAGTTTCTAGGGTTTCTGTTAAAGTGCCAATTTGATTCAACTTAATTAAGATTGAGTTGGCTGCACCCATATCAATACCAGTTTGTAAGCGAGTTTTATTAGTTACAAACAAGTCATCCCCAACTAACTGCACCTTATCCCCAATTTTATCAGTTAAGAGTTTCCAACTCTGCCAATCATCTTCATGTAAGCCATCTTCAATAGAGATAATCGGATAATCCGCAACCATTTTCGCAAGGTAATCAATAAACTCGCCTGGAGAATGGGGAGAACCATCATAAACGTATTTCCCATCAGTATAGAACTCACTTGCAGCCACATCCATAGCTAAAGCAATTTCTTCCCCTGGCTTA
This sequence comes from Cyanophyceae cyanobacterium, assembly GCA_038320005.1. GTDB lineage: Bacteria > Cyanobacteriota > Cyanobacteriia > Cyanobacteriales > SIO1D9 > JBBQDV01. Next base: position 1,768 of record JBBQDV010000276.1, read on the forward strand.
TATCCTGCCTTTTCTATTGCTGCAATCAATAAATCCAAAGCAGCCCCATTTGATTTAAGATTAGGGGCATATCCCCCCTCATCACCCACACCACCAAGTAATCCCTCCGCGGATAAAACCTGACTGAGGGAAGCAAAAACTTCCGCACCCCAACGTAAAGCCTCTCTAAAGGTGGATGCGCCAATAGGAACAATCATGAACTCTTGAAAATCGACATTATTAGTCGCGTGTTCACCACCATTAATGACATTCATCAAAGGGACAGGGAGAATATTCGCCAGAGGACTGCCAAGATAGCGATATAGAGGAATTTCCAGTTCTGCGGAAGCTGCCTTAGCAACAGCGAGAGACACCGCGAGAATCGCATTTGCGCCCAAGTTTGACTTATTCTCAGACCCGTCCAGGTCAATCATCGCCTCATCAATACCACCTTGGTCAAGGGCATCCAGCCCAACTAACTCAGGAGCAATTTTTTCGATAATATTTTCTACAGCCCGTAATACCCCTTTACCACCATAACGGCTTTCCCCGTCACGGAGTTCGTGCGCCTCAAAACTGCCAGTTGATGCACCACTAGGCACTTGTGCGATTCCCATTGCGCCACTTTCGAGAATAACCTCTGCTTCCACAGTAGGTTTTCCGCGCGAATCGAGAATTTCTCTAGCGTCAATGTCTGCAATAATTGCTTCTATTTTGTTTAACATTATTCCTCCTAGTTACTTCACCTTCTAAGAATGTCTCGAAATCTACCATCTAACAGTAGCCTGGAGTACAAAGAAAAGCTCATTTAATATTATTGCTATTCTTGCCATTTCTAAACAAAATATCTTCAAACCAAGACTCAAAACGCTCTCCTAAAGCCGTGAGAGAATACTCTTCCTCCGCTTGCTGGCGACAGCTAAAACGGTCTAGTTCGGAAATACGCTCAACTGCTGCTACTAGCCCTTCTACACTATCGGGTTCAACGAGAAACCCTGTTTTTCCATTTCGGACAATTTCTGTTGGACCACCGCAACTATAGGCGATAACAGGTACGCCACAAGCTAAGGCTTCAACAGCGACATTCCCAAAGGCTTCAAAACAATGGGGGGTCATTAGTACAGCGCGAGATTTCCCCAGTTCTTGTTGTAATTTATGCGTAGGTAAGAAACCAAGATATTCTAGGGGTGCATCTGGGTAATCTTTTTGTATCTGTTCCCAATAGGCTTCATCCTGAATTTTGCCAAATATCCGCAGAGGGATACCTGTTTTCTGCGCAGCAGCGACCGCATCTTCTAAGCCTTTTTCAGGAGTGATACGCCCCAACCAAGCTAAAGTATTATTGGGATGCTCACAAAACTGATATTGAGATAAATCAATGCCACTTTGTAAAATATGACAAGTCTTTGCAAAGGGAAAGGTATTAGCTTGTGCATGGGTATATAAACCAAGGGTTTGAGGATAGTTGGCTGCAACCTTTGCCATGATGTCATCTAAAGTATTACCCTGAGAACCCATACTAATTAAATGAGCAACGGGACGCTGATAAAATGGGGTGAGGTAAAAGGGTAGCCAGTCAAAAGCGAAGTTGAGGATTAGGTCATAATCTGCTTCAACTTGACGGATGTAGTCACACATATTTGCTAGAACGGAGTTTTCTGGTAGCAGAATAGG
>JBBQDV010000277.1:0-3411 GCA_038320005.1 Cyanophyceae cyanobacterium
GTTCTGCTACTCGTGTTGCTACCAGGAGTTTTTTCTCATCTTTTGTAAGACTAATGCCATAATTTGTAATAGCAATAGCATAAAGATATCCCTCAAAAGTTTTTATTTCTCTTAGTAGCCGCCCATCTTTTAAATTCCAAAGGATGAGTCTTTTGTCGTCGTCACCAGAAATCACTTTATCTCCATCTGGATGAATAGCTAAAACGCCCACAGATTTTTGGTGTTCAATACAAGTACATAAGCACTGGCCTGTTTGTAAGTCCCAAACTTTAAGAGTGGTATCATGTGATGCTGAAACAAGATTTTTACCATCTGCATCTGGTGTAATCGCAATAGCTCTTATCGATGACTGATGACCGATGAAAGTATCTATATTTTTGCCAGTTTCAATATCCCAAATCTTGATGGTGCTATCATTTGAACCTGAAACAATTTGCTTTCCATCTGATGTAATAACGACTGCATTAACTGACTTCTTATGACCTGTAAGAGTTTTTAAAATAGTTCCTGTCTTCATATCCCAAACGATAAGACTCTGTGAAGCTGAAACCATTTTTGTTCCGTCAGGAGTGATAGCAATTGCATTGATCAAAAAATCATCGGCTTCAAGAGAAAGAGTGCGTATTAAAATTTCGCCTGCTGGGGTTAAGCTGGGTGTTAATGGACGGAGCCAAGGTCTATCTTTAGACTTTTCTACTTGTTCGAGAAATACATCTATTGTAAAAAAGTATGGCGGTTTTTGTTTTAAATAACGTTTTTTCATCAAATCACTAACTTGATAGGAAACACATGGATATATAAAAATCAGCTTGACTATCCAGTTAGTAGCCAATTCAACGAATTTATACCACCAATACAAAAATGGATAAAGGGAGAATCTTGAAGGCAATTTTTCGTCAATAAATTGTAACGGACGAGTCAGGACATTGAATGTTAGCTCTCTAGCAAATAACATTAATCTTTCAACAAATTCAGGTGGCTGTTTCCAATAACTAATCACTTTTATTAGCAGAATTTTTGTCCAAGGCTTCGACTGAAATTCAGACTCGTCTACACTCCTGTAAGGCATCAAATGCCCAAGCAGTTGACTGGGGAGTTGACTAGGATCATCAGCTAAAACATTGGCTGACATCCTAATTGCATCTTGAATTAATTTCAGATTGTCTTTGATCTCCTCGGAAATCTCAATATCAGGCTGTAAGGCCAAATCATAATCATTAACTAGCGGCTGCACTCCCAACTCTTTGTGAGAAATTTTAGCAGCAAGGAAATCCAAGTCCGTCACTATCTCCAATAATTGATCTAGGCTCTCTACATCCCCTTCTTTTGACAAAAAACGTGGTAAATCTAGGTACATTCTTTGCAAGTGTGGTGGTTGCTCGTCCAAATTTTTGTCAACCTCGCTCATTTTTTCTACCTCTTGCGTTTAAATGAATATAAATACTTGGCAATACGACCATTAATGTCTTGAAGCATTATTTTCGCATTCTTCAGTGTTTCCTTGTCATGCAAAAAATCTACAAAACTGGTGTGATAGATGGTGTAACAAGTTTGTGCTTCTAAGTGTTCTTCACTAAAAAACTCAATCCAATCCTCCAGCACTTCTTGAACCTGATTTAAATCTTGTTTGACTATTTCAGCAATGGATTGACATGAGACTGGTAAAGCGATCTCCACCAAAGTATAAATAATCTCAACTTTATGACGCTGCCGCTCAGTTGTCATGCCCATGAGTTGCCAATGCTCCTGATAGTAATCTTGTAGATTTCTCGGCAATTCCTTCAAACTTTTATCTTGGTATTCTCCCCTGGCGATCGCCGATAATACACAGCGCAAATACATGAAGTTGTTTTGGCTCTTTTGTGCGATCTGCTCTGTAAATTCTTCCTTGCTCAGATTTCGAGCTTCAATCCACTGACGTAGGCCATTTTCAAACTCAGGATCGACCAAGAATAATCGAATGTACTCTTTCACGTCTTTCTCGCTTTCTTTCTGATACTTCCATAAATTAAATTCATGTTTTGGAGCCTCAACTAACAAACGCTCTTCCTCCGGGAGAAAGGGGCGTCGTGTCAGCAAAAAGTAGACATTATCTGGCAGATATCTAGGTAAATAACAAAGATTTGTCATATCTTCGCTCTTTTTCTCAACTTCGTCCAGTGCGTCAACTGCAATTACCAAACGTTCACCAGGTGGAAGCAAATCGCTAACCTTCTGAAGTAACTCATCTAAAAAATCACCATCGTTAGTGGCGCGATCGGGCAAGGACTTATAACCCAAGCTGTAACGTTCTATCAGTTGATTGCAAACACTTCTGAGAAATTGCTCTACCTTATTTCTACCACCAGCACGAATGATGAAATGACCCACACATTGTTTGTCAGTAATATACTTAGCTAAAATCGTACTTTTGCCGATGCCCGGTTCGCCTATTATTGTGAAGTAGCCCTTGCTGTTGGTACTAAAAAAGTTTTCGATCGCATCGAATACAAAGCGACGACCAACAAATCTTTTAAGCTTGTCAGTAATCAGCGCTTGAAACTTCGACAACTCCCCTTTGAGTTGGGGCTGATTATCTGCAAACCTCTTCCAGTCACTTGGATCGACAACGAGGCACGGATTTACACCCAAGGCACTGGCAACGCTCTTGATAGAATCAACATCCACTCCCGTAGGCTTGAACATTCGATCGATTGTATCGATACTAACCGCCGCGACAGTTACAAGCATTGGCTTAGTCCATTTTTTTGACGCTTTCTCCTTAGCCTTTGCAATTTTTTCAGCAAGGTTTACCTCAACAGAATTCGGATCTTTACGGTACTTACCTACATCTTCATCCTTTGTACCTATACCTACCAGTCTTGCCAGATGTTGATCGGAAATGTTCTCCACTTCTCTTGCTATATCAATCATCCTGTTCTTCAGCAGTTCCACGCCTGCTGGAGTTAATGAGACGCTACGGGCTTTGGGTGTTGAACTCACAAGCGGTACTCCAGTTCATAATAAATTCTTTTAAATATAGCAAATTTTTCTGTACTGCTCCTGTTTCGGGGTTTCCAAGGCTTTCTCTGTTATTCATGTCTGCTACCGATCGACGCAAATGCGTATTTGTGACTGATACGAGCAGTTTAGGGCGATCGCTCAAATTCCGGCAAGGGGGCAGAAGGGGGCAGAAGAGACGTTTTTTTATGCTTTTTCTGCCCCCTTTTGCCCTCTGTCATATTTTTGTCACCTGTGGGACATTACAGATATCCCAGCGAGAACAGGTTAATGCAACAGATGTCTAATCAACAGAGGCAACCTGAGAGTCCCAATCTTTTTCCCGATCGCGGGTTGACGGCACAAAAGTCCACTGGGGAGACGAGTAAAGCAAAAAGGTTGCAAACATGAGCAAAAAACAGACCGCCCACT
>JBBQDV010000278.1:0-3405 GCA_038320005.1 Cyanophyceae cyanobacterium
GGAAGGGTCAAGCGATTACCGTTATTTTCCTGAACCAGATTTACCCCCGATTGAGGTGTCTGTGGAACAACGGGAGGAATGGAATAATGAGTTACCTGAACTTCCTGCTCAAAAACGCGATCGTTATCAAAAGGAGTTGGGTTTATCTGCTTATGATGCCCGTATTCTAACTGAAGATAAGGTAATAGCTGAGTATTTTGAAGCTGCGGTTCTGGCTAAAGCTAATCCAAAACAGCTAGTAAACTGGTTGATTGGAGATGTGGCTGCTTATCTCAATACTAGTCGTCTCAGTATTACAGAAATTGCCCTCACGCCTACGATTTTAGCGGAGTTGGTTAATCTGATTGAGGAAGGGACGATTAGTGGCAAAATTGGTAAGGAAATATTGCCTGAACTCTTGACTAAAGGTGGTTCAGCGAAGGAATTAGTGGCGAGTAAAGGGCTGACGCAAATTTCTGATACGGGGGAACTTGAAAGCATTATTGATGAACTGATTGCAGCTAATCCTGATAAGGTTGAACAGTTCCGTAGTGGTAAGACGAAGATTCAAGGTTTCTTTGTGGGACAGGTGATGCAAAAAACCAGTGGTCGGGCTGACCCAAAGGTTACTAATCAGTTACTTGGTAAGAAGCTGAAAGGGTAAAATACGCCTAAATCCTGAAGAGTTCGGTTATAGCTACAAAGCCTGTCTACACAGGCTTTACTTATCGTGAGAAGTTTGGGGGACTAGTCCTCAAAAAAAGACTTGACTGAAGAGGAGACAATCAAATCTATTTCAAATAAATCAAGAGATTCAAACCAGGAATCGTCCGAGAAAGTGTCCAGAGGAGTAACGCGACATAGAGTAAGCCTAAACTCCATTGATACCAAACTAAGGTTGTTAATATCCCAGGAATATGTTGATCGCGCAGACGAATATCGTTGAAGCCGAGTTTGAGTAAATTATTTAAACTGAAGTCGTAATAGTTTAACCAATTCCAAGCGCGATCGCGCAAAATAGGCAAATAACGATCATGCCAAAATCCGAACCGAGGAATAACAGGTAAACGGACAATTAATAACCGCAGATCTTTTGCACCCCCATCTTCAACGAAGTAGGTTTCTTCTAACATTTCATGATACCTTCCTTGTTGATATAAGCGTAGAGTTAGGAGTAAAGGTAGAGGAATAATAATTAGAGATAAACAGGCTAAGGTTAATAAGGGTTGTTGGGCTGTTCGCAAAATCGTTGTCACACTGATGATAAGTAAAACTGCAAAACTACTGAAAATATAAATAGTTTCTAAGAGAGTTGGTAAAATTGGTTTTGGCTTGCGTTTTCGCCAAGCATCTATGAGCCAAAATAGAACACCAAAGAATGCCATTGTTAAGATACCAACTCCAAAAACTAAACTGAAGTTTGTACCGTAGTCACTAAGAAGTAATAACACGCTTAAGCCTAACCACTGCAAAGCATCTTGCCCTTTTTTAAACCGTAATAAACGAGCCAAAGGAGTAGATATCAAGCGAGTTTCCAGTTGTTGCAAACGTAAGCACTGAGTCTTATATTCTATTTGATTAGCATCGCTAATTTGTTCTAAACTACGGAAGTTGCGCACTAAACTTTGTAAGACATTTTCATTTCCTTCTAAATCAGAAACAGATAAAATTTTACCAATTACGCCCACTTCTCCTAATACTTTTGCTGCATCGGATTCAAAGGCTAAACCTGTTACATTTATTTCTGCATCAGTGGTAAAGACAGCGTTACTAAAATCAATTTGCTCTAAAATACTGACTGATTCTAAATCGACAATATTATTAAAACGGGTTTGGCGAAAAGCAACAGATTTTTCAAAAGTGGCATTATTAAACAGTAATGACTCGAGAAAACGACTTTTGGAGAAAATTGCGCGATCGCGCCAAGTAGTCTTGCTAAAATTTGCCTCCTGATCAAAGCTAGAATGTCGCCAGTTAGCAAGTTTAGAAAATTGAGACTGACTAAAATCTACAAAATTATGAAAATGAACTTCAGCAAAATCAGCAAACCCCCTAAATTGAGCCTCTTCAAATTGGCTATCTTGCCAAAACTGGCTTCGACTGAAATCTATATCTTTCTCAAAAGAAGCTAAAGAAAAATCTACGCCTTGATTGAAATTTGCACCCGAAAAATCCCCATACTCTGCGAAAATTGCCCCTTTAGCTTTAAATTTCTTGAGGAAAAATGTATCATGAAAATCTAAATTTCCATTCAGCCTAGTATCAACTAAAATTAAACTTCCCCGAAAAATATTAAGATAAGGAATTGTCGAAGAAGCGCGATTAAAATCAGCTAAACTTTGTAAGGGAGCATTATCTTCTAAAAGTTTTTGCTCTTCAGGGGATAATAAGGGAGATAAAGCCTCGCTTACCGCAGGAGTTTGGAAAGTTAACCTATTGAAGTCGAGATTTCCTTCAATAACCGAGCGACTTAAATCTAACCCTAGCGGTTGCTTAGAGCGATTTAAAACTCTTTGGACTTGTTGATAAAATTGTTTCTGAAACTCTGTATTTTCTGCTGTTAGATTAATCTCAAGATCTCTGAAATCTAGTAACAATAAACCATGATCTTGAATAGGTTCTAGATGTGCAGGTAAAGCTTCTAAAGTTAAGGTAGTTATTGCAACTGTGGGAGAATCTGCCCAAGCAGGTAAAATGAAGAATAAGCAACAGCAAATAAAACTAAGAAGACATTTTGATAAAAACACTGTAAACGAGTTGAGATAAAAAAGGATTTACCCAAGATAGTAAGGCATTAAGGAAAAGTATAACTATGATTCCCCTAATGAAGGGGGTGATGGGGTGAGGGGGTGAGAGGGTGATGGGGTGACTAATAAAGTTGATAACATTCTCAATTCTCCCCAACATCTTGAAACCCTGCTACTCACGGAAGGGGAATGATACCATGATTAATAAGCTTTGGTGATATTGATATAAATGTCATTGGTACTCAAGGGGGACTGAAATTGTAATCATCAACAAGACCGAGAATAGTAGTTTTGAGGAAGATTTAGCTCAAGATGTCTTAGAGATAATCACTGTTTTTTCTGCAAGGCTATATGGATCAAGAAGCCACAAAAATAAAAAGATTGTAGAGGAGCTTAGAGATGTCGCTACTCGGCTTTAAAACCGAACTCAAGTTAAACAGCAAACAGAGAACTTTGTTAGCAAGACACGCTGGGACTTCTCGCCACGCTTGGAATTGGGGTTTGGGGCTAACAAAACAGATCCTAGACCACAACAAATATAACCCAGAAGAGAAGATTAAGTTTCCTAGTGCTATTGACTTACATAAGTGGCTAGTCGCCTTAGTGAAGCCAGAAAATCCCTGGTATTACCAAAGCTCGAAGTGCGCTCCCCAATGGTCGTTAAAAGCACTTGCAGAAG
>JBBQDV010000279.1:0-3396 GCA_038320005.1 Cyanophyceae cyanobacterium
ATCCCAACCTAAATAAGTAGCAGTAGGGGCGAGATTAACCCGTAGTTGCTGCTGATATTTTGCCCCTTCAAAAACAATAGTTTCTCTCGGTAGATACTCTAAACAAGCGGATTCTCCTACTTCTATCTCTATCTCTTGCTGAGTCGTTAAACCACTACTGCGATAGATTTTGCTTGCTGCTGCGGTGGTGATGACTGCATGGGTGTTCCGCTGCATCTGGATGGACTGGGATAGGCGATCTCCTCCTACCATTCCTCCCGCAGTATGGAGAATAGTGCTATAACAAATATCCTGATCTTGGGGATAGTATGAACGCTGAAATTTATATGGGGATTGGGCATAGATTTCTACAGGATAAGTGATCTTTTCCCTATGTCCATAGTTCAATTTGAGAATACCATGCCAAGCTGAAGTGATTGGAGATTCTAGCATCTAGATTAAGTGGGATTGAATAAAGTCTTGTACTACTTTTAACCCCTGCTGTGTTTTTAGGTTAGTGAAGACATAGGGTTTCTCTCCGCGCATCTTTTCCGTATCCCTTTCCATAACGGAAAGATCTGCGCCAACATAGGGGGCTAAATCAATTTTGTTAATTACTAAGAGGTCAGATTTAGTGATCCCAGGTCCACCCTTGCGAGGAATCTTATCACCTGCTGCGACATCAATTACATAGATAGTAATATCCACCAGTTCGGGGCTAAAGGTAGCTGCTAGGTTATCTCCGCCACTTTCGACAAAAAGTAGGTCTAAGGGGGTAAATTGGGCTTCTAATTGCTCAATGGCAGCTAAATTGAGGGAGGCATCTTCTCGAATGGCAGTGTGGGGACAGCCTCCAGTTTCGACACCTAAAACGCGATCGCGATCGAGGGCTTGGGAACGAACCAAAAATTGGGCATCTTCTTGGGTATAGATATCATTGGTGACAACAGCAATTTGATAAGAGTCTCGCATCGCCTTACAAAGGGCATCAAGAAGTGCCGTTTTCCCTGAACCCACTGGTCCAGCAATTCCAACTCGCAATGCGTTCAGAGATTTTCCCATGTTTTAAGTTTAGTTTCTCTTTCTATTCTCTCAGGTGTTGGGAATTTTTCGAGAGGAGAATCTTCTTCTGCTACCTGAAACCAACTAAACAGTTAGGGTACTAACTTCTTGATCAAGTTTAGAACCGAGTTTATCTATACTACCTAAGCTGACAAGCATTTAAATTGGTATTTTTGTCGCCTAGACCCTTTTATACATGGAGGTCAGAACAAAAAACTAAATGAATAACAGCTTATCTAAAAAAAATTGAGCTACAAATGCTAAACTTATTTGAAAATATAAATATAATTGATAGAATCAGCCTCATCGCTATTATTTTATCTTCACCAGTTATTATTTACTCTATATGGACATACCAAAAGATCATATACGATGTAAAAAAAGGAGAAATACCAGAAGCTTTGAGAGATTTTCCAGTTTATAAGGCTAGTCCCGACAGTTATTTGGAAGCTAAAAACAAAGTTAATTGCTTTGTTGATTTAATAGTAGCAAATAGTAAAAGTCTAGAGATGGTAATCGATCAAGACGACCTAAATAATCTCTATACTAAAGGATTTACACCAAACAAGTATCAACCTGGTCGGTATTTTTATTATGCTTTCCAAGAAAATTGTATCTGTGAGAAAATGATTCAATGGCCTGTTTTTGGGCTAAGTGCCTATAACGTAAGAGAAAGAATTATTTACTCTGAAAAATTAAAATAACATAATAAAGTAATGGATGAAAAATTTGCATCGTTACCACTATCTAAATCCTCTTTAATCCTTTTTATCTTTGGTGCTTCAAGATCTCCTGCTCTACTCTCTTATCTCCTACAATTTTGATGAAACTATCGAATATCAAAAAGCAATTGTATTGATAGAAAAACTTCAAAATGTTGAAGTCAATAATCACTATCTAATTTTGAACACATAAGGCATCTTTGTTTTCTAAAGTTTCTACAGCTATAGTCATTGCTACTTCCCTTGCTACTTCCCTACGACCCTAAAACGCGATCGCGATCAATGGCTTGAGAACGAACCAAAAATTGAGCATCCTCCTGGGTATAGATATCGTTAGTAATAACTAGATAAATAAATCAGAAGATACTCTAAAATATTCCCCTAAAGCATTAGCTTCTGCTTGTGTGGGTAAAGCATTTCCCCCCAACACTTCCGCCACTCTTTCCGAAATCCCAAAAACCTTTACTAAATCAGCTTCACGTTTCTCTTGCGTGTCCAGTAAATGCTCAATTAGGCTAGAGACATTCGGGGATTCAATAGCATGATTTTCTGCTTCATATCTCTCTACTAACATTACCAACAAATCGTATAAAGTATCCTCCTCAACCGTCCGATTTTTATTAAATAACAGTTTCTCAACTTCCGCTAAAACCTCTTCATATTCCGATTCTGTTTCAATGACTTTTGGGGCAAATTGAGCCACCAATTGACTGTAAACTGTCCGATTAATAGTATGGGTCATTCTTCCATCTGTCCTTATCGTATTCAGTGTGAGTTAACAGATACTTGTAATAAACGATGCCCTTCTCATAATCTATCCCAACAATTAAGCGATAATGATTTCCCTTGAGGTTAAATACAGTAAAGTTTCCGACGGCTTCTGCTTTTGGATAAACCTCTTTTATTGCTTCTAAATGTTGCCATTGAGTATTTTTGACAACGGCACACCAACTATCGACAATAGACTTTAAGTCAGGATATTTTGCAGCATCTTGTTTTAACTTTGAGGTTGAAATAATTCGCATTAACTTTCCTGACAAAGCATTCTTTACTGATTATCCTCCAACGCCGTTATCAACTTCCTATATTCCACTTCGTTAACATCTCCCCAAAACCCTATTCTTTCTCCCTCTCCAAATCGAGGTTCTTTATATCCAGGTTATACCCATTTGCCTGAATATCCTCAAGTTCTCGCTATAGTCATAATGTCACAATTTTTGTAACCAGTCGATGCTACAAGCGCAGCATTCAGAGTAAGCTGATTTTATACTTGCTGTAACCAAGAAAAAAAAGCCATGAATAATCCAACCGCCGTATTTGTTCCTTGGCTGCATATGCACCAACCCCCTATCTGGACTGAAGAGGGTAAGATTATGGGTAACTTAGAAAAGATGTTGCGTTCTGAACCTAATTCTGAACAACAATGGAACGCGCAATGGTTTACCCTCGCCTATAAAAATCCTGCCCGTTATACGAAAATGCTATGCAAGGAAGGGCTTTCACCTCGGATTATGTTGGATTATTCGGGAGTATTGCTAGAAGAAATGGCGTTACTTTCCGCTAATGGTATCTTTGATACTTTGGATGTGGGAGGGGACAGAATTGGGAACGTGATCGAACAATTTCGCTATGT
>JBBQDV010000280.1:0-3377 GCA_038320005.1 Cyanophyceae cyanobacterium
CTGTGACCATAAAAAAATAATATTTGAGGTTTAAATGATTTTTATCGCGCCCAATGTTTTGCTAAAAAATTTTTGATAGAAATATTTGTTAAAGGAGTTGTAATAAATGAACCTAGAAAAATCATGATGGCAACAAAAGTCAAAGAGAAAAGATTTACAGACAAATTATAAAAAGAACCCTTAAAAATTATTGCAAAGATAAATCCAATTACTGTAGATCCCAGTAGTGGTCTAAGTATGTCTTGAGAATACCATGTCATCAATTCACCTTTTAATAAACGAGTATGCATGAATCTTATACCAATTAAGACATAGCTAGCATTTAAGATAAGCCATACAATAGACGCTCCAACTCCTCCATAACGGTTAGCTAGTAGAAACATGACGGGTATTAAAAACGCTATAGATACTATGTTGATTTTAATGGCTAATTCTGTCCACCCATAAGCTAATTGCAAGGCTTGGGGAATATTCATTAAACCATTTAAAGATGTGCCGATAACCAGAAAAGATGCGATTACATGAGCGTTTTGGGCAATCACAGGATCTCCTGTCCAAAGCATTAAAATATCTTTGGAAAATAAGCTCAGGGTTACGCAAAGGGGAATAACGAGGACACTCAAAAGCTGAGCAGATTTGTGATATAGCTGGGTAAGTTTTTCTTCTTCTTTCCTCGATACTAATTCAGAAAATTTTGGAAAAACAGAGGTGAAAACAGGATAAATTACTATTGTGACTCCGCTGGCAACTGTTGCAGCTAGGTTATAATAAGCAAATTCTTTTAGGGGAAGGAGCTTGCTCAAAAGGATTTTATCGGTTTGCATTAAGATTAATGAAACCAGTGTGATTCCTGTCATACCGGCGGAAAATCGCCAAATTCTTAGCCATGTATTTTTGCTGAATTTTGCTGAGATTTGAGATTTTGGTAAACTTCTCCATAGGAAAAAAAAGGTAATTAAAGTTTGGGTTACACTAATAAATGCTTGCCAAATGAAAAAGGCTTGGATAGTCGGAGAGACTAGCCACAGGATTAAAATCATGCCAATTCCGCGCAGGGTTGACATGCTAACAACTATGCCATTTAATAGGACTTGGCGCTGTAAACCTAATAATCCCCCTGAATAGAGGGAAAAGGGAAAGTTAAAGGCAATGACTAAACCCATTAAGGCGATCGCCATTTGCACTGACTCCTTAGATAAAGCTTGAGACTTGATCCACGACTGTGCCAGGAAGGGAGAAAGTAAAAAAATAGACAACCCAATTATTGATGTTATACCCCAGTAAATAACTTCTAGGGTTCTTACTAAGTCACGAGAATCTTTTTGTTTGCCCTCCTGAGCAGAAAGAATTGCTAATTCTCGGTTAAGTGTGCTACTTAAGCCCATATCAAACAAACCGGATAAAGCCTGAATAGTAGCCGAAAAACCGACAAGCCCATAAGCTTCGATGCCCATAAACTTAATGTAAAGGGGAACAAAAGCCAGACTCATTACGGATGCCCAGCCTCGGCCTAGAAAATTAGCAATAATGTTATGTTTTAGCTGAGACAATTAAAGCACCTTTTCGAGTTTTTAGTTTTTAAGCAAGCTACTGAGCAACACGTTTCAAATAGCCATCGGGGGCAACTGTAATTAGAAGTTTGTTCTGCATACCCTTATCAATTTCAAATTCAGGATGTTTTTTCAAGTATTCCCAAACGGCAGTTTTGGGGTTGTTGCCGACTCCCCAAGGGCGATCGCCAAACATATCAGCAGGTAAGTCTTCAATCACAGTGTCAAATACTACACAATAGCTGCCAACAGAAGTCAGTGGTGCATAGGCTTCTAGCTCAGCAAGTACATGATCGTGGGTGTGATTACTATCCAAGAAAACCAAGATTTTCTGCTTGTCTTCTGCTTTTGCTTTGACCTGCTCAATAATCTCAGGGGCGATGCTAGATCCCTGAATCATGGATATCCTTTTAAACATAGGATGAGCTTTAATCGCTTCACGGTTATGTTCGCGAATATCAATATCTAAGCCCAACACTTCAGCATCTTGGCAACCTCCACAAATAGCATTTAGCTCTAACATCGAAGCAGAAAAAATCAATGAGCCACCATGGGCAATACCAGTTTCGATAATTAGATCGGGTTGAATCGACCAAATCAATTCCTGCATCGCAATCATATCTTGCGGATATTGAATTATTGGACGACCCAACCACTCAAAATGATAGGAGTATTTTAGCGATTGAGCTTTTTTTATCCATTCGTTCGATGATGATTTGAGCTGAGAGTCTTTCGCCTGAACTTCTATCTCGCTAGCACAATCTGTTTTGAACTTGTCGTAACTCATAAATTACCTAATTACTAATTTTTTTGTGTGTAAGCAATGTTCTTGATGTATAAGTCAAGACTTTCCCACAGATCATACAGTGGTTGCCAACCCATTCTTGACAGTAATGTATTGTCTCCAACTAGAAATTTTGGAGATTCTATTTGCTCAATGGACTTTGACAACAAAATTTCGGGATCTTGATTAACAGCTATTCCAATATATTTAATAATCTCACATAGTTGTGTTGGTCTTCCCGAACAAATATTGAAAACTCCAGATTGTTGTTGATTCAATAAAAATATTAGACCATCTGCCACCACATCTATAGGAAGAATGTCGCGCCACTGCTGAGTACCAATCGAAAAAGACTGTCTATCACCCAATAGTACTTGAGTCACAGACGGAATAAGTCTGTTACTATTTTCACCCAGCCCAAAAGGTAAAAACACCCTACCCCATGCAAATGACACATTACTAAGCCGACAAATTTCTGCACTCATTCGCCGCGCAGAGTCTTTGGAAATACCATAAAGAGTAGCAGGGTTACTTGGAGTGATTTCTTCTTTGCAATAGCCGAAAGACCAGTCATACTCCGCACATGATCCAGCAAATACAATTCGATTTCCACCATAACGACAAAAAGCATCTGTCAATCGAACAGTTGCATCACACCAATTTAAGTTAAGAGAAGAGTCCCAAAATTTTCCGTGCTCTGCATACCAAGCTAAATGTAGTAGATGTGATGGTTGATATTCTGAGATCCATGAGTAATCGTATTCTTCAAGAAGATCAAACTTTATAAAAGTTACAAGACTGTGACTGACAGGTTCAGATCTACCAACACATAAAATCTCATGTCCCTGTTTAACAAGAGAGTCAACCACATAACGACCGATAAATCCTGTTGCTCCTGTGACAGCTATTTTCATGATTTGATTACCTTAGACATCTGCTCTGACCACAAAGCAAAATCTTGGTCGTACAAGGTTGTCATATTTTTATATTTTCCTTGAGCTTTATCTGTCTTGCCACAATGTATAAGACGAATCCCTTTCTGA
>JBBQDV010000281.1:0-3371 GCA_038320005.1 Cyanophyceae cyanobacterium
CTTTATAGTAAGTACGGTCGGGCAGATCGGAACAATGCTCGTTGAGGGTAAAGGGATCGGGGAAAATATTTGGATTAAGTTCCGTATTTTCTAGACTCTCCCGTTGAAGCGAGAATCTCCGCTCCTTTAGGACGGAGAGTGTCAAAGTTGCAAAATCGTCTTAGAAACAATCCTTGTTTTCTTACGGTCAGCTTCGGAGAGTTCTTTCCCTGATTGCAGTTGGGTTGCACTGCTTTGGAGAACAGTTGCGCCATTTTCATCTCCCATTTGTAAAGCAGTTTTGGCTGCACTTTGTAGCATGGTAGCTGCACCAAGATTATCGCCTTGCTGAAGTTTAGTTTCTGCAATTTGGGTTTGACGGTACTTGGCTAAGGAGAGAATTGAGGTTTTAACTTTTTCGTTCGGTTGGGGCTGATAGGCTTCTTGTACCTCGACTGTAACGGGCATTTCTGCGGAAGAGAGTTTGCTTTCCCCTGTAGCGGGATCATCATAACGGACTTGGATCTTAGCTAAGGTTTGATTACCAGGAGAAAGTTGACCTACATACATATTTACGAGAATCACTCTTTCTACATCTGTCATCAAATCTCCTAAACGCACCAAATAATAACTTCCTTCCTTTTGCGTGGGAAGTTCTACGGTATCGGGGGCAACTTGGGCAAAGGGTTTGAGTTCTGCGAGGCGAACATTCGGCATTAATTCTATTTGCAGATAGGCATTAGTTAAGCCGACAGCTTGCAGACGGGTAAATAAGCGTCCAAACTCGCTCACGGCTTGTTCTGGTTTCTCGATATAGGAGAGAGTTCCCCCTGCGGTATCGGCAATTTTCTCAAGAACGTCCTGATTCCAGTGTGCGCCAAAACCGAGAGTATTAATACTAATGCTATATTGGGAGGCAAGTTGGGCAATTTTCAGGCAGCGTTCGTTATCCCCGTGTTCGTTTTCGCCATCGGTGAGAACAAAAACTTGCGAAACAGCATCATCTTTGCCTTTTGCGGTTTCTTTGAGTCCCAGTTTCATTCCTTCATCAATGGCTGTTCCACCTTCTGCTTTGAGGCTAGAAATTTGAGCTTTAATGCTTGCTATGTTATCAACATATTGGTTGGGGACTAATACCTTGGGGCGGTGATCAAAGGCGATAATGGAAACGCGATCGCGATCTGTTAATTTCTCCACCAGTTTAATCGCAGCTTGTTTAACAGTTTCCAAGGGTTCTCCATGCATTGAACCGCTGTGGTCGATTACTAAGCAGAGATTGAGAGGTAGGGCGCGATCGCGTTCTTCAGTAATAGCAGAAACCGCAATAGCTAATTGACGCTGGCTGCTAGTTTGATGGGTATCAACATGAGCGTCATTGAGGTTGGGCTGTAAACTAACTTTCATGAATTACAATTAAACCTATTTACCTTAACTTTATCATTTTCTGCTATCTCTCTCCAAAAGGGCATGAAAGTGCAACTCAATAACCCAAAGATGCTATAAATACTGCCACTAATTCGGTAAAATACAATACACTACCTAAACCACCATCGTGGAGGGACAACTCGCCTATCATCAAGGTAAAGTCAATACGGAAGTGCGCGGAAAAGCCCTCACCTTTACCAACGCAGTTTAGAGTTATAATTTCCTGATTACCAATTCCCCTAATATGTCCATCACCCTGAAAGTCACTGCCCAACAACAAGACCTTGTTATTTCTCCCCCTACTTCTGGCATCACCTTACAAGGTAAACTGCAAGTACCAGGGGATAAATCAATTTCTCACCGCGCCCTGATGTTCGGGGCAATCTCCACTGGAGAAACGACCATTCACGGCTTACTACTCGGAGAAGATCCCCATAGTACCGCCCACTGTTTTCGGGCAATGGGGGCAGAAATATCCGAATTAAATAGTGAGAAGGTAACGGTTAAGGGCGTTGGAATCGGTAACTTACAAGAACCCTTTAACGTCTTAGATGCAGGGAACTCTGGCACAACTTTAAGGCTGATGATGGGGCTTCTCGCCTCCTCTGAGGGTCGCTTTTTTACCGTCACAGGAGACAACTCCTTAAAAACCCGTCCCATGTCCCGTGTTGTTAAACCCTTACAACAAATGGGCGCACAGATTTGGGGACGTAAGGATAACACCCTCGCCCCCCTCGCTATTGCTGGACAACGCCTTAAACCCATTCATTACCATTCCCCCATTGCTTCTGCGCAAGTTAAATCCTGTGTTCTCTTAGCAGGGTTAGGAGTAGAAGGAAAAACCACCGTTACCGAACCTGCTTTATCCCGTGACCACAGTGAACGAATGTTAAAATCATTTGGGGCAGAAATTGAAGTTGACCCCGAAACCCATAGCGTTACTCTAACTGGAATGCCCACATTGCAAGGACAAACCGTAGTTGTCCCTGGGGATATTAGTTCTGCTGCCTTCTGGTTGATTGCTGCTGCAATTACTCCTGATTCGGAATTACTAATTGAAAATGTCGGGATCAATCCCACCCGTACTGGCATCTTAGAAGCCCTAGAAATGATGGGTGCAGATATTCAACCAGAAAATACCAAAACTGTAGCAGGAGAACCCGTTGCGGATTTGAGGGTACGTTACAGCAAACTGAAAGCTTGTACCATTAGCGGTGATATCATTCCCTGTCTCATTGATGAAATCCCCATTCTTGCTGTTGCAGCTATTTTTGCCGAAGGTATAACTATTATTAAAGATGCGGAAGAGTTAAGGGTCAAGGAAAGTGATCGTTTGGCGGTGATTGCGTCTGAATTAACGCGCATGGGTGCAAAAATCACCGAATTACCCGACGGATTAGAAATCACAGGGGGAACACCTTTAATTGGGACAGAAGTAGATAGTTATACAGACCATCGTATCGCGATGAGTCTAGCGATTGCTGCCTTAAACGCCCAAGGGACAACCACTATCCACCGCGCGGAAGCTGCTGCTATTTCTTATCCCGATTTTGTTGATAATTTGCGAAAGCTATCTGGATTTCTCTAAAATAGCCCGCTCTGGTTTCTGGTTTTTGATTTTGGTAGGAAAATCTAGCAGAATTGAAAAAGTAAACTATTTATCTTTTTGCGAGAGAAGACCCTCAACTCTGTTGATGGGATGAATCGAGCCTCGCAACCTTGATGCTGTATAATGGCTATATCTGGAAGAAGATTAAAAGGCTCACCAGACATTTGTACCTTGAAAGACGAATACATGGGTTGTTGCAAGAAATCTGTTGCAACGTAAAAGTATTCCAGAACCAAGAACGTATTTTTGAACAAAGATACAATCTGGCTGTGGGCAGCAGTCAGGATAAAATGCTTACAGCTAACTTCGGTTAGGTCTGAAGAATCTCTCGCCTCTGGCGAAGAGAGTATGTCAACGA
>JBBQDV010000282.1:0-3351 GCA_038320005.1 Cyanophyceae cyanobacterium
ACTTTTGCTTGGGGATATAACATTGTTGTTAAACCGCTTTGACCCCCACCCACTTCTAGAATCTCTGTAATTTCTCTTTCTGGAGCAATGCGGTGAATAGCACGCATCTTTTCTCGGTAAAAAAAACCTTGGGTAAGGGGACGAGAAAAAGGATTTTTGGCTAAAAACTTATTTAAAGATGTTTTCTTCATGGTGAATAAAAGCTAAAAAAGGTTTACTAATTATTGGAAGATATTCGATTTTCTAAGTAAAATTTGATTCCTGCTAAACAGCCTAAAATCTCAGTCCATAAAAGCTTATTACGGAATTTATAACCTTTAATAATACTACTGAGAAAGACTTTAAGATAATATACAGGTAAAAGGATAAATAAGAGAGTTAAATTTCCCCAATGTTTGTATCTAGCAAATTGAATAAGCAAGGCGGTTACATGTCCCCTCATATATTGGTACATTTGCGATTTGAAACTAGCTAAATCTTTGCGATGGTAGTGAAAAACTACTGCGGTGGGTTCATAACGACAATACCAACCTTCAGCCAGAACTCGATACCAAAATTCAGAGTCTTCACTACAGCCAGATGCACCTGCGCCTAAGCGTTGATCAAAGTTTCCAATAAGTTGAAAGATTTCACGACGAAAAGCCATGTTAGCACCCGCCCCAATACGCCAAACTGGAACTCCTAAATGCTGAACTGACTGGAAGAAATGTTGATCAAAAATACGTTTTCGATATCCCCAGCTAAAGTTTGTTTGACCGCTTTCAAAGGTAAACTGAGATTCGCTTTCGAGTTCTCCTGGTAGGACTAATCCGGTAACTGCCATAACTTTAGGGTTTTGAAAGCTTTGCTGAATGCGTGTGATCCAGTTAGGATGAACTATGACATCATCATCGGTAAAGGCGATAATTTGACCTGTACTATGAGTTATGCCTGTATTACGGGCGAAGCTAAGACCAGGACGAGGTTCTAGGATGTAACGGATACCTGGTATTTGAGAAACAATTTGCTGGGTTGCTTCGGTGGAGGGGGCGTTATCAACGACAATAATTTCTGCGGGTTGTGGTGATAAAGTTTGTAATGACTGTAAGCATTTCTCTAATTGTTCTGGACGATCGCGAGTACAAATAATTACAGAAACTGTTTTAGATTCCTCTCCCAAGTTAGATAAATGTTGCTCAAGTTTAGCTAAGGGTTGCTTTAACTCCAAAAGAGAAGCTAAATCTGGGGGTATATCTGGGGGTTGGTGTCGGGGATGTTCAGATAAGGCGGTTTGAAAACCTACAGGAATAAGCTGATCCCCTACTGCGGAAGTAATGGTTTGGGTAATTAAGTTAGTCAGTTCACTGGTGGACATTGGTAATTGGGTTATTGGAATAACGCGATCGCCAAGAGGGATTCCATGCCACCAAAAGATGAGATAAAATCCTTGTGTGTTATTCTCAGCAGTTAAAGCTGGGATACCTTCACTCAGTTCTAAGTGCAAAATTTTCCAAGGAATGAAACTATTCATAAAATCTGCTTCTCTATAAATTTATGCTTGATTTTCGTTAGCATTCTGACAATTAACTCTTTGTTTACGGCTAAATGTTAAGCTTGAACGAACCTTATGCAATAGTAATCCCATGCTTTTTTGGACAAGAATGCGAGCAATCCAAAGCCTAATTTTATTTGAGGGACTACACTTAAAGGCTTCTTGAAATTGAGAAAAAGTTGCTTTGAGATCGCCTGTCGAAAGAAGGTTTTCTGCACTTTTTATTGCCCAAAACGCATAAGTTTCTCTCGCCTGACGGGTAAGCTGGAGAGCAACTTCTGGTTTTAAATATTGGGGTAAATAAGATTCGATAATTTCTGTTGCTTGGCGCATATCTTGCACCAGTTGATTCGTTTTTACGGAAGTTTCGGTTAGAGAACCTAAGCGCTTAACTCGATAGACAGCAAGAGGCTCTATTTCAAACCAGATTGGGTACTCTGTGGCAATTCTGACCCACATTTCCCAGTCTTCCCCGCAACAGGAGAAGCGATGGTCAAATCCACCTAGTTTTTCATAGACATCCCGTTTAACAACTATTGAGGGCGTAGCAATGCGTTGTCCAGTGCTAATCTGCTTTAACCAATCGACTAAAATGCCACTCTCTAGTTTTTCTAGGGAAGAAAGACTATCCCAGTTTCCCCGTTCGTCCATATAAATGTGGCGTGAGAAGGCAGCACCCAGTTCGGGATTTGTATTGAAGGCTGTTGCCAGCTTATGATAGAAGCCATTGCGTACATAATCATCACCATGAAGAATATGAACTAATTGACCGCGCGATCGTTGTAAGCAAGTATCAAAATTGCGGATATAACCTATATTTTGGGGCTGCTGGTAAAAAGTTACTCGACCCTGACCAAGTTCTTGCACAATAGCTTCTGGATTATCCTGGGTGGAGTGGTCGTCAATAACTTCAATCTGCATTACTTCTGGACCTGGATCTTGGGCTAAGACACTGGTTAAGGTTTCGCGCAAATATTGCGCACAGTTGTAGGTCGGAATCATTACAGACCAGAGAGGACGAGGTTCTCCAGGGGGAATTGGGACAAGGGGGGATCGATAAGGATGTTGTTCGTTCATGGTTACTTGATGAGCATTAATGGATACTTTTCTGAGTGGAATAAGATTCAATTTCAGGAAATGGCGGTGCTGAATCAGTTAGAAATTGCTTTTTGATTTTTTCAATCCGCTTCTGGGAACGGGGATATTCCCCACACAGTCCCACAACACCACCCCACAATTCTGCGAGGATCATTCCAGGGGGTAAAGGATGAAGACCAATACAGCTTTCTCCTAGCTGGCGCAATTGGGAAAGAAACCACCACCTAATTAGATGGCGGATTTTGCTCCTTTGAGAAATATCTTGTTGGTAGGATTTGACCAGAAATGCCATAAATCCTAATCCCCAAGTCCAATATTGATGGCGTAGTTTTACTAATTCCCGACGATGCTGATGATAAACAAGATATTGAGGTTCGTATACTAGGGAATAACCCCCTCGAATAACTCGGTAAAAGATATCTAAATCTCCGCCTCCAGGTAAAGGCGCGCCTGTATCCAAGGCTTGGTCAAATCCGCCGATTTTCAGTAATATCTCCCGTTGAAAAGCCATATTGCACCCTGCCCCAAAGATTCCTGCTCCGCAAGGATAAACAGGATTATCTGGTAAGATTTCTCCGTAGCGAATTTTCTCGAAGCCTCGGCGAAACCCTTTTCTTTCTTCAAAGAGAATTTGTGCTTCTGTTTCTAATTCGTAAGGTAGCACTAACCCTGTGAAACTAACTGCATCAGGGTTTTCTGACCAAGCTTCTTTTAAACCATTG
>JBBQDV010000283.1:0-3348 GCA_038320005.1 Cyanophyceae cyanobacterium
AAAGCGGGTAATGTTTGCCTCGTCAATGTTATCTAGGCTTGTGAGGCTAACTACACTTCCTTACCCCTTGTAAAGATGTTTAATAGTTAACGATAGAGCGAGAGGCTGGCAAGCACCTCAAGGTATCCTGACTTAGATAACTTAGCCAGTTAAGGCTTAGACTGGTCAACTAACTGAGTAATCCGAGGCATGAAGCCCCGTTACTTCAGTACGGGGTGCTGACAATCTCTACCCCTTTTAGTTATATTTAGTCATATAGAGGAATTGTATAACAAATTGTTAAAATATAGCAAGTTTAAGTCTCTTGAGTTAATGCCTTGAGGCGATAAGCAAACCAAGCCGTCAGAATAGTTAGAACTCCAGTAATCCAGAAAGGAATACTATAACTTATGCTTACCAATAAACCAGAGATAATTGGTCCAATTGCATTTGCTAGACTCAGGTAGGACGCATTAATTCCTAAGATTTCTCCTTGTTCGCGATCGCTACTATTTAAAGATAAGAGGGAATTAGTGAGAGGTAAGGGGAAAGAATTGACAATTGCGAAGAAAGAGATAATTATAAAAAATCCAGTAATAGTGGGAAAAGTAGGAATTAGCAAAAAAGATATTCCCCTTGCCAAGAGAGTAATTGCCAGAATATCTACTAAGTTAAAATATCGCCTTAAAGGTGCAAGAAAAAAGATTTGAGATATAAATCCTAATATACCAACTAGGGAAAAAACAATTGCTAAAGTTTGCGCATCCTGTTCTAAGGTATATAAGAAAAAAGGTTGAAAAGCAAAGGTAAATATAGTGAAGGTTACACCACTTAGAAAACTTAGCAAGAATAGCTGTTTCAACTTCGGTCGAGTTGTGGATTGTATTATTTTTCCAAAGCTAAAATCACCCAGGGTAAGTTGAAACTCTTGCTGAATCTTTAATGTCTCTGGTAAAAAAAAGATCGTCAGTAAAGTAGCAATTGATGCCATCCCCGCAGCAACAAGAAAACTCATCCCCAAAGAGGTTACTCCTGGTAGAGTTGGCATCTGCTGGGCAAGATAACTTAAAGCGGGTCCAACGACAAAGCCTAAACGAAAGGTGGCATCAAACACGCCAAAAGCTTGAGGACGTTGCTCTACTGTTGTAATATCACTAATAACTGCTCTGGCAATTGAGGTGTTTCCCCCCGTCAAACCATCCAACATCCTTGCGAAAAACAGGAGTGAAACGAAAGGTGTGAAAGCAGCTAAAATGTTAGCCAAAACTGTTCCTAATAAACTGACGACAAGTAAAGGTTTACGCCCCCAATGATCTGATAATTTGCCTAAAATGGGTGTACCAATAAACTGAGGAATAGCAAAAGCAGTGATCAATAAACTCGCTTGAAAGTCATTAAGCCCAAATTGTCTAGCATAGGGATAAAGGAGGGGAATGATAATCGTAAATGTGACTGCATTAATAAAGACAATTAGGGTGACAATCCAAAATTCAAGGGGTAAACGGGCTTTTTGAGCGGAACGGGAACGTTTAGGAATCATTAAAATAGAACAATTAGAGCATTAATTAAGTCAAATAGCAGTAGAATCAGCAGCTTGGAGAGGTGACAAACCCGATTATGATTAAAGGATTAACAACAACGGTGGATAAAGTCGCGATCGCGCTATTTATTGCCCTTAGTATTATCGTTATTGTACTGGTCGGAGTGGGAGATCAGTGGTTTGAATCCCATCCTAAAGTACAGAGATTTAGCTGGCAAGGGGAAAGCGTTAGTGCAACCGACCTCGCCTTCATTCTCACCTTTAATCGCCCCATGGATCACGCCAGTGTTGAAGAGAACTTAAGTATTGAGCCATCCCTCCCAGGTCGGATTAGCTGGGCAGGACGGAGAATGGCATATACCCTCGATAGCCCTGCGTCCTATGGGGAAGCCTATTCAGTGAGCTTAGAAGGGGCAAGGGAGCAATTTTTTAACGCCAATGAGACGGGAGCGGAAATAGAGCCGTTCCAAGGACTCTTTAGCACCCCAGATCGTGCTTTTACCTACATTGGGGTTGAAGGGGAAGAAACTGGACGCTTAATTATTTATAATTTTACCAAACAAGAAAAGCGTATTCTCACCCCCCCAGATTTAGTTGTCACCAGAATCCAACCCTATCGAGAAACAGAGAAAATACTTTTTGCTGCTATAGATAAACAAAATTGGCGCAAGGGGCTAACGGAAGAAAAGCTCTATAGCATTCCGACAGGACTCAATGGTAGTGAAAATTCTGGCTTAGATTTAGTTCTTGATAATCAAGAGTATCGTAACCTCAACTTTGACCTTTCCCAAGACGGAAACTATATCATCGTCCAACGGATAAACAGACAAGACCCATCAGATTTCGGCTTATGGATTGTCGAACCCAATCAAGACCCTCAACGGATAGAGACCGCAGCAGGGGGACAATTTTTAATTACACCAGATAGCCAAACCCTTGCTATTGCTCAAGGAGAAGGGATTGCTATTGTTCCCTTAGATAAACCAAGCGAAAGTACAGATGCTCTTGATTTCTTAGCTCAATATGGACAGGTGCTAAGTTTTTCTCGGGATGGGACAGCAGCAGCGATGATTAACTTTAATACAGATAACCCAGATTTACTTTATACGCGATCGCTTTACCTAGTCACCAATCAAGATGTAGAGAAAAAGCTCCTAGATACCGATGGTTCTATTCTTGAATGTCAATTTAATCCAAATGCCACTATTTTATATTGCCTAATTACAGATCTAACGGATAGTAGCACAGAATATATCGAAACCCCCTATCTAACTGCCATTGATCTAAAAACTGACGAAGTAATTAAACTTGCCAGATTTACCGAACAAATTGATATTCAAATGAGCCTCGCACCAGATGGGGTCGCCTTATTATTTGATCAAGTAGTGCGAGATCCCAATTCAGATAACCCAAATGTCATGCGCACCAATGCGGGAGAAGCTGTGGTAACTAGCAAAATGTGGTTATTACCCGTATCTACCACTTCCGCTCAAACTCCGCAAGAAAACCAGTTAATTGAGTTACCCCTACCAGGATTTCGTCCCCATTGGCTACCTTAGTTTTGGCGTTTACTTTTCCAAGCGCACCACATACCATTGCAACTGATAACCAGGGTGAATTTCAAACTCACAATATGACTCCAATAAATGCTCTGTTTGTGCCTCCCGTGAAGTCAACTTGGCAATATCCTTGGGTAAATCATCTTGATGGGTTTGTAACACTTCTTTTAAACGAGTAAATAACTCCTCACGGGAAAGAAGTTGTTCATCCTTTCCAGGTTCGAGGATTACAAAAGCATCCCCTTGGTACATCATTGAATCTGGCATTTC
>JBBQDV010000284.1:0-3346 GCA_038320005.1 Cyanophyceae cyanobacterium
CCAACGGGTAGCGTTTACAGCAGCAGCATCCTTGAGTGGGGCTTTTGCTTGGCTCAAGATTCGCTTCAAGATACTAGGCTTTGCAGAAAGAAAGTTTTTGATATCCTGAGTTCCTTTGCTAACCAGGATAATGGTGAACGGATAGCGACGTAATACCGCAGCTTTTTTCTGAGTCAGTAACAATCTTGCTTGCGCAGGATGAACTGGGTTGCAAGGTTTTTGGTTTGTATCAATAACGAAAACATGATTAGACATGGGTAACTCCAATTGCTTGGGTAATTTCTGCCTCGACAAACTTATTGGGGCTTGTTCGGTCTAACTCACTTACTTAACCCGATTAAATCTGTTTAAAGTTAGACTACATGGCGAGAGACTGGCACGCATCTCAAGGTGTAATGACCCGAATAAGGGAGTTTCTAAAAACTTAGTCTGGTCACGTTTAGGCTTTTACAAGCCCCCGTTAAACCGTGTTAGCGGTTAACGGCGGGTTCGTGACTAATTCTTCTTAGTTCTATATCTAGATTAGCTTATTGGGCTTTTACCCGTTGTGGATAACCCCAAATTATCTGTTCATGTTTATAAATAGCCATCCCTGGTTTTGCACCTTTCGGTTTATAAACATTTTTCGGTTCAGTATAAACAACAGGGGCTTGATCGCTTTCTTGGGCGCGAGAGAAATAAGCAGCGATATCCGCAGCAAACTGTAAATCTGCCTGATCTGGCACAGATCCAGGTTCTAGGCGCAGGAGGACGTGACTCCCTGGGATTTCTTGGGTATGAAACCAAAGGTCATAATCATTAGCAGTACGGAAGGTTAACTGATCGTTTTGGCGGTTATTGCGACCAACCCAAAGTTCAAATCCGCTAGGGGTTTTGTAACGATGAGGCTGAGATTCTTCTTGAGAGGTGCGTATGGCTTCTCTGGGGGGATTGAGATAGTTTTGCGAGACTAATTCTTCACGAATTTCTTCGAGAGTTTGTAGATCAGTGGGGGTTTTATATTCTTGTAATTGGTTTAAAGCGGTATCAATTTGGGCTAAATAATCTATTTCCTGTTGGGCTACCTTTAATAACGGTTCAACGGCGTTTTTTGCTCGTTTTAATTTCTGATGTTGTTTATATAAATATTGGGCATTTAGAACAGCATTTTTCTCAGGATTGAGGGGAATTGTAATAGGCTGATTGGTTTCAAAATCATTAAGGGTAATTTCTTTCATTCCTGGTCGCCATTCATGGAGATAGGTCATTACTAAGTCTCCTTGTTGGCGATATTGTTCTGATTCTTGGGACTGATTTAAGCGGTTTTGAAAAACATCTGCTTTGGTTTGTAATTTTTGCAGTAGGTTACTAATTTTTTGCTTCAGTTGATGATAGAGTTGCTTAAAGATTTGCTGATTTAGTTCGTCTGTATAGTAACGATCTAAAAGGGGATGAAGTTCTTCGGCTTTGGTCATTTGCCAACCGAGAGCAGTGTATCCTGTTTCTGTCCAACCTGTAATAAATTCTTGCTTTGCTAATTTTTGTAGCCAATCTTGCCAATATTTAAAGAGGTTATCCCAATCAGCAGATTCTAAGGTATCGGTGGTTTGATTAGAATCGAGTCCGACACTTGCAGCCATTTGTCTAATTAGGGTGGGACTTAAGCCCCGATAGACATTCAGCATTTGGCGACTGAGTTTTCCTGGGACAAGGCTAAGGCGTTCTTGCCAACGTTCCTGGCTTTCGGTTAGGCTAGGGATTGTGCCTGTGAGGGGTGGGGGTGGGCTGTAGATTTGTCCAGTTTCTACGGGGCGCACGATGGATTTGGAACGACTAACTTGTTGGGCTGCGGTGACGATTTCCTGTTTATGATCCGTGAGGATGACGTTACTAAATTTCCCCATGATTTCTACGTAGAGATGCCACAAAATCTCATCTCCAGGGCGAGGGGCAAATTGGAGGTCGAGGACTCTTTCCCAAGGTTCTAAGGGCGCGATCGCGACTAGGGCGAGTCCGCCTAACTGATGGCGTAGTTGGTCGCTAAAGGTGAAGGTGTCAGGGGTGCGAGGGGGGGGAGAACTAAAACAGATTCTTGCTGCTTGGGAGTCCCAGGAAACCGTTAGCCATTGCCGTTTTTGCATGGTGCGTAGGGCAATACTAATGTGAGCGCGATCGCGCTGATAAACTTGCTCAAGTCGGGACGGAATCCAGTTTTGCTGTAGGTCGGTGCAAGTGGCGATCAGAGTTGTGTAGTCAACAGGTTGCATGAATGGGTAAACTTTTTAACGTTACAATTCTCAGGGAGTTTCGGAAATAATCTCTCTCACGATAGACGACAAAGGGCATAAAGGCGAGGGAAAACGAATAACAGGGTGTAATCTGTCTCTAATCTGTTTTTTTCTCCCTTTTAGCATTGTAATGCTAATTTTTTGTAGATAACATTGAATAATATCTTTCAAATCGTTTTTGAAAATCAGAAAAGCATCTATTACTCTCACCCTTATCTATGGATATTCAATTGATTAATATTGGTTTTGGCAACATTGTTTCGGCAAATCGGGTTGTGGCAATTGTTAGCCCTGAATCTGCTCCTATTAAGCGAATTATCACCGATGCTCGTGAAAATAATCTCTTAATTGATGCAACCTATGGTCGGCGTACTAGATCTGTAATTATAACTGATTCTAGTCATGTGGTTCTCTCGGCAATTCAGCCCGAAACAGTTGCACAACGCTTCGTAATCAGTAAAAATGGTCATGCCCCTAGTACAACTTAGGGTTTATTGATTCAGGGTGTTGGACTGAAGAGGGATATATAGGTAAACCTGCTCATAGTTACCTAGAATATATGCTAAGTTAGATACATGAGCAAGTTATCCATATCAGAGGCAGCAAAAATAAAAGGTGTAAGCACTTCAACCTTAAGACGTTGGGAAGCAGAAGGTAAATTAGTACCAGAAAGAACTCTCAACATGGATCAAGAAGCCACAAAAATAAAAAGATTGTAGAGGAGCTTAAAGATGTCGCTACTCGGCTTTAAAACCGAACTCAAGTTAAACAACAAACAGAGAACTTTGTTAGCAAGACACGCTGGAACTTCTCGCCACGCTTGGAACTGGGGTTTGGGGCTAACAAAACAGATCCTAGACCACAACAAAGACAACCCAGAAGAGAAGATTAAGTTTCCTAGTGCTATTGACTTACATAAGTGGCTAGTCGCCTTAGTGAAGCCAGAAAACCCTTGGTATTACGAAAGCTCGAAGTGCGCTCCCCAATGGTCGTTAAAAGCACTTGCAGAAGCCTGGAAAAGGTGCTTTCAAAAAGTGGCAGGAGTCCCTAAATTCAAAAAGAAAGGGCGTAATGACAGC
>JBBQDV010000285.1:0-3339 GCA_038320005.1 Cyanophyceae cyanobacterium
AGAAGATTGATGCTTCCCTGCTTCCTGGTAAGGTAGAAAAAGGTTTAAGGTGGAAAAAGGTTCAGATTATAGATTACCTGTATGGGAATTATTTGGGAATTAGATTTTTATTCGCGTCCGATTTTAGAAGAAGATGGCAAAAAGCGTTGGGAGGTGTTGATTTGTGAGAGTCCGCAAAGTGTGGATGACTCTTTAGAATCTTTATTTCGCTATGCTGAATTTTGTCCAAGTACGAAGGTTAATTCCCTATTTCTTAAGGATGCCTTGACAAACGCGATCGCGCAAGCAGGAGTTACCCCACAGAAAATCAGGTTTTTCCGTCGTCAAATGAACAATATGATTACGAAAGCCTGTGAAGACATGGGAATTCCTGCATCCCCTAGTCGCCGGACTTATACCTTAAGTCACTGGTTAGAAGAACGCAGTCTTAAGGTTTATCCGCAAGAACCAGGATATGATCCCACCATTGGAACTTCTACCTCTGTACAGTATCAACCCTTAACCGCGATCGCGTTACCCGATGCAATTCGGGGCGATAAAGGCGACCGTTGGGCATTTGTCACCTTAGAAGCAAAAGACTTTCAGGAAATGGGAGAATGGGATATCGCTTTTGGAGAAGCCTTTCCTTTTTCCCTAACCGAAGTCACACCAGAGACAAAAATTCCTGGGGTACTAATATTCTCCCAACGGGCTTTACCCCTCGCTGGCTGGATGTCAGGTTTGGAAATGGTTGGCTTACAGTTTGAAGAGGGAGTATTACCACGATTGCGGTTAGAAACTGGCTTCAATGATAACTGGATTTTGGCAGAAATCACCCCAAAATTATTAGCCGAGGGTAAAGGATTTCAGCAAGGGAAAGAAGAGGCACATGATGTCCATTTTCTTGGAATTCAAACAAGTCCTGAATCGGAATCTTTTGCAGGGTTTTGGTTATTGAAAAATTGATCGCTAATTATCAATAATCGTAGTGCGACCATCTTGGTCGCCACCTATCTTATTTGAGAAGCAGCAGTTATGAAAAAATCCTTGGCTGACTAAGAAATTACTACCGCCCTATTTAAATATTGTCTTATGACTTATAAAATAAACCTTGCTATTGAAAAAAACGAACTTGGTTATATAGCTTCTTGTCCTGAGATCACAAAAGAAAAATTTCAGGGACATTCATTAGATGCTGTATTTAAACAGATTGAAGAAGCTGTTGCAGAGGATTTACAAAAGAAGCAGAATGAAACTAATCAACCTATTTGGGAATTCGCTCAGGATTTAATTCAAGATATGACAGAAGAAGAACTAAACCAACTTCCCAGTAACGGTGCAGAACAACATGATCATTATATTTATGGTAATTCCAATCAAGACAAATGAGAAGAGTTTTTGTTGACACTTTTTACTGGATTGCGTTGCTAAACCCTAAAGACAATTATCACCATAAAGTTCTTGAAATTAATCAATCTCTTCCAGGAACTCGACTAGTTACAACAGAGGAAGTGTTCTCAGAACTTCTTACTTTTTATTCAAAATCTGGTATCCGTCAGCGACAGAGAACTGTTACGCTAGTCAGAAAAATAATGGACGATAAAAATATACAAGTAATTGAACAAGACCACGAGTCTTTTTTATTTGGTTTAACTTTATATGAAGAACGCTTCGACAAAGGCTATAGTCTGGCTGATTGTGTTTCTATGAATGTAATGCGAAAGCTAGAAATTACTCAAGTTTTAACCCACGATCAGCATTTTGCTCAAGAAGGATTTACTATTTTGCTTTGACACTCCCCCGCTAAACTCAAGAGCGTCACTGTAACGGGGGATTCTTGCATCACAGACACTTAGCTAGATCGAACAACTTACGTTGCTTAACCCCCGCCAGAACGTCTCCACAAGCATTTTGGATCACGGGTAGTCCGACCGCAATTTTTCCTCTGTATTCGACAACCTTTGCACTGGCAGTATCTCGATTTTCTTCATGTCCACAAAATTGACAGCTATGGACACGCTGATTTAATCGTTTTTTGCCTGTTGGCTGATGACAACTAGGGCATTCTTGAGAAGTCCCATTTTTGTCTACTTTCAGATAAAACTTACATCTTTTCCAAGAGATATAAGGCAAGATCTCATTAATAAATTGCCCTATGCCTGACTCAAGAGAACGTTTACGCACAATTCCCCTACTCCAAGAGATAAAGTTAATATCTTCAACAAAAATGTTATCAGCCAAATCACAAAGATGATGAGCTAATTTAAAATGCCAGTCCTTACGAGTATTAGCTACAGATTCATGTAAAAGAGCTATCTTTCTTTGGAGTTTTAACCAATTATTTGAGCCTTTGATTTTGTGTTTTAAGCGTCTTTGTAGCAATTTAAGCTTACGCTGTGCTTTCCATAAAAATCTTGGGGCTTTAGACTGATTATTGTAATTAGGATAAGGGACATCAGCAGGAATGATATATTCAAAAACAATTGAACAAGCGTTTATTGGCGATTTGCGACTATTTAACCAGTGTTTCCTTTCACACAAAGCATAGTTATAGACCCGCCGACAGACCTCTAAGATGTTTTCAACCTCATGTGTTTGTTGGTGGGTTAACTTTAGTTTGAATTGGTAGGTTAGATTTATCATCGCTCAAACTGATTGCTCTGTTATGATAATCATTGTAACAGAGCAATTAGACGTGATTTCCCACATCTTCAAGATAAATATTTCAACAATAAACGCTATTTTTGGACGGGGGCTTATTTTGTCGCTAGTTGTGGTGGCATAACTGTTGAGCAACTTAAAAAATATGTTGAGAATCAAGGCTCGCCTTCTTAACGAGGATTCGCTATCTCTCAAGTCCTCTTTTTGCATTTTTGATAGTCCCCGACAGAACGCCATCACTGGGCTGTTTATTTTACTTCCACGGGCGCACCGACCGCAGAAGGATTTGAATATTTTATTAAGTTGATCTCGACGATCGCGATTTTTTGCAGATATATGGGAACAGTTATATATGAGAACAATTAAGCAAGCACACTAATCTCTAAAGTTGCAACAGTAACTTAACCTAAGTATATTTAGTTATGCCAATTCCCTTTAGCCTTTAGCATTTAGCTAAACTATAACGTAGGGCAAATAGTAATCCCCAAGGAAGACCAGCTTTAACTAGGAATCGTATCAATGGAAATTGCGCCTGTCCCCGAAAATGAAAAAAAAAGATTAGAAGAACTACTTAGCTATAAAATTTTAGATACGCCACAGGAAAAAACCTTTGATGATCTAACTCGTTTAGCTGCCTATATTTGTGGGACTCCTATTTCCTTAATTAGCTTACTGGATAAAGATAGGCAATGGTTTAAA
>JBBQDV010000286.1:0-3317 GCA_038320005.1 Cyanophyceae cyanobacterium
GCATTAAAAACTTCCGTTACCTCATCGCCCCTTTCCTGGAGACTATGAAACACTCCCGCGATCGCGTCCCTCACCACACTCCTAATTTCCCCTGAACCTGTTTTTATCTCAGAAGCAGCCTCAGACACAGCAGTTTTGACAATCTCCTTAATCCTTTCCGTGCGGAGTTTGCCTTCTCCTGTCGCTTTTTGTAAATCCCCTGTCACCCTTTCTTTTAAAGATTTCGTCATCAAATTTAAGCTTTAATTATGGAGTTTGTCTATATATATTTATCTATAATTATCTTGACACACTGTTCTTAGCTCATGCTCCCCCCTAAAGACAGAATTTCAAGTCCTGCGATGAGATGCAGAAACTCAATGGTAGGATAGATAACTGCTGCGATTTGAATAAAAATTATAAAGATGTAAATATATGGCACAGACTTTATTCTTTAACGCCCTCCGAGAAGCAACAGACGAAGAAATGGCACGGGATAAAACCGTCTTTGTCGTTGGTGAAGATGTCGGACAATATGGCGGGTCTTACAAAGTCACCAAAGGGCTTTATGAAAAATATGGTGAATTACGAGTATTAGACACCCCCATCGCCGAAAATAGCTTTGCAGGACTAGCCGTAGGCGCAGCCATGACAGGACTTCGCCCCATTATTGAGGGGATGAACATGGGCTTTCTCCTCCTTGCCTTTAACCAAATTGCCAATAATGCTGGAATGCTACGTTATACCTCTGGGGGAAACTACAAAATCCCCTTAGTTATTCGCGGACCTGGGGGAGTTGGTCGCCAATTAGGGGCAGAACATTCCCAACGCTTAGAAGCATATTTCCATGCTGTCCCTGGGCTAAAAATTGTCGCCTGTTCAACACCCTATAACGCTAAAGGCTTATTAAAAGCAGCAATTCGCGATGAAAACCCAGTGCTGTTTTTTGAGCATGTTTTGCTTTATAACCTCAAGGAAGATTTACCTGAAGAAGACTATATCGTACCCTTAGATCAAGCAGAAATAGTCCGTCCTGGGAAAGATGTCACCATTTTGACCTACTCCCGTATGCGCCATCACTGTTTGCAAGCAGTAAAACAGATAGAACAAGATGGACATGACCCAGAAATAATTGATCTTATTTCTCTCAAACCCTTTGACATGGCAACGATTGGTAAATCTGTTCGCAAAACCCATCGGGTAATTATCGTCGAAGAGTGTATGAAGACAGGAGGAATTGGCGCAGAGTTATCCGCAACCATTAACGAACAGTTGTTTGATGAATTAGATGCCCCCGTAATTCGTCTCTCCTCCCAAGATATTCCCACCCCTTATAATGGGATGTTAGAGCGTTTAACGATTGTCCAACCGGAACAAATTGTTGAAGCCGTTAATAAAATGATGGCACTTCAGCTTTAAAATACAACTTTAAGTTACAAGGGGCGTATTGCGGTGCGTCCCCAGCAGGCGTTGTGGCAAATTGGAGATATGCAGAAACAAAATTGGTTAGTTCTTCTCGTTTTAGTATTAGTAGCAGGGGCAATTGCCTCCATTTCCCAACTCTCAATTCCATTAGGGCTTGATTTAAGAGGAGGGGCGCAGTTGACAATTGAAGTACAGCCCACTGAAGAGATTCAGCAAATTAGCCCTGAAAATCTCGCAGCAGTCAAACGAGTCTTAGAAAATCGGGTTAATGCCCTGGGGGTATCTGAACCAGTATTACAAACATCAGGTAGTGATAAAATTTTAGTGCAACTGCCTGGGGTTAGTGATCCACAGCAAGCTGAACGAGTCTTGGGAGGAACAGCCCAACTAGAGTTTCGTGAACAAGAAGCAGGTACAGAAACAGAATTTCAGCAGCAATTTGCCCTGCGCAACCAGCTACAAGTACAGCTAGAATTACTTCGACAAGTTGAAAATTCCGATCCTGAAGCCATTGATCAAACTGTAGCGGCTCTTGATGAAGTTAACGCCCAACTCGCAGCACATTTTACTTCTATCGGCTTAACTGGAACAAATTTGAGAAATGCCCAAGCCCAACCCACGCCTAGAGGAAACAGTTGGGAGGTAGTGATTGACTTTGATAATGAAGGTGGAACTTTGTTTGCCCAGTTGACCCAAGCGGTGGCGGGAACAGGTCGTTCATTAGGTATTTTCCTTGATGATGAATTAATTAGTGCGCCGAATGTCGGACCTGAGTTTGCTGCAACAGGTATTACTGGTGGTTCTGCGGTCATTACAGGTAACTTTACCCTCGAATCTGCCCAAGACCTTGCGGTACAAATTAAAGGGGGTGCATTGCCTTTCCCTGTGGAAGTTGTCGAAAACCGTACCGTTGGAGCAACATTAGGTCAAGCAAGCATTCAGCGTAGTATTTATGCAGGATTATCTGGTTTAGCCCTTGTCCTCATCTTCATGGCGGTATATTACCGCCTCCCTGGAATCCTCGCAGATTTCGCCCTAATTATTTACGCAATCCTAACTCTGGGTTGTTACTCTGTTATTGGCGTTACCCTGACCCTACCTGGAATTGCTGGTTTTATCCTCAGTATAGGCATGGCGGTTGATGCGAATGTACTGATTTTTGAACGTACCCGTGATGAATTAAAAGCTGGTAGCACCCTCTATCGTTCTGTTGAATCGGGATTTTATCGTGCTTTCTCTAGTATTTTAGATGGTAATGTCACCACTTTAATCGCCTGTGCTGCCTTATTTTGGTTAGGTTCAGGGTTAGTGAGAGGGTTCGCCCTCACTTTAGGAATTGGCGTTATTGTCAGTATGTTCACCGCAATTACTTGTACTCGTACCTTCTTGTTACTCACCGTACTCAATATCCCCAAGATACGCTCAAGACCAGAGTTATTTTGTCCTAATTTAGCAAAAGTTCGTTAAATCTGGACATTATCCGTAAAAAAGGAATTTAAGCAAATATGAAATTACAGGTTAACAAAGGACGAAGAGTCTGGTGGACGATTTCAGCAGTGGGGATGCTTGCAAGTATCTTGGCGATGGCGGTAAGTTTTACTCAATTTAATGCCCCCTTGCGTCCAGGTTTAGATTTTACAGGCGGAACTCGTCTCCAAGTTGAGTTAGACTGTTCTATTTCAGGAAATTGTGAGCAAAGGATTGAAACTGCCCAAGTAAGGGATATTCTCAACGAACAAGGTTTAGGAGGGGCTAATGTCCAGATTATTGGTGAAGAAGGTCACGGGATTGCGGTACGTACCCCAACTCTCGGTGTGGAGGAAAGGACTCAACTCACAGAAGCCCTAGAAACAGAGATTGGTCAATTTGACCCTAATACAATCGCGATAGAAACCGTTGGTCCCACCATTGGA
>JBBQDV010000287.1:0-3280 GCA_038320005.1 Cyanophyceae cyanobacterium
AATTGAATCAGTAGGCTGTTTGTGCATTTGTGAGCGTCCTTGTGCTTGCGCGATCGCGTCCCCGACCAAACCTACTTTTTTGTTTGTGGATATTCCCCCCCTTGAAAGTGCTAGTGCCATTCTAGAAATGAGTACCCTTTACCTTGATAGCGACAATGGCTATGTTCCTCGGTATAAGCTCCCTGAACTCTTACAAGCAAGGCGACTGGCGCGTATTCCTCCCTTAAATAACACTATTTGTTAAGATAAAAAACTTTAATCATATAACTTACTTTTTGACACCTAATATGAACAAACAGGCAGTTTCCCTCTGGCAACTGATCAGAAAGATGCTGCGTTATGCCCCCAAACTGTATGCTCTCGATAGCTTATTATGGCTATTTATTATCGGCTTACCTGTAGTTCCTGGGCTAATTTTGCGGGAGTTTTTTAACCAATTAACAGGTGAATCTCAATTCAATTTATCTCTAGAAGCACTGGTGGGACTGTTATTAGCAATTGGTTTTGTCCGCATTCTGGCGATTTTCCTCGGACGGATTACCAAAACTCAACATCGTTTCCTAATCAGTGCTTTAGTTCGGCGTAACTTATTTTCGCAATTATTAGACCAACCAGGAGCGCAAGAGTTTCATGTGGGTAATTATGGTTCATCAACTGTATCTATGGGGGAGATAATTAGTTACTTTCGCGAAGATGCCAGCAAGATTGAAGATAATGTGGTGGGTACTAATGAAATTTTAGGAGAAGGGGTTTTCGCGATCGCGTCTTTTATTATTCTCCTCAGTGTCAATATCCCTTTAACCCTACTAGTTTTTTTGCCCTTAATCGCGATCGCGTTTATCCTCCAACGCGCAGAACAACGCCTTAAACAATATCATCGTAGTAGCCGTCAAGCAACCCAAGCCGTCACTGGATTGATCGGAGAAATCTTTGGCGCAGTCCAAGCGATTCAAGTCGCAGGGGCGCAAACGCCTATACTAAAGCATTTTCAGTCCCTCAATAACCAGCGTCATGGTCAAATGGTGCGAGATCAAGTCTTTACTACCGCCCTCAACTCAGTCCTCGAAAACCTAACCAATATTGGTACAGGCTTAATCTTACTCGTTGCAGCCCTTTCCCTCTCCCAGGATACAGAAACCCTAAAAGTGGGAGACTTCGCCCTCTTTGTTTATTACCTTTTCTTCGTTACGGATTTCCTCTGGTTTCTAGGCAAATTCCTCGCCCTCTCCAAACAAACAGAAGTCGCATTTGAACGCCTCGCCTCCCTCTTAACCATAACTCAGTCCCCAGAACCCATAGTTGCCCATAATCCCCTTTATCTTCAAGATATTGGTAGGTCTATTCCCCCATTACCCCCCATTCCTCAACCCCAAACCCCAGAAAAGTTACAACGCCTTTGCGCCCATAACCTCACCTATCGTTACCCAGGTAGTAACAGTGGTATCTTTGATCTTAGCTTCACCCTAGAACGGGGTAGCTTTACCGTTATTACTGGACAAGTCGGTTCAGGGAAAACAACCCTATTACAGGTATTACTGGGATTACTCCCAATGGAAAGCGGAATCATTACCTGGAACAATCAAACCGTTGCTAACCCTGCTACTTTCTTCGTTCCTCCTCGCAGTGCTTATACTCCCCAAGTTCCCCACCTATTTAGTAGCACTCTTCGGGAAAATATTCTGATGGGGTGGAAAAGCAAAGATTTAGATAAATCTATCTCCCTAGCGGTATTTGAGCAAGATTTAGGTATGATGCCCACAGGACTAGAAACTGCTATTGGTACAAAAGGAGTAAGACTATCAGGGGGACAACTACAACGAACCGCAGCCACCCGTATGTTTGTGCGTCGTCCTGAGTTAATTGTCTGTGATGACCTTTCTAGTGCTTTAGATATCGAAACGGAACAAAAACTTTGGTCAAGGCTACTGAAAGTTAGAACCTCCTCAGATTGGACTCCTACCTGTTTAGTCGTTTCTCATCGTCCTATCGTTTTGCAACAAGCGGATCAAATAATTACTATCGAGTAACCATTTTGAAGTTTGCGCGATCGCGATTTTCTCAGAAACATTAGATGCAACCTGGAAAGATAACCTTCAAATCTACGCCCAAGCTTTAAACAGTTATCAATATTTTCGTCCGCTAGAAACTTAATCATGCTTCTCGTTCGATTCTTCTAGAAAGCAAACGATCGCGCAAACCTTGAGGATCAAACCGTGATTGATTCACCTGACAAACTTAAATTTTGGCAACTTTCTCCCTCAATCGCGATCTCGCAATCTTTCCCACAGCAAACCCCAAACTTGGCAAAATATTAGCTAGTGTTGAGTAACTTCACTAAGTGCCTCTTGAATGATATCATCACTGACACCATGACGCTTCAAACTAGCAATCAGTGCCGAAATTGTATCTCCCTCTAGACGTTCTAAATCAGCCCGAAGCCCTTGCCCGATATAGGTACGAGCCAACGGTTGATATCCAGAAAACCCAAGTAAGGGGGCTAACCGCTTCAAGTCTTCAATTACATCTTCAGGCATACGAATTGTTATGGTTGTCATCGGACGATTTTTATCCAACCGCTTTTTTAATGCCTCAATTTTCATAAAATTCACGTTCCTTTCTGGTTGATTTACGAGCTGAGATAATCCTGATCATGTCGTTTTCACGCTCAATATAGACAACGTACAGAAGATTCCACCGTTTGTCTAAACCAATAACAGCATCTCGCGCTTCATCATGACGAGTTGCGTCAACTACCACAAGAAGTGGGTCAAAGAAGGCTTCCGCAGCTTGTGGGAATGTTACGCCATCGTGTTTTTGAGGGTTAATCTGAGCTTTTGCATGATTCCAAACAAAGGTAATACCATCGAGTACGAAATATACATCCATATTTTTACAGGATAGACAAAACGTATTTACAATGTCAATACCGTTTTGAGGAGGACTTCGATAGATAACGCGATCGCGAAAGAAGTATCTAAAAAAACTTCAGTCATGATCACGAAGAGTTTCAAAACGATTATCTGAGTTAGCTAAATAGGTATAGCCAGTCAGGGTATGCTCAAAATTTTGTAATAATCTTTGAGATTCTTCTAGGGTAATTTTTTTATTTCGTAATGCTTTTTCGGTACGACAACGGATGATTTCTCTTAAATCTTTGCCATCATATTGAGCATTATTTAAAACTTCTGTGACTGTATCTCCTTTAACTACATGATCAAGGTTATAACCTTGGGAAGTGAGGGAAATATGAACAACATTGGTATTGCCAAAAAGATTATGC
>JBBQDV010000288.1:0-3270 GCA_038320005.1 Cyanophyceae cyanobacterium
ATTTACGCAGCCTGGTAAAGTTACTGCGGATGGTTGGATTCAAAATTATGGAGAACCGAGTAACCAACTTTATGTAAATATAGGGATTGGGATGAGTATTGCACCTATCCGCCTCTTTTGTCCGCCAACGTTAACTTTGTTTACGCTAGAGGGAAAAAACTAATTTCCTTTACCAAATGGCTACGGTTTCCCAAATAAAAACTACTCCTTTAATGAGCATTCATACTGTTTTTCTGATGAGTGATTTCTCTTGTTCTCTTTTTTCGTTAAGGGGGGCTAGGGGGCATCAACCTAACTATTCCTGAATTTGCTCAAAGAAAGGTCGATCAGGTTGATCTGTTAAGCCAAAGTTATCGAGGACTTTTACTATAACGATAGACGCGATCGCGCCAATAATTAAACCCGATACCAATAAAACCACAAACCACTTATTCGCCTGTTTCTTAGTCGCCTTTACTCTTTCCGCAGATAGTTCTTTATCAAAAGGGTCAGGAGATTGGTTCATTATTAAAAACAATGGCTACTTTACAATTCTAGGTTTTTTCCTCAGTCTGTTGCATAATATTCCGACTCGGATCACCAAGATATTCGGAATCTGTGGCGAAAGTCGCGTTGGGATCTACTCCCCATACTTCAGTCATAGCTTGAAGTAGCGCATCTTGACGATCGCGAAATTCTTGCAAATTCCAACTACCATTATTAATCACTGTAAACCAAACTAAGCCCTGATCACGGGTTGGTAATACTCCAGCTAAAGCACTCACTTGTGATAGTGTCCCCGTCTTTACCGCAGCCCCAGAGGGAATGTTTCGTTTCCGCATCGTCCCCCTAGCATCACGACCTGCGACGGGAAATAAATCTGTTACGCCTAACGGTTCAGACTTGAGATTATGCTCGATTACCATTAACATCTTCGTTACTGCGCGAGGAGAAATGCGATTATCGACTCCTAAGCCTGAACCATTAGTCAGTTGAATTTCGTTTTGAGGGACGTTTATCGCCTCTGCGGAAATTTCAGCCACCGCTTTTGCACCGCCAACCCCATCTGCGATCATTTGCGATAAGGCGTTATGGCTATAGATATTCATGTACTTAAGGATTTCTGCCAAGGTGAGGGAATTATGCTCAATTAAAATAGTTTCTGGTGCAAAATCAGTAAGCTTTTTTACCACTCCAGCAATTTCTATTTCGGGGCGAGGTGTACCAGGAGACATATTACCATGAGTGTAATTAAAGTCCCCTGACCAAGTTTTCTGATTGAGGGCTTGTTTGAAAAGAGAACCCGAAGCAGTGGGGCTACTGTTAAAGTTCATAAAGAAATCCCCCACGACAATTAAATCCCCCGTGACGCGATTAATACCCAAATCGCTGAGAGTATTTCCCAAGGTAATTGCTTCTTCCCAAACAAATAGGGGATCTCCTTCACCAATAATAATTAAATCCCCTTGCAGTACCCCATTTTCAATTGTGCCATTTATACTGATGGAAGTCGTAAATTGATGGCTTGCATCCCATTTTCCCAAGGCAGCAAGAGTTGTGGCTATTTTGGTTAAAGAGGCTGCGGAACGGGGAACTTTACCGTGATGATCTGCTAAGGTAGTCATCCCAGATTGTAACCAAATCCCCTGTTGTGTTTCTGGGGCGATTCCATCTTTAACTAAGTCTTCTAGATATTGTTGCGCGATCGCGATCGCGTCAGGATCAGGTTGAACAGGTAACTGAAACAGACTCGCATCCTGCCAAGATAACATTTGTGCAGGTACTACCTCTGGGGGGCTTTGTCCAAAACTTAATAACAGACTCACTAAACTGGCACTAACAAGGTTTAGCATTTTGACAAGTTACATTATGAATCATCAAGGCAATTTTATCGTGAAAAGTGGCACAATTTATAATTGACCATTCGTAAAGTATTAGCAGATGGTAAAATCTTGAAGGCTTCTATCATACCAAAAAGTAATGGGATCGACTCGCGAAAAAATAGCAGTGGACGCTATGGGAGGGGATTACGCCCCAACTGAAATCGTTGCTGGAGCAATTAGAGCTTCCGAAGAACTTGATGTTAAAGTTCTACTGGTTGGTGATCCAGTTAAAATTGAAGTCGCCCTCAAGCAGCACAATTATTCTAGTGATCATCTAGAGATTGTTCCTGCGGAAGATGTAGTGGAAATGACCGAAGAACCTTTAGTATCAGTTCGCAGCAAACCCCAAGCCTCGATTAATGTCGCCATGGACTTGGTGAAAGAAAAACGAGCAGATGCGGTGGTATCCGCTGGACATTCAGGGGCTGCGATGGCTTCCGCGTTACTTCGCTTAGGAAGAATCAAAGGTATTGATCGTCCTGCGATTGGGGCGGTTTTTCCCACAATGATCGCCAACAAGTCTGTAATTATCTTAGATGTGGGTGCGAATGTCGATTGTCGTCCCAAGTATCTAGAACAGTTTGCTTTAATGGGAACGATTTACAGTCGTTATGTCATGGGAATTGGCGATCCCAAGGTGGGCTTGCTAAATATTGGTGAAGAAGCTTCTAAGGGGAATGATTTAGCGTTACGAACCTATAAGCTTTTAGAAAGTAATGACCAAATTCCCTTTGTGGGAAATGCGGAAGGACGAGATATTCTTTCGGGTAACTTCGATGTTATTGTCTGTGACGGCTTTGCTGGTAATGTTATCCTAAAATTTGCTGAAGCAGTGGGAGAGATCTTATTACAAATTTTGAAAGAGGAACTTCCTCAAGGGATACAGGGTAAGTTAGGAACAGCTTTACTAAAGCCAAATCTGCGTCGCTTAAAACAACGTATTGATCACGCAGAACATGGGGGTGGGCTATTACTCGGAGTCGCAGGAGTCTGTATTATTGCTCATGGTAGTTCCCAAGCCCCGACTATTTTTAATGCGATTCGTTTAGCGAAAGAAGCGATTGATAATGAAGTCATTGACCGCATTCAATCTTACTATAAGCGCGGAAAACCAAAAACCCCTGCTTCTGGGCAGGTTATCGATAGTTAGGATTCATCTAGCCAGGGTGTTGGACTGAAGAGGAATATATGCGCAAACCTACTCATAGTTACCTAGAATATGTGCTACACTAGACAGATGAGCAAGTTATCCATATCAGAGGCAGCGAAAATAAAAGGTGTAAGCACTTCAACCTTAAGACGTTGGGAAGCAGAAGGTAAATTAGTACCAGAAAGAACTCTCAACGGTCACAGAAGATACACACTTACACAACTATTAGGGGTTAAAGCTGAACTAGCTTACACAGTC
>JBBQDV010000289.1:0-3261 GCA_038320005.1 Cyanophyceae cyanobacterium
GACAAAAAGCACATTTTGTACAGCGAGTTTGAGAAAAACAATTTTATCGAGAAAGCAGACCCAATAAAACCATCCCAACTAATCCTTTTTATTCTCTTCGGAAAACTTAATATCCGCCCAAGAAAGCTGTCTAACTTTATCGACTTTCCCCTCACTGATTGCTAGTTTCAATTCCCTTTGATTATGTGCATTTTGAATGGCTTCTTCGCGATCGCGAGAACTGGTTTCAAAGCATTTTTCCAAATCATCAAAAATACCTACTCTTCTAGCTTTTGTATAATATTGACGTTCCGTACTTAATAATTTTGCCATCAATTCGAGATGCATAGCATCTTCTCCACATAATTCTTCTAGAACACCCCATTCATCTCTACCAAGCAGAACACCTCCTTCTCCCAAGCGAATATCATGGTACTTTTCCCCTGTCACTTCCTGATAGATTCGGGGTAAATTGTCATCAAATTCATGTCTTTCTTCTATCCAAATTCGCCTGATTTCACTTAATTCCTCTGGGCTAATTAGGGTAATATCACGCATTCCTTCTGGTGCATTTTGGCGCAGATTCTTTTCAGTTATTAAAAGATCTCTTAACCAATCTTGTCGTGCTTCTTTAGTAAAAGGACCTGGAATCGGTTCAACAGAGATTTCACCATCTAGATTACGTTCATAAAGTTGAACATGACCTACCCTACGCCTAAAGTCACGACGATCGCGATTATCTTTTACATCTAACTGAGCGCGAAGATCTAATAAAGGTTGTAACCATTCTTTTTCTTCATCGTTTTGAATCATCGCAGTCAAAGATTTATCTTGACTTACTAAAGTACAAACCCAACAACCGAAGCGAGAACTACCACAACTAGGAGTAGAAGTATCAACAACAAGAGGACACTCATTATCAGCAGTCGCACCTCTATACATTGTAAACAAGTCTTTGTTACTAACTCCCCAAGGATTTTGTGATTGATTTAAATATAGCCAAACCTCATCATCACGCCAATCTTCAATAGGTGAATATACCAGAGAGTTAGGAAGATTCGCATTCGGACTAAGATGATCTCGTATGCGCTTCGCTTCCATTTTCTTCATCCGCTGACCACGTTTGCTGCTTTCTGCTTTACGAGTTCCTAACACAAGAATAGTCTCACCACTACAGCGACTCATATTCCGAATAAAGCGATTAGAGGGATTTATCTTTAGTCGTTCAGTACACCAGCGGAATTTACCTCTAGGAGGTGGATAACCTTTTCCAATCAATCCGACCCAGAATGTTTCTTTATAGTCAGGTTGTAGTAAATTTGGTTGTATTGGCATATTCTGTTCCTTAGCAGCAATTTCCATCTGCTTTAAGGATGTCCTAACCCATGCTGAGACAATTGGGTTTTCGACTAATGTATCTGTAGTGATCACATGTATTGGTTTGATGCGCTGTTCTGGTGGAAGTTGCGCGATCGCGTTCCAAATCAATTGCAATACGGCGGTACTATCTTTCCCCCCAGAATAGCCAATTATCCAAGGAATTTCATCAAGACAGTATAAATCCTTTACCTCTTGAGTCAAATTATCTATATCTTCAACTAACTCAGCTACAGTACGTGATCCAAATAAAGTAGCTTGTTTGTTTACCATAATTAAAAATTGCGTTATAACTCGATCCATCTTTAATGATATAAGGCAGATATAGGTTTTTACTAATTTTCTAGTTTAAATATGGCAAACTATATCTTTAGGCTTAAATAAACATTATAATATTTCCATAGACCTAGCTAAAATGCTCTTACTTTCATGGTTGAATCCTACCCTCCCTCACATAATCCTACTCCTCGCATTGAAGACATCTTTCAGCCTTATCTGACTAAACATTACCGTGACAAATGTTATCCAGGATTGAGCTTTGAACAAGGAAAGCGATCCATGATCCAAATTAACGTTCCTGCTGCTGATTTACCCACATTAATGCAAGCAAAACCCTCTCAAGGGAATGATCCTGATTCAGGTAAGAACCGCCCAGAAGTTAAAGGTCATGTAGAAGAAGTTAAAAGCTACATTTTAAAACGAGCGAAGAAAGATAAACCTTGGATCTTAGGGACTCTAACTGCAAATGTTAGCCCAAAAGAGATTACAGTTAT
The DNA here is from genome assembly GCA_038320005.1 of Cyanophyceae cyanobacterium. Classification (GTDB taxonomy): domain Bacteria; phylum Cyanobacteriota; class Cyanobacteriia; order Cyanobacteriales; family SIO1D9; genus JBBQDV01. Next base: position 2,130 of record JBBQDV010000289.1, read on the forward strand.
TGAGTTTGGAATCGGAGTTTGTTTAGTAATAATTCCTAGCGGTATTAAGCTAGATATTACAGATGGACAACATCGAAAACGAGCTATTCATGAATTAGTTGAAAGTGCTGAAGGTCATTTAGTTGCGAGGAATCAATTCCCGATCACACTTGTTTTAGAAGATGATTTCCAACAATGTCAAGCTGACTTTAGAGATATGGCGCAAACTAAGTCATTAGACAAGGCTTTATTGCTTTCTTTTGGAGAGTTTGAAGGACAAGTTGGAATTACCAAAAATTTAATTGCTCAAGTGTCCATGTTCAAAGACAAAACAGAGAGAATAAAGAATTCTCCTTCAACAAAGCAAAAACTAATTTATACAACGAACTATTTAGCTAGATTCGTTTCTTTCGCTTTAATCAATGATCCAAACAATGAACTTAATGAGTATGATGTTGAGCAAGCATCAACGGCTTTAGTCACCTGTCTCAATGGATTTTTCTCAGAATGTGAGCAAACTCGATATATCTCAGAAACAAGTGTTGATAATCTAACTGCAAATGATATAGACAAATTCAAAGAAAACTGTATTTTAGGTAGAAGTGTCGGTATAGAGATTTTAGGACGTTTACTATACTGTACCTACGATAAGAATGAAGTAGAGTTTGACTATGAAAAAGTATCCCAACTTGCAAATTTAGATTGGCGCAGAGAAAGCGAACTGTGGAAAGCTAATATCGTTTTGTCTAATTCCAACTTGAATTATTCAAATAAAGCTTATAAAATTTCAAATACCGCAAGTGCTGTAAAAATGGCGATATAGTCCGCTAAATCTAAACTGGGATGGGGAGAAAACAACCAGGATTCAAGATATCATAATCCTAGTTTTATTTAACCAAAACGATTAAGCTCGTCAATCATGGCAGAATAGTTGTAGTGCGACCATCTTGGTCGCTACTTATACCTATACCAGTAGCCAATGATAAAACCCTTAATCGTCAAGTTAATCACCAATTAGCGTAGTGCTATATAACTTGAGGTTTTTAAAAACCTATTGACTCGCTCATCTAAAACTGGTAACTTAAAGAACTCCAATCACTTACTAAAAACCCTGAGTAATGCCCTCAGATCTCTCCGATAAAACCATCTTACA
>JBBQDV010000290.1:0-3245 GCA_038320005.1 Cyanophyceae cyanobacterium
TTCGCCAATTGCGCTAAAAACGAAGTCAGTATGCTGTTCAGGAATAAAGTTAAGCTGCGTTTGAGTACCTTGGTTTAAGCCTCTTCCCCATAACTCCCCTGCCCCAATGGCAATCCGCGATTGAATCAGGTGATAACCTCCCCCAAGGGGATCTCTCTCTGGGTTGAGAAAAAGAATTAAACGGTCTTTCTGGTAGTCCTGCAAGATATCCCATAATACGCCTCCTAATGCTCCTGCAATGGAATTGATCACAATTATGCTCATTCCTCCGATGAAGGGCCAGGGAAGGGTTAGCCAAGCAGTGAAGCACATCGCAGCCGTCCAAACAAACCACACGGGTAATAAGAGATTGAATAAAAATGCTGCCACTAGGGGAGAAATCATCAAAATTAACCAACCTGGGTTAGCATTTGCCCAATAGAGCATACCCAGAACAATTGCCCCAAAGACTAGGGATGTTCCTAAATCTGGTTGCAAAAACACCAATGCCCAAGGCAAGGCGACCACCGCCAAAGCTCGGAAAACCCCTGATACACTGGAAGCAGGACGATCATGGAGTAAGGCAGCGAGGGTGATAATCACCCCCACTTTGGCAAACTCTGAGGGTTGGATATTAAAGCTCCCAATTGTGATCCACCGTTGCGCCCCCTTTGCGGAAGCCCCAATAATCATCACGGCAACTAGAGAGATATTGGTAATACCATAAATGAGCCAATGCCATTCTAATAAGATGTCATAACGCCAGCGAGCAATCAGTAAGGCAAGAGTGACACCAATACTGCCAAATAACCAATGTTGCCACCAGTCTGTTAGTCCTTGGTTAAGTTCTGCACTACGAATCATAATGCCACCAAAGATGGTTAAACCTACAGCCAAGATAAAGAAAAGCCAGTCAATTTTTTGCCAAGGTGCAAAAAGAGATTGCCACTGAAAGCGTCGTGAGGAAAACATATTATTTTTAATCAATACCGTATAACCCAAGTCCTAAGTTAGCGCAGCAACCGAGACTTTGGCTGCAATTGTTTTCGCGATCGCGATTAAGGCTTGTGCAGATGCAGACTCAGGATCACTAACGACAATCGGAATACCGTTATCCCCCCCTTCCCTTAAGCCAATCTCCAAGGGAATGCAGCCCAATAGAGGCACATTTAATTCTTTTGAGGCTTTTGCGCCCCCACCCGAACCAAAGAGGTCATACTGCTTGTCTGGCATATCTGGGGGAATGAAATAACTCATGTTTTCCACTAGTCCCATTACCTTTGATCCTAGTTGCTGAAACATTTTTAGTCCGCGACGGGCATCGATCAAAGACACTGTTTGCGGTGTGGTGACAATGACTACTCCTGACATTGGTACGGCTTGCGCGATCGTTAATTGTGCGTCCCCTGTCCCTGGTGGTAAATCAATCACTAAATAGTCTAAATCGCCCCAGTTGACTTGATAGAGAAATTGACGAATAATTCCGTTTAACATCGGACCACGCCACACCACAGGTTGGTCTGGGTCAATCAAGAAGCCCATAGAAACCAACTTTACCCCATAATTAAAGGCGGGTTCGAGAACATCCCCCTGTTGACCTTGCTGCACCTTTACCTTCGCTTCTGTCAGCCCTAACATGGTTGGCGCATTTGGACCATAAATATCTGCGTCGAGTAGTCCAACCTTCGAGCCAGCTTGGGCTAAAGCCACTGCCACATTTACCGCCACTGTGCTTTTGCCGACTCCACCCTTTCCGCTAGAAACCGCAATAATATTTTTCACCCCAGGGATGCCTTGGCGGTCAGGGACAGACTTTTGTTGAGGAGTTTCCGCAGTAACATCCACTTCTACAGATTCTACCCCTGAGAGGGTCTTAACTGCTTTTTTGCAATCATCAACAATCATTTCTCGCAAGGGACAAGAGGGAGTTGTCAACACTAGGGTAAACTTGACCTTACCCCCATCAACGGTGACATTGCGAATCATATTCAGATCGACCAAACTTTTATCGAGTTCTGGGTCTTTGACTGGTTGTAATACTTTTAAAATAGATTGAGTATCAAGCATATTTATTTTATTTAGAGGGCGTTACCGCTTTCTTTAATTAGGATATCCTGTTCCTTCCATTGTATAGAACCTATATTTGCAAATATCGCGATCGCGCTCACAAAATCCCCCCAAGCCAAAGCGTATCCAAAACAAATACTTGCCAAAATCTGCGCGATCGCGCTTACCAAAAAAAACTGGGTCTAAAGCCTCCTCCTTCTAGGACGACTTTTATGTTAAACTAGGACGACTTTTATGTTAAACTTTCTTTTAATTACGGTCGGACAGATCGGAACAATGCTCGTTACTAATACACGAAATTTTTCTTTATTAACTTTTGAGAGGGAGATACTATGTACTTTAAAGATCAAAAATGTATCCTAATTCGTGTGCCAAAAACAGGGGGAAATTCTATTCAGTTTGCTTTGCACAAATATTCTTCTGATAAAATTTTTATCAAGATGGATTAGATAGATTTGAAGTAGTTGGTGAAGTAACTCTTCATAAACATGAAACCTTACAAGATTATCATAATTTGCTTGGTCGAGATATCTTTGATCATAAAATTATAATCACAACAAGAGATCCTTTTCTTAGAGCGATTTCGATGTTTTTTTCTCCACATCAATATATGCACCTAGAGTTAAAAGCAAAAATAGTTCAGAAATCTGCCATTTTTTTAGGTATAAAAATTGATATAGATCCTTCACATTATAAGTATGTGCAAACGAAACCTTCGGTTTCAGACTTCAAGAGAAGTATTACCAAGATGTCTACAATTTGTGACTTTTTGAAAGTTAACGGAAAAATTGTTAAGCCTGATTTTATTTGTAGACAAGAAATACTTGAGAACCATTTCAAATCCTTATTAAAAATAATGGGGTTATCGAGCGACATTACCTTAGCTAAGAAAAATGTATCTAAAGCTTCTAGCGAGGAAACAAGAAAGGCATTGAACTCTGAAGAGTTAAGATTAGCCTGTTTGGAAAAATTTTCAGAAGATTACAATCTTCTAAAGATATAGTTTGTTAAAAAACGAGAATCCTAGAGATTTACAATACAAGATTAGTAAATTCCAAATCGTAATTTCAAACTCTGTATTTTGCCACTTGGTAAAATATGTTAAAGCATGAAAATCTATAGATATTTAAAATTGCTTAAATGACCGAAACTCATACACATACGATAGGAGAAAACCTCATTTTTCTTATTTCTCAACC
>JBBQDV010000291.1:0-3177 GCA_038320005.1 Cyanophyceae cyanobacterium
GTAAATCTTTGAGCAATTTTTGAGACCCAAATGCTACTAGCCTGAGATTAGGGATTTTCTCGACAGCTAAATTAAAAGCTTGTAAACTAATATCACAACCCTTCAAAGAAACAGGTGAATACATTAAACCAACAGTAGGTATTTAATCATCTGTCGGACTAGATCTGGTTTAGTAACTGCCAGAATTGTTGAACCACTTTCTAAAATAGTTTTGCCATTGGGAATGCTTAAATCTTCATGGGGATGGGCTTGATAACCAATAATCAATGTTCCGACTGGAAAGCGAGGATCTTTGGCAATTTCTGCAACACTACGCCCCACAATTGAACAATCTGGGGGAATTGAGAGTTTTAATACTTCCACTTGTCCCTGTTCAAAGTGCATCATCGCATCAACTTGGGGATATTCAATGGCATTGATGACACGGTTAATGGCTAACTCTGTGGTGCTGATAATATGGGTTGCGCCAGCTAAATTATAGGGTTCAGCAAAGTCGAGATCACTCATCCTGACGACAATCTGAGACACACCATAATGTTTTGAAAGTGTAACCATTGCTAAATTGAGGGCATCTTCTCTTAGTGCTGCAATTATCGCATCTGCTTTGCGAATTCCCGCTTCTAGTAGTACGGTGGTGTTGACGGCACTGCCCTCAAATGCCATAACTCCAATCTTTTCACGGGCAAATTGACAGGCGAGGGTGTCAGTGTCTACCACTGCAACGGTATGTCCCATCTGTAATAGGGTTTTGGCTAAGTCTAACCCCATCATTCCTTCTCCACCAATAAGAATGTACATTTTTACTCCTAATTAGCAGACTCTCCAATCTAGTATATTCCTTCGGATCTTCCTTAATTAAAAACGCGGTGTTCTAAAGAAGGCATTTGACGGCGCACTTGTTGGAGATGGTTGAAATTAATTTCCGCGATCGCGATTCCAGGTTCAGTCCCAGCATCCGCGAGAATAGTCCCCCAAGGGTCGATAATCATTGCATGACCATGAGACTGGCGCATGGCATAATGTCTCCCTGTTTGCGCTGGAGCAATGACATAGCAAGTATTTTCAATCGCTCGTGCTTGCAATAAAATCTTCCAGTGATCTTTCCCTGTATAAGCGGTAAAGGCTGCGGGAATAAATAAAACATCTGCTCCTTTATGGGAAAGATGGCGATATACTTCAGGAAAGCGCACATCGTAGCAAACAGAGAGTCCTAACGTACCCAATCGAGGTGATGGATAAATGGGGGGTAAGGCTGCTCCTGCCATGACCGTGCTAGACTCTCGATAAGTATTGCCATCGGGAAGGTCAACATCAAATAAATGAACTTTCTCATAGCGAGCGACTTCAGTGCCGTTAGCATCAACAAGTAAAGCCGTGTTATAAAATTTATCTTCCTCTGCTGGTACAGGAAAGCCACCACCTAAGATGGTAACTTGAAAACGCTGTGCCATCCTTTTGAGGAATTTTTCACTTTCCCTAGCAATCTCACCCGCATGGGCAATTTTATCCGTATCTGTCCCCATAAAAGCAAAATTCTCTGGTAAACAGACTAATTCTGCTCCCCTTCGTACGGCGAGATCGATTAATTCTTCTGCCTCAACTAGGTTTTGTTTTAGGTTAGGCTTACTCGTCATCTGAATTGCAGCAGCAAGGTAATTCATCAAAAAAATGGGTCTGAAACCCCGTCCTTTCAGGACGGCTTTACAATTGTTTTACTATCGCCTTGGGGTTGATTAGCTCGGTGTGCTTTTGTGTTGCACTCTCGGCAGGACAGTTACTGCTTCAAGCCTTCCAACCCTGTACGCATAGTATTTTGCTTTAAAAGAGCCTCCCTTTCGGGGTAATGTTAGCTTCGCCAATGTTTTAAGAGCTTGTTGGGCTGAAAGCACTGCACAGAGTGACCTTAGAACTGTTTAACCTTCAGCGATAGAGCGGAAAACTAGCTACGCATTCTCCGGTATCTTGACTCAAAAAACGTAGTCCTCGCAGGACTTAGGCTGGTCAATATGCTTGATTTCTCAAGCCTCTCCCTTTAGGGAGGGGTTATTGACGTCTATCGTGGCTATGGCTTTATACTTCTATTTTAACCTTTATAAGGACTTTCACGAAAATACCTCGGTACTTGGAAGCCCTTCGCCTTCAGGCAAGGGAGGAAAAGGAAATGCGTCTTTAGGCGCAGTGAAGCCCTAGATAAGACTATAATCCCTGCTCCCTGATTAACCTTTTGATCGCAGAAGAAAGACTGCATCCCCACTTCTGTGCTATTTGGCTTAGTTTCTTGTACTCGTACTCATTTAGGTAAGTAGGAACTGCCTTTCTTTTTGTTGTCATAAAGTATTTCCATTCTGTCATTACTATGCTAGTATAACAACAGGAGGTAAATAAATGTTTGGATGCCAACAAGATCTAATCAAATGCAATAAAGAAGTCAGAAATATAATAGAATATCTTTGCACGGAGTCTGCAAAACTAAGTAATTGTGGAACGTATTATGCGCGACAGTTGTACTTCAAAACTGGGCGTATCCCAAACCGAGCGCAGTTGCATAAAGTGATTGGCACAGAGAACCAAAATAAACACTATAAAGCCTTCTATTCTGATACTGCTCAACAGATTCTAACAGGAGTGGTAGAGGGTTTTAAATCCTACCTAGCCTTAGTCGAGGGTGTAAAAAAGGGAACTGTAACACAAAAACCTAAGTTACCAGGATACAGAAAAGGAGGTATGTCCGTAGTTACTTACACCCGTCGTTCTGTAAAGCTTAAAGATGGAATGCTAAGGTTTCCGCTAGGTAAGCAAGTTAAAGCTTGGTTTGGGCTAGATTCCTTTTGCTTACCAATGCCTGTTAATTTAGACCATGCCTCAATTAGAGAATACAGGATAGTTCCTCGAAATGGGTGTTTTTACATTGAATATGTCTATCAAAATTTAACTTCCGAAGTAGAGGTAGATCCAACTAAAGCCTTAATGATCGATCATGGCATCGACAACTGGTTAACCTGCGTCAGCAACTCAAACACTAGCTTCATCATAGACGGCAAGCACTTAAAATCTTTAAACCAAGGATATAACAAAAGAGTTAGTTTTCTGATGGAGGGTAAGGCTAACGGTTATTGGTCTAAGAGATTAGCCAGACTAACCGAAAAGCGCAATCGCCAAATGAGGGATGCTACCAAT
>JBBQDV010000292.1:0-3176 GCA_038320005.1 Cyanophyceae cyanobacterium
CTAATTCCTGGATCAACTTCGGGAGAAACATCAAGAGAAATAGAAGTTCCCTCTGTAACAATCAACACGTTATCTGCTGTTAGTTGTGATGTCTCAATGCCTCTAATTAAAGCAATTTCTTGCTCATTGTAGCTAATTAAAACGTTGCGATTTTGCTGTACAAAGGTCAAGTCATTGATATTGTCAATCTCCCCTTGGAGAGAGAAGCCAAGCACATCTTCATCCGCTTGAAAATCGGAAACAATGTTAAGACTGGTGGGAAGTTCTGCATTCACTAACCAAAATTGATCCGCCCCATGACCACCAGTTAGGGTATTACCTGAACCTGCAAAAAGAATATCATTACCGAAACTACCAAAGAGGAAATCATTATTTCCACCGAAAAGGATATCGTTATCTTGACCTCCTAAAAGGACATTACCGCCACTTCCCCCTCGCGCATCAAGGATATCATTACCCTCATTACCATGAAGAACATCTCCACTACTGGCGAATAATTCATCCCGTCCTTGACTTCCAAAGAAGCGGTTGTTTCCTGTGCCACTATTACCTTCGAGAATATCATCTCCAGCTAAACCAAAGTATAAGTTCCCTGAACCTTGAGCAAAGATTTCATCGTCTTCAGTAGTTCCAAAAACTTGATATTCGGTACTATCTATAATTGCCATTACTTAGTTTCCTTGGGAGTTTACTTAAGTATAAATGATTTAACTAACTAGGATACTTCCTAATCATTGAAGTTGACGGTATTAATTGGATATATATGGTTATTTTGATTGATGCAATTCGTTGTTGCTAAAGCCTTGCAGTTTAGGATTTTCCTATGGCTTCAGTTAGCTTATATACCTCAAAAAGACTGCCCTTGGCAAGCTCAAAAGAAAGATTTAATTATAATTAAATCTTTCATTAAACACAGGTTAAACTAGACAAGTCCTACTGCTTCTATGGCTGCCTCAAGCGCGATCGCGATATGAGTCCAGTGAGTTCCCCCCTGAAGATATACCACATAAGGAGGACGTAAGGGACTATCGGCGGAAAGCTCAGAGGTACTGCCATCAATAAATGTGCCTCCAGCCATAACTAAATTGTCCTCATACCCAGGTGTAACCGCTGGAACAGGGTCGAGGTAAGAACCAACGGGGGAATTGGCTTGTATGGCGCGACAGAAGGCAATCAGCTTTTCAGGTGAACCGAGTTTAATCCCTTGAATAAGATCCCGTCGTGGTGCAAAGGGAAGGGGATTAACCTCATAACCCAATTTATCAAAAACATAAGCGGAAAGATGACTACCCTTAAGGGCTTCCCCCACCATCTGAGGGGCGAGGAAGAAACCTTGAAAAAGTAAACGTGGTTCAAAGGTTGCACCCCCTTTTGAACCGATACCAGGGGCAGTGAGACGACAAGCAGCCCGTTCTACCCATTCTGCTTTTCCTGCAATATACCCTCCAGTTAGCGCGATCGTTCCCCCAGGATTTTTAATTAGTGATCCTGCCATTAAATCTACCCCAACCGCAGTGGGTTCTTGTGTTTCAACAAATTCCCCATAGCAGTTATCGACAAAACAAACCGTTTCAGGGTTTTGCGCCTTAACCACCTTGACAATTTGCTCAATCTCCGCAATACCTAAACTAGGTCGCCAAGCATAACCACAGGAACGTTGGATTAAGACTAAGCGAGTATTTTTATGGATTGAATGCTCAAGAATCTGCCAATCAATATCTCCTGCTTTAGTAAGAGGTAATTCTCGATATTTAACCCCAAGATCAAGTAGTGAACCCTGATTTTTACCCCTTAGACCAATCACCTCTTCGAGGGTGTCATAAGGAGAACCTGCTACAGCTAACATTTCATCCCCAGGACGGAGTACACCATATAAAGCACAAGCAATGGCGTGAGTTCCTGAAACAAATTGTTCTCGTACTAGGGCAGATTCTGCACCCATAACCTCGGCAAAGACTTGGTCAAGAACTTTTCGTCCTGAGCCATCGTGTCCATAACCACTCACATTAGTAAAATGTTGGACACTAACCCGATGATTTTGATAAGATAGAAGTAGCTTTCGCAAATTTATTTTTACTTGGAGATCAATTGCAGAAAAAATAGGTTTTAGGACTTCTTCTGCTTCTGTAACTAGTGCCAAATTATTCATTAAATCAAATAGATTTAGTTTTACTACTACTAATAAGTTAATATTTTCTAGAGTAGAAAACTTTTGTTAAATATCGTTTTTAGGTTTTTACATGACTGTTGCTACGTCAAATCAATTAAACCCCACTCAACGTAAGTTAAAGCTAGACTGGGTTGTAATCATTTTCATGGCTGTGGTTCACGCGATCGCGCTACTTGCTTTCTTACCTAGCAATTTTAGCTGGGGTGCAGTAGGTGTTGCAGTTTTCCTACATTGGGTTACTGGCGGACTGGGTGTCACGTTAGGTTTCCATCGCCTCGTTTCCCACCGCAGTTTCCAAACGCCTAAGTGGTTAGAATACTTTTTTATCCTTTGTGGTACACTCTCTCTTCAGGGTAGCCCGATTGAATGGATTGGAATGCACCGTCTCCACCATGCTTATTCCGATACTGACCCTGATCCTCATGATTCTAACAAAGGGTTCTGGTGGAGTCACATGGGTTGGATGCTCTTTGAAATTCCTGCTAAAGCAGAAATTCCTCGTGTTACTAAAGATATTAAAGATGATCCAGTATATAAATTTTTCGGTAAATACTTCATCCCTATCCAAATCGTTTTAGGGGTTATTCTTTATTTAATTGGTGGTTGGTCTTTTGTCATCTGGGGCATTTTTCTCCGCATGGTCGTAGTTTTTCACTGTACTTGGTTTGTCAATAGTGCTACTCACAAATTTGGCTATCAGTCTCACGAATCAGATGATCTTTCCCGTAACTGCTGGTGGGTCGCCCTCCTAACCTATGGTGAAGGCTGGCACAACAATCACCATGCTTATCAATATTCCGCGCGTCATGGCTTGAAGTGGTGGGAAATTGATCTTACTTGGATGACAATTAGCTTCCTTCAGTTTCTCGGTTTAGCGAAAAAGGTCAAATTAGGAGAAAGTAGCAAATAAGCTTCTCCAGTCCCTTTCTTTAGCTTTTAACCTCTGGGAAATATTCATCTCCTGCGTTGTCGTTTTAATCGTCCCCAGAGATCGCGACAACGATGG
>JBBQDV010000293.1:0-3145 GCA_038320005.1 Cyanophyceae cyanobacterium
CCTAAACGTGATGGTGGCTTAGAAGTCACAACTCAAAAAGACTTCTGGTTCTTAATCATTATGAATGTTCCCCTAGTTGGGATTCTCGCCCTTCTCGCTTGGCGTTTAAGCAAAGTTGGTTTCTTCAACCAGACAGGATTAATGATTACCTGGGCATTTCTCGCTCTCTTATTTGCTTATCAAACCTATCGCGCTTGGGATACAAACAAAGAACTAATGACAGGGGAAAAACACTATCCCCCAGAAGACCGCTATAACTTTAAACAAGTTGCAGTTTTGGAACTAACCTATGTCGTCAACTTTGGTTCTGAGTTAGCCATTGTCACAATGCTTCCGGCTTTCTTTCTTACTACTTTCGAGGGTTTAGGTATCGCAGCAGCAGGAATGATTGCTTCTAGCTTTGCCTTTATGAACCTCATGTCTCGTCCTGGGGGCGGATTAATCTCCGATACCTTGGGTAGTCGTAAATGGACAATGGCAATTCTCACTGCTTGTATGGGAATTGGTTATTTACTGATGAGTACCATTACTGGTGCTTGGTGGCTTCCTGGTGCAGTTATCTTGACAATGGCTTGCTCATTCTTTGTCCAAGCGGGAGAAGGTTCGACCTTCGCCATTGTTCCCCTGATTAAACGGCGCGTAACTGGACAGATTGCTGGAAATGTGGGTGCATACGGAAACGTGGGTGCAGTAGCTTATCTAACTTTATATAGTCTTTTACCATCAGGGGCAGTAGGCGATCGCATTTTCTTCCAAACTTTAGGAATATCGGGTTTAATCGTTGCTTTTCTCTGTTGGTTTTTCTTGAAAGAACCAAAAGGATCATTTGCGGAATTCCATGAAGGAGAAGAAGCTATTCTACCTCAAATAGGAACAGAAACGAAAGAAGCCCTCAACTAGTTACTGTTTTTCCTTAAGCCTCTGATAATGGGGAACAAAAGTTCCCCTATTTCTTATTTAATTTATTCGCTGTATATATTTAAATTTAAAATTATGACAATGACTTCACAACAAAAACTTAATCCAATTGAAAAAGGTAAACAAAATAAGCATCCCCTCGCTATTAAGCAGGAATTAGAACAGCTTGCTAGTGCTGGCTTAGATGCAATGGATGAATTTGACCGTAATCATAGCCTCAAGTGGTTAGGAGTCTTTTATCGTCCTGTCACCCCTGGGAAATTAATGTTGCGGATGCGTACCCCCAACGGACTCCTTGTTAGTGGACAAATGCGAACTCTAGCGGAAATTCTCCAACGCTACTGTCAAGGTGTCGGTTTTCAAGAAGAAGGAAATGCTGACTTGACAACGCGCCAAAATATCCAACTTCGGGGCATGGTGATTGAGGATATTCCTGCTATTTTTGAAATGCTGAAAAAAGCTGGACTAACTAGCACTCAATCAGGGATGGATAATGTCCGCAATATTACTGGTTCGCCTGTGGCGGGTTTTGATGCGGACGAACTCATTGATACTAGGGGTTTGGTGCTGAAACTGCAAGATATGATTACTAATAATGGGGAAGGTAACTTTGAACTGAGTAATCTACCTCGGAAGTTTAATATTGCGGTTGCAGGAGGACGGGATAATTCTGTGCATGCAGAAATTAACGACCTTGCCTATGTCCCTGCTTATCGGGATGGTAAATTAGGCTTTAACGTTATTGTGGGTGGTTTCTTCTCGGCGAAACGGGTGGCTGCTGCAATTCCTCTCAATGTCTGGGTTGATGCGGATGGAGTTGTGCCTTTAGCTGAAGCTATTTTAAAAGTTTATAGTGATAATGGCTATCGGGGTAATCGTCAGAAGACTCGCATTATGTACTATATCGAAGAAATTGGTTTAGAAGCTTTTCGCGCCCAGTTAGAAGAATTTTTGGGGTATCAGTTAGAAACTGCGACAGAAGAAGACCTTATTGATTGGGACAAACGGGATCATATTGGTGTTTACAAACAAAAGCAGCCTGGACTAAATTATGTCGGTCTTTGCGTTCCAGTCGGACGGCTTTACGCTAGTGAGATGCTAGAATTGGCAAGACTTGCTGAAGTCTATGGCAATGGGGAGATTCGTCTAACTGTTGAGCAAAATGTGATCATACCTAATATTCCTGATTCACGGCTTCAGTATTTTCTCGAAGAAGTTTCTTGTCAAGAACGCCTGAGTATGAATCCTAATCCCTTAGAACGGGCGTTAGTTTCTTGTACAGGGGCAGAATTTTGTAATTTCGCGATCGTCGAAACTAAAAATCGTGCTTTGGCTATTGTGAAAGAACTAGAAGCAGAGTTGGATTTTCCCAAACCAGTACGAATCCACTGGACAGGATGCCCAAACTCTTGTGGACAGCCCCAAGTTGCTGATATTGGTTTAATGGGAACAAAAGCCCGTAAGGACGGCAATATGGTGGAAGCAGTTAATATTTATCTTGGTGGGACAGTGGGTAAAGATGCCAAACTGGGAGAAGAAGCGATGAAGTCTATTCCCTGTGAAGATTTAAAGGCTGTCATGCAAGAAATCTTGATTGAACGTTTTGGTGGATTGGCTAAAACCCTAATGGCGGTTTAGTTCTCAGCTTTGTCGAAATAACCGTTTCCTGCAATTAAGATAACTGTTTATCAAATATGGCTGAAGCAACAAAAACTCTGTGTCCTTACTGTGGTGTGGGCTGTGGCTTAGAAGCATTGCCCCCTGCCCAACCTGGAAAAGCGGTAACTCGTGCCACCGACGGTACACCGATCTGGCAAATGCGAGGCGATCGCGATCACCCATCCAGTCAGGGAAAGGTATGTGTGAAGGGGGCGACGGTGGGGGAATCTTTACATCAAGATCGCCTCAAAACTCCCTTAATGCGTGCCTCCTTGGATGAACCATTTCGGGAAGTAAGTTGGGATGAAGCCTTTAAAGCAATTGTTTCTCGTATCCAAACCGTACGCTATACCCAAGGGGCGAATGGTATTTGTATGTATGGTTCAGGGCAATTCCAAACCGAGGACTATTATCTCGCCCAGAAGTTACTCAAAGGCTGTTTAGGGACAAATAACTTTGATGCTAACTCGCGCCTCTGTATGTCTTCTGCTGTGGCAGGTTATATCCAAAGTTTCGGTTCTGACGGTCCTCCTTGTTGCTACGATGACCTAGAAATGACCGACTGCGC
>JBBQDV010000294.1:0-3133 GCA_038320005.1 Cyanophyceae cyanobacterium
AGATATTCTAAACTTAAGTAGTTTATTTGAGAATAAACTGAGATAATTCTTATCCCAGATGTCATATCTTAACATTTCCCCATGTTTCATTTAAATACTCAGCTACTAAGCGACGGTGACAGTAATGCGGTTTTGCTTCGCTACATAACAGACAGCTTTCATTTAGAAGTTCTGGCGAAATTTTCTCTTCAATTTTCCTTTCACTAAGAAGATTGAGAAATTTATCTTCATAAGTTTCCCAATCTCCTTTTTTCTTTTTATAATCATCGAGAATATCTTTAGTTGGAGCAAGTTCTAGAATATGCTCATATCTTATATTAGCTATTTCTTGTAGAAAATACTCCAAATCTTTACGTTTAGCAAAACCAGCTAACTGAGAAATATTATTGAGTCGAGTATCAATAACTCGCCTAACTCCTGCATCTTTAAGCAGTTCAAAAAAGCTTTTAGCACTTTTTTTCGTAAATCCGATTGTGAACAAGTTAACTTGCTTGCTCATGGTATTTACCCTGTTTATCTATATAGGCAATTTCACTCCCTTGAAGCTGATAAGCTTTTTTCAAACAATCTTCTTTTGTCAGTAAATTATTAGATGAAGGAAGATCAAACAACGATAGTTGTAAAGGTTCAGCTTGTTCACAAAAATTGTTAAATCCCTGTTTAGCAAGCATTCTATCTTCTAGTTGAAAATGAGATTCTAAATCTCCTTCTTTCAAAATATGATTAATATTAAGATTGAATTTGCGTAGATGAGGACAAATCAATACAGCCCTATGACAAGTCAAAGGATCTTTTTCTGCACACATCAAAGCTATTTTATATTTCTCTACACCTTTTACAATTCTTTGAATACCAGTGTTAAATGTATCAGTAGCAGCAATCTTTTCGTAAAGTGCTTTCCCATTTACATAACAGCCTGAATTAGTTGTTCTTGCGCCTAGTTCTTCACCAAGAAATACGTATTGTATGTCTTCAGCTTCTAAACTTTTTTGGAGAGCAAATTGATTGAAATGGGGTGCATAACGACTATAGGGGGATGAGCGAACATCACCAATAGCAGTTACTCCATGTTTATGAAGTAGATGGATAAAGGATTCTAGATTATGGTTGGAGTGACCAATAGTAAGTAAATCCATTGCTGCTTTCTCGTCTGGTTTAATTTTTTACGATCCTGTATTTGTAGTTTAACCCAAAACAAAATACCAGATTTATCCCAATTGAGAATAAAACTGGTATAAAATGGGGGTGAAAAATAGATGAACCTTAAGCTCAAATAACTTGAATGATAAAGCTTAAAAGCCTTACTCTTAAACGATTCAAATAGAATCGGAGCGGCGGGATTTGAACCCACGACCCCTACTACCCCAAAGTAGTGCGCTACCAAGCTGCGCTACGCCCCGTGAACTGACTGATCTACTATAGCACATTTTGCTGCTTTGCCAAGTATCTAAAAGACCTTTATGGTTGAAATTGCTTGAATTAGTTCAGGAACAGGGGTTTCAGACCAGCTTCCCTCACAGGAACGACCTTGATTGATAATCACACGCAGAGTATAAGCATGGGGAAAGCCTTCTACTTCCAGCCAGATTAAGTCACTTTCTGCCTCACAAGCAATTCTTTCTTCCTCCATTAACTCTTTTTCCATCACGCTCATGGTTTGGGCGAGTTGGGTCACTAAACGGCAAAAATCCTGTAACTCCGCTTCTGTCAGTTCCATAGCCCAGTCATCACTTCCCACTAAGCCTTTGTATTCTTCCGCATTGGGACTCCAACCTAAACGCCAACCTTTGCCTTTTTTGAGAAATTTCTCCATAAAATCTGAATAAGGAGATAGACCCCATCTGTACTAAAGTTTGAGGTCTTAGCAAAATGAGGTGGAAGTCCCTAGTCTCAATGAAGCAGCCTATTCTCCAATGATTTCTGGTTCGGTTAACTCGTCGGACATTTCAATAATGGCACGAATTACAGGCTTCATCAGTTGTTCATCATTGTCCATTTCTTCAGCACGACGACGTTTAGCGCGTTTGGCAATTTGAACAGTAATGCGGTAGCGGTTAGAAGCTGCATCCATTAGTTCATCGGCTCGTTGCATGATTTGAGTCGAATCAAAACCAGAACGTTTTTGCATAATTTGGCGAATCTTCATTGAAATTAAAAGTTAGAGTACAATCGACGAGCGCGTTACTATTTTCCGCTTAGTTCTTTACCAGTTTAGCAAGATTACCCAGTTGCTCGAAATATGAGTTTTTTTGGCAATGGAGAGCATAGTCACAAAATATCGTAAAATGTGTACATAAGTATCCTTTTCTTGCTTTTTGCTACATTTATTTGACTTTATGCAAACTCTTCCTACTCCTTCGCAACTTCTTAATCAAACTCTCCCTTTGAAAATTGTTGCTCTGGGAGATAGTCTGGTGTACGGTTACGGTGATCCCGATGGTGGGGGTTGGGTGGAACGCTTGCACCGTCAGTGGCTTAGTCCTGAAAGTGCTGGTCATGTTCTCTATAATTTAGGGATTCGCGGTAATGGGGTGGCTGAAGTTGGACAAAGATTAGAACAGGAATGGAGTCTTCGCGGTGAGTTACGCAATCGCCAACCAGATTTAATTATCCTTTCGGTTGGGGTTAAATCTGAACTAGCTTACACTGTCGGTTATTGCGGAGTATCTAGTCACGATCAAAAAAGAGATCTAGAACGGCAAAAGGAGGTTGTAGAGTTGTTCTGTATGGATCAAGAAGCCACAAAAATAAAGAGATTGTAGAGGAGCTTAGAGATGTCGCCACTCGGCTTTAAGACCGAACTCAAGTTAAACAACAAACAGCGAACTTTGTTAGCAAGACACACGGGGACTTCTCGCCACGCCTGGAATTGGGGTTTGGGGCTAACAAAACAGATCCTAGACCATAACAAAGACAACCCAGAAGAGAAGATTAAGTTTCCTAGTGCTATTGACTTACATAAGTGGCTAGTCGCCTTAGTAAAGCCTGAAAACCCTTGGTATTACGAAAGCTCGAAGTGCGCTCCCCAATGGTCGTTAAAAGCACTTGCAGAAGCCTGGAAAAGGTGCTTTCAAAAAGTGGCAGGAGTCCCTAAATTCAAAAAGAAAGGGCGTAATGACAGCTTCACTCTAGA
>JBBQDV010000295.1:0-3023 GCA_038320005.1 Cyanophyceae cyanobacterium
AGCAATGCAACTACGGTAGGGCATACCGAAAGTTAACGCTTGGGGAGAGAACCACCTCTGGCTTAGATACCGCAAGGAGTCTAAGCTAAGTGGACTCGCTGAACCAAGAATCCTCGCGCCTTTAGGTCGAGGAGTGTCAAAAGGATTAATACGAGCCATATTGAGGGCAAATTATATTTAATCCAATTCTATCCCCTCACCCCATCACCCCCTCACCCTCTCCTCTCCTGTCCACCAGAATCAAAGAAAGCAGCAATAAGTAAAAAGATAATCCCAATATTAATACAAACATCCGCCAGGTTAAAGACGGGGAAATTAATGGCGCGAAAGTCAAGAAAATCTACTACATAGCCAAGGAGAAAACGGTCAATCCCATTACCAACTGCGCCAGCGAGAACAAAACCATAGCCAAGTTGTTCAACCCGATTGAGACGCGGACTAAACCAAGCAAAAGCAATTAGACCAATGCTGACAAATAAAGATAGCCATCGTAACCAGACTACCCCCCCAGGAAAGAGGCTAAAAGCTGCGCCAGTATTAATGACATAGGTGAAATGAAAGACTCCATCCCATAAAGGGACAGTTTCCCCCACTTCTGTAAAAGTTTGGGAGATAGCAAATTTCGTGACTTGATCTAGAATGAAGCCAACGATACCAATAATCCAGAATAGGCGATTTTTCCGTAGTCTTCCCTTCATTAATATTTTGATCTAGGTTAATAAAACATAATTTGTCGCAGACAATAAGCCAAAACTGTTACAGCACAGACAATGATAAGCTGTCCAGGGAGAGGATTGAGAGAATAAATTTGTATAGCGTCTAGTAGAGAAACTAAGGAGGGGAGAAAGCCATTTTCTGGATTAATTACCAGATGTAAGAGGGTTAAGTAAGTTAAGCCAAATAAATGAATAACTAACAAACCACAGATACAACTAAAGGCAAATAATTCTAGTCTGGGCTTGGCTTGGAAGGCGAAATAGCCACATAGCCACGCGCCAAAAACAAAGCCGATTAAGTAGCCAAAAGTAGGTTCTCGGAAATAGTCCAGTCCTCCCCCACGATAAAATACATCCAGTCCTGAGATTCCCAGGATTAGATAAGCAATTTGCGCGATCGCGCCAGCATTTTTCCCCCCTAAACAACCAGTCAATAATACCGCCCCGATTTGATAAGTTACCCCCAATGACTGGATCTTAACGCCTTGTTCGACCCAGAGCCAAGGAGGAACAACAGTAAAGGCTTCAATGAGGGTGCTACAGATTGTCAATATCAAACCAATAAACGCCCAAAGTAGTTCTTGCAATAATGACACTTTTGCTCTTAGGTTCGGAAGTGGAATCGAAGACACAATGATTCCTTAATGCTATTCATAGGCGTGTACAGAAGTTTAATGAGGAACAGGAGCTTCTCCTCCTTGTAGCCCCAAAGATTCTAGCATAGCCTGATCTTGTGCTGGGGGTTGTCCCATTGTGGTGAGATAATGACCAATAAGCATGGCATTAATGCCTGATTTTAAACCAAGACTTTGTAGATCACCCATGACGGATTCTCGTCCACCAGCATAACGGAGAATTTGGTGTGGGAGGATGAGGCGGAAAATCGCGATCGTTTTTAATGCTTCGTAAGGATCTAATTTTGGGCGATCTCCCAAAGGTGTTCCTTCTCTAGGATTGAGGAGGTTAATGGGAACGGATTCAACTTCTAATTCTCGTAAAGAAATTGCCAAATCAACCCGATCTGACCAACTTTCACCCATCCCGATAATACCCCCTGTACAGGCTTGGATACCAGCAGATTTGAGATTCTTGACCGTATCAACGCGATCGCGCCAAGTATGAGTAGAAACAATCTCAGAATAAAAGTTCTCAGAAGACTCTAAATTATGATTATAGCGAGTTACCCCAGCATCATGTAAAGCTTCTGCTTGCTCCTGAGTGACCTCTCCTAAAGCACAGCAAGGCTTAATGCTAGTTTCGCTAATAATTTGCCGTACCGTCGCCAGAATCTCTTCAAACTCTTGAGATTTGGGGCTACTATATTTAATTCCTCGTCCTTGACTGACTAAACAGAAGCGTTTTGCGCCTCCCTCTTCCGCAGCTTTCGCTTGAGCTAATATTTCTTCTCTCGGTTTCAACCCATAGTTAGGTGAATCATTACCAGGATGATGAGCAGACTGAGAACAGAAACTACAATTTTCTGAGCATCCCCCTGATTTGACATTAACAATGCTACACAAATCTACCGTATTACCACAACAAGCTTGACGAACTTGATCCGCAGCCTCACATAACAAAAGAATATTATCAGTGCCTGCAATTTTTGTTAAAGATAAGGCAGTTTCTCGGCTGATGACTTCCCCAGAAATGATTTTTTTGGTTAATACATCCAACCACGACTTTAAAGCCTCACCAGTGGGAAGGAAAGATAGAGAAGAAACAGAGATAGAATTTAAAACAGTTGTTTGAACCACGTTGACTTACTTTTCCATCTAAATGATTGCATTCTATCCTAGATGATTTGTCAGAGCCAAATTTTGCCAAAAAACTACTTCTTATGACAGCGAGAGTCTTCCCAATACAGGTTAGGATTGGTTTATAGTGAACGTTTTTTTGGAAAGAATAATGAAATCTTACTTATCACGCTTATTGTCTCTAGTCTTAGTTTTAGTAATTGGCTTAATGGGTTGTACTAATACACTTGCAACTCTTACTGGGGACTATAACCAAGATACTTTAACCTTGATTAGCAATTTAGAGAATGTCATTGATACCCCCGATGATACACCAGAAAAAGCTGCTCTAAAAGATCAAGCCCGACAACAGATGAATGATTATACCGCCCGTTATCGCCGAGATAGCCAATATGGTGGTTCTCGTTCCTTCACGACAATGCAAACTGCTATTAACGCCCTCGCAGGGTTTTATAGTTCCTACGGTAATCGTCCTATTCCTGAGAAATTGGAAGACCGTGTTAAGCAAGAATTGCGACGGGTTGAAATTGCGGTGAAACGAGGAAGATAGATA
>JBBQDV010000296.1:0-3018 GCA_038320005.1 Cyanophyceae cyanobacterium
CAAGAATCTGGACGAATACTAAATAAGCAACTGCAATTAAGATCGAAATTGTTCCAGTAATAATGGCAACTATTTTTTCTCTGGTCATAAGCTTGATGATTTAGGCAATATGGCTCTGCCTTTAAGTGTAATATTTGAAGGCACAGAAGTTGCTGTTACTATCCCCGTCAATCCTAGTATTCAAATCCAATCTAGGGAGATAACCTTTCCCGTAACCAATTCTTCTCTTGTTGACTATAGCGCAAACGATCATGTAAACGGTTTGGACGACCTTGCCAAAATTCTATCTCTGTGGGGACAACACGAAATCCACCCCAATGAGGAGGACGCGGAATTTCTTTATCTTTGTACTGCTGTTCTAACTCCCCTAAGCGAGTTTCTAAGGCTTCTCGATGGGGAATAACCTGACTTTGATTAGATACCCAAGCCCCTAACTGCGATTCGTCGGGACGACTATAGAAATAAGCATCAGACTCCGACTCCGCAAGCTTTTCCACCCTTCCAAATATACGAACTTGACGTTCTAATTCCGCCCACCAAAAGACTAAACTCGCCCAAGAATTCGCGGTTAATTCTTGTCCCTTCTGGCTATGATAATTTGTATAGAAGATAAAGCCTGATTCGTCATAGCCTTTTAATAAAACCATTCTTGCTGACGGTTTTCCCTCTGGGGTCGCTGTGGCTAAAGTCATTGCATTCGGTTCTAGCAACTGCGCAGACACGGCTTGGTCAAACCAGACCCGAAATTGTTCAAATGGATTATCCTGCGCTTCTGCTTCAGTTAAACCCGCGCGAGTATAGTTTTGTCGTAGGTCAGCAACGGAGAAATTCATAATTTTAATGCGTGAAACTCAGTGTCTTCAGACCTGAGAGGAAAGCGATAAGGTAATTTTAATCACCAGTATTAATTTAAGTAATTTATGCCTACCATCCTTTAGACATTTTCGCTATGCTGTATTATATAGTGAAAAGGCTAATTATGTATCTGACTCAAAAGAATCAACTGCGAGGATTAGAAAAGCAGACTTATATTGCTTTACAAAATCTTTAATCTCAGTGTCTTTAGACCTGAGAGTGTCAAATATAAAATTGACGATACACTAGGATGGAGTTGGCTATTATTCTAGATTATCGAACTGTTGAAATATTTGTGGCACAACTTGTTTTAGAGAATATTTATAAGACTTTTTCAGGACAAAAAGAAGAGGAAACCACTCTTACTCCTGTAACTGCTGAAACTAGCTTAGAAACTATAGACCCCTCTCCTGCATTTCTTAAATCTAGTAAAGGAAAGACAGGGGTTAATATTTTACGGGGAATTGACCTCAAGGTGAATGATGGGGAATTCCTAGTTTTAGTTGGTCCTTCGGGTTGTGGGAAAAGTACCCTACTGCGTCTTATTGCTGGCTTAGAAGAACTAACGGGTGGTAATATCTTTGTAGGCGATCGCGTTATTAATTCTCTCCCTCCCAAAGAAAGAGATATCGCGATGGTATTCCAAAATTATGCCCTTTATCCCCATCTTAATGTTTACGATAACATTGCTTTCGGGTTACGGCGCATGGATCAAGAAGTACCCACAACTACCCCCACCCCAGAAACACGGGTCGAGAAAATTATTGAATATCTCCGTCCTTGGGGAGAAGAAACTGCTGTCGGAATAACCCGTAAGTTACCCAAAGGATTACGTTACCTCTCGGAAAAAGAGAAACGCATCGAGATTCAAGTCCGTAATGTTGCTAATTTATTACAGATTGAACCCTTACTAAAACGTTTACCTAAACAGCTTTCAGGGGGACAAAAACAAAGGGTTGCATTAGGTCGCGCGATCGCGAGAAATCCGCAAGTATTCCTCATGGATGAACCCCTATCAAACCTCGATGCTAAACTACGCACAGAAACCCGTAGTCAAATCGTCAAACTACAGCGACAGCTAGGGATTACCACCATTTACGTTACCCACGATCAAACCGAAGCAATGACAATGGGCGATCGCATTGCGGTCATGAATCAAGGCGAAATTCAACAACTCGCTTCCCCCCTAGAAATTTATAACCATCCTGCTAATTGCTTTGTAGCTGAGTTTATTGGTTCTCCCCCCATGAACTTCCTCAAGGTAAAAGTTACCGCCCCCCGTCTTCTAACTCATGAGTTGTTTCGCGTCACCCTTCCTGAAGCCTATGAGTCCCTATTAAAGCCTTATGATGGGCGTTCCTTACTCCTGGGGATTCGTCCTGAACATTTGCATCCGAGTCCCCCAGCCCCAAAAAATTTAGCTGTTACTGTTGACTTAGTAGAAGCTTTAGGGAATGAAACCTTATTGACAGTTCATCTGGATGATACCCATAGGACTACTTTACAAGTGAGAGTTCCCCCAGATTATCTTGTCCAAGTAGATGATTCTCTTTGGTTATCCATCCTTTTAGATCAAGTTCATTTATTTGATCCGAAAACGAAGCAAGCTATTCGTCGGGGAATGGAAAATTGAAAATGGGTGATAAGGGGAAGTTATAAAGCAAATATTAATAATCAGAATAATCAGTGTCTAATCATCATTTAAAATACGCGATCGCGCTGCACACAACAAGCCCCCATTTAGGACTCGCTATTAGTAACTTTCAAGCAGATACCCGTAGCCAAACCTGGGAATTAGGACGGGATACCTCTAGCTATCTCCATCAGTACCTAGTAGATTTCATTCAACCCCAAACTTGGCAAGATTTAAGTTTTATCGCCGTTGCGAGAGGACCTGGAGGGTTCACAGGGACTAGAGTGGGGATGGTTACAGCCAGGACATTTGCCCAACAATTAGATATTCCTGTATTTGCTATCTCTACTTTAAGCGCGATCGCGCAAACCGTAAAAAGTAACTATCCCAATCAACTCTTAGCAGTAGAAATGGAAGCGCGAAGGGAAGAAGTTTTTACCGCCCTTTATCAAGTTTCCCCTGATGGGACAGAAATAAGCGAAAAGCAAACAGATAAAATCATGAAAAGGGAAATTTGGCAAGAATATCTA
>JBBQDV010000297.1:0-2971 GCA_038320005.1 Cyanophyceae cyanobacterium
AAGCTATAAAGATTTTAACTATGAGAGAGAAAGCGGAACTATTAGAAACAGTTGCAGGAAAAAATCGCGGACTTTTAGCCAATGAGATTGATAAAGTAGCTGTCTTATCCGCAGTGGTCAAGTTAGAAGATATCAACCCCAATCCGAAGCCTTTGGAAAGACTAGACCTTTTAGAGGGAGACTGGCGTTTGCTTTATACGACAAGTAATAGCTTACTTAACCTTGACCGTTTTCCAGGGTTACAACTAGGACAGATTTATCAGTGTGTTCGCACTACACCCACAAGAATTTATAATATTGCTGAAGTTGTGGGTATTCCTTTTTTAGAAGGGTTAGTGAGTGTGACAGCAGACTTTGAAGCTGTTTCTCAAAAGCGTGTCAACGTGAATTTTGAGCGTTCTATTTTCAATTTACAGCGGTTTATTCAGTATCGTTCTCCCCAAGAATTTATTAGACGCATTGAAGCTGGTGAAAAGTTTTTCCCTTTCGATTTCAGTATCAAAAATCGGGAAAGAGAGGCTTGGCTAGATACTACTTATCTTGATGAAGACTTACGCATTGGTAGAGGGAATGAGGGAAGTGTGTTTGTTTTGTCTAAGAAAAGTTGATAACCTTTCGCCTCACCCCGCCACTCTCCACTTCTATAACGGGTGTTGAGTCGGAATTCCTACAGGACGCGGGAACTCTGAGGGGGTTTCTTCTTCTTTGCTGATGTAAATACAGTGACGCTGACTATTAGTAATCGGCGTTGTGAAGGCTTCCACTTCCAGGAGTGATCCCCCTAATGGAAACACTGCTTCTGCTAAGGCTTCGGTTTCTTCTTCTTGCCAGTGACCCCGATAAAGGACTGCGACCCCGCCAATTTTCAATAAAGGTAAGGCATACTCCGCACAGACGGAAGCAGAGCCTAAAGCCCTTGCTAGAGCCAAATCATAGCTTTCTCGATGGTTGGGGTGTTGTCCCATTTCTTCCGAACGTCCTGCTAGGGGAATGGTGTTTGTTATGCCTAATTCTTCGCTTAGGGTTTGCAAAAAGGCAATCTTTTTACGGGTAGAATCTAAAAGGGTGACTTCAGTTGTGGGATACGCGATCGCGATCGGCAATCCTGGGAATCCTGCCCCTGTGCCAATATCAATGATACGCTGATTATCAAAGGAATCATCTCCTAATCCTGATGCAGCAATTCCCTTGAGAGAGTCCCAGAGATGCTTTTCCCAGAACTCTTCAGGTTCGGTAATACGGGTTAAATTAAATTGCCGATTTGCTAATAAGATTTGCGTATATAACTGTTGAAATAAGGTCTGTTGTTCCTCATTTGGCTGCCATCCTAATGTTTCTTGCCAAAGTTCTGAGAAATCGGGTAGTTGAGGCAAATTATCCTGTTCCATTATAAAATTTTAGTTAATTAGGGTGAGAGTTTTGCCTTCTTCGCTCTGCTATCTAAATACCATTTTGCTACCGCTGGAGTCCAGGTTTCAAAGTGAGTATAAAGTAATTCACAAAACTTTTGCGCTTCTAGTTGAGCATCTTTTTTCCAGCGTAAATCTAAAAGGTGCATTAGCGATCGCAGATTACAGCTAATGACAAAATGTTGACGCGCATCAAAAGGAATTAGTCCTCTGGCGTGTTCTTCTGATAACCCTTCCTTAAGGCGTTTCTGATAGCGTTTACAAGCCTCTAGACACCACTGAATATCTTCTTGACGTTGCGCTTCGGAATAGGTGTAACGCTTCCCCTGACGGTTCGTATATTTCCCAACGGGACGCAGATAAAAGATATCTTCAACGTCTTGTTCCCCTGTCGCAACTTTGATAATGCGCTGTCCAGTGTACCTAAAACTTTGTACATCAAAACTGACTCCGACCCGATGCGTCCGAATTTGCTGCATCATCGAGTGGGGGAAATAGCCCACATTGAAGGTAATTTGAGGATGTTCTGTACACCCGTAATGACCTCGATCCCCCATGAGGAGGTGTTTAACGATTAATTCTCCTGCTTTAGTTTCATCGGGTGCGCGATCGCGATCGTCCCAAACAAACCCTTCACTATAATCTTGGTGCATCGCCAGCCACACCAATTGCTGTGGGTTAGGAGTTGCATTAATGACTTCAATTTTAAACTTATCCACTTTTCCTGATCAAATACGGTAATTCCAAGCTATCAAACGAAAAAAGACTAATTTTCGTGAAGATAAATTCTTATAAAGATCTCTTCGCAGGGAAACATGGTAACAGATTTTCAACGCCTCGGAATTCGGAATAGTATAAACATCGCGATCGCGTCTAAAAGAAGTTGTGGGGATTTCCAACTCTCAAGAGTCCACAATTATGAATGGGACTCGCTACATGGCAAAATTGAATTAACGCATCTAAACTCTTGGGAAAATTACTTGATGAGGCTGATCTTGATATTTTCCTAAACGGTCTTGATATGTCACATCACAAGGTTCACCCTCAAAAAAGAGTAATTGAGCAACCCCTTCATTTGCATAAACCCGACAGTCAGCACTAGAGCTATTACTCAGTTCCAGGGTCAGATTACCGCGCCAACACGCCTCTGCTGGAGTGGCATTCAGGATGATTGAGCATCTAGCATAGGTTGACTTACCAAGGCATATTATCGTAATATTTGGCGGTACATCTAACTTTTCTAGGGCAACACCTAAGCCATAGGAATGAGCAGGGATAATAAAGAAATCTCCATTTTCATCGCTATTCAAGGAAACAGGTTCTAAATTATTAGGGTTAAAGTTTTTCGGATCAACAACTGTACCAGGAATATGTTTAAAGATGAGAAACTCTTTAGGACTAAGGCGAATATCATAACCATAAGATGATGAGCCATAACTTAAAACCTTGCGGATAGTCTTATCTGCTAATTCCACTTCACGCACTAAAGAAGATTCAAAAGGCTCAATCATGCCTTTATTTGCTTGTTCAATAATCCACCGATCATTTTTTAACATCTCTGC
>JBBQDV010000298.1:0-2879 GCA_038320005.1 Cyanophyceae cyanobacterium
TTGACCTCCATTCCTCTCACCGTTAAGCCTGTACCGCTTTAACGGGAGTCCCCTGGAGGTATAAAGATGGGTGCTGGGTATCTCTTAATCGAAAGAAAAAATTGCAAATTTCTACTAAATAGGGGTTATTTATTCATCTGGCTCAATTGTACTGGTTAAGCCATGATTATTGAGAGTTTCACTATAAAATTCTGCGTGTTCCATCTCACAGGTAATAACTAAAGCTAGACCATTAGCATGGGCTTCCATCATGATATTAACCGCTTGAGGTTGGGTTAATCCAGCAATTGTTTGAATCAAAGTTTGCACAACATACTCCATTGGGTTGAAGTCATCGTTATGTAGCAAAACTTTATAGCGAGGGGCGTGTTTACGGACTGTAGATGTGCCTCGTTCTTTAACTATAGATGGTTTATCAATTACTTCAGTGGACATAGCTATCCTCCTTTACTTTATTTATATAAATGCTGAGTGCAAAATTAACAATTATTTATTTTATCTTATAAAAATTGGGCTGTGTCGATGATCGCTGTGCTTAAGTCCTAGTTTAACAAGGTACGGCAGAATCTCCTAGCGTTAATTTTTCGTTACAATTGATAAGGTTAGCCTCTACTCAATTTCATCTAACCTATGCAAGTTATCTCAACCGCAACGTCAGGAAGTTATTGGCAATGGCGTGAACAGTCTATTTATTATGTTAAAGCAGGTCAAGAAGATACGACCAAACCACCGATCCTTTTTGTCCATGGTTTTGGGGCTTCTACTGACCACTTCCGTAAAAATATTGCCGAACTTCAGGAAGACTTTCAAGTTTGGGCGATAGATTTATTAGGGTTTGGACGTTCTGCTAAACCAGATAGGGTTTATAGTGGCGATGTTTGGCGTGATCAACTCTCTGATTTTATTACGGAAGTGATTGGTCGAGCAGTGGTCTTGGTGGGAAACTCCCTCGGTGGCTATGCTTGTCTTTGTGTCGCAGCCCAACGTCCTGAAAATGCAGTTGGTTTAGTTTTATTAAATAGTGCGGGACCTTTTAGCGATAGTCAACCTCGTCCTCAGCCTAATCCAGTCCAAAAGTTGATCCGTAATCTGTTATTACAACCTTGGGCGAGTTTTTTCTTATTTCAATATCTCCGTCGGCGTTTTATTATTCGCCGTACCCTCAAGAAGGTCTATCTTGATCAGAATGCAGTTACAGACCAGTTAGTTGAGGATATTTATCGTCCTTCCTGTGACCCAGGGGCTGTGAAAGTATTTGCTTCTGTGTTCAAAAGTCCTCAAGGAGAAAAGGTTGATGTCTTGCTACAACAGTTACAATGTCCCCTCCTCCTACTTTGGGGTGAAGGCGATCCTTGGATGAATACGAGGGAGAGAAGCAAGAAGTTTAAGCAGTATCATCCTCAGCTTAGAGAATACTTTATCCAAGCGGGTCATTGTCCCCATGATGAAGTTCCAGAGGAGGTTAATCGGCTGTTGAAAGACTGGTTCAGGGAAGAACAGCTATTAACTTGAGATTAGCTACTTATCTTGTTCAATAAAGCTACAAATCTTACCACTACTACTCTTTTGGTTAATTTTGTGGTTATTGGATAATACGGATTTAATTTGTTGATGACGAGAGGCTAATTCTTGGCGCAAGGCGATCATTTCTGCGATATGCTGATCTAAATCATCTAAATGTTGCTTTAACATTCTTTCGAGACTAGCACAGGGTAAAATACCTTTAGTTCTCAGTTCAATTAGGGTTTTGATCTCTTCTAAAGAGAGTCCAAAGTTTTTTGCTTTCTGGATAAACTCTAATCTTTCTTTCTCTTCGTTTGAATAAAGCCGATAGCCTGAGTTTGTCCGTTGTGGTGGGTCAAGCAGTCCAATCCGTTCATAGTAGCGAATGGTTTGCTTGGAGAGATTCACTTGTTGACTCAACTCGCCAATTAGTAAGCCTTTTGCTTGTACCATATTGTTAATAAGGGGAGAAAACTTCCCCCCTATGTCTGCTTTAGCCTTGTCCAACACCAGCAGCAATGAGAGATTCACGGCTGATAGGTTGCTGATTAGAACAACATTCTGCTAATTTGCCATTAACAACGACTGTAGGGAAACGGTGGATATTGTATTGTTTGACTTTTTCTTGAGATTCCTTTGTCGCAGAATCTTTCCGTAGGTCATGAACTTGAATATCACAGTTGTCACAAGCTAGTTCTCTGACTATTTTGACGGCATCGTCACACAAGGGACATCCGGCTGTAAAAACTTCGATTAAGCGTTTTGCCATTTTTTGTCTTTCCTAAATCGGCTTGATCCTAGTCTAAACCCTATACCTAACTACAATGTCAAGGGGATATTTGATCAAATTCTGAAAAGATACTCTAGAATTTTAGATAATACACCAACTGTGAGATTAACTGGCTACTGAGGTTTAAACGCTGTTGTAAGTTAGCTAGATTGCGGTAATTTCCTTGTTGTTGACGATTTTGGACGATCGCGATCGCGCAAACTCGATCAATCCCTGGAATCCCTTCTAACTGCGCGGATGTAGCCAGATTAACATTTATCTGAGTTGGGGCAATATCACTAGTAGCATCGTAATAACAGAAAAACAAAACTGGTTCAAAAGGGCGAACTCTCTCAATCGGTAGACTTAAAGCAGCAGCGATATCCTCAAGACAGAGAAACTTGACCCCCATTTCCGCAAGTTCAACCAATGACCGCCCTTGATGAATAGAAATCCCAGGTAATCGCAACCAGTCATCAATACTAGCGCGGTTAGCATCAATTTTAATTCCTAGTTCTGCTGCAACTGCAATTTCAGCAACGGTTTCTAGACGTACATAGGGATTATTTTGTAACTTAGCACGAATCACCATCCGACTAGGATTAAT
>JBBQDV010000299.1:0-2812 GCA_038320005.1 Cyanophyceae cyanobacterium
TTTTTCGTGCTACACTTATCAGATCAGCTAACCACTGACTAGATTGTGAGTTAAAGTCAGATGTTCATCGGGACCTCCAAACTCTAGGAACGGTATTGTATGTACCTTGACAATTCAGGTTATGGGGTTCTAAGCAAGAAAGCAAAGTGCGACTTGGTTTGCGGTGCTTAGGTAAAAATCTGACCGTAAGAAGGAAGTCTTGTATCTCATACGATACTTGTGTAGTCCAGGGACTCTGGAGGGTAATGCCTGTGGAGGTATCGGAACGGGGCAACACTATTGGGAGGATAAAATCCGACTGAACCAATAACTGCCAGGGAAGACCAAAGAAACAGGAATGCCTTATCGTGAGGTAAGGAAGCCTACATCGCAATCTTTGATTCGATGTAGGAGGATGTCACGTTGGAAAGTTCAATGATAATGCTTGTCCTGCTTCAACGAGAGTTATATCCTTGCTTTCCTTAAATCGTGGTACTTTTGATAGATAGAGACAAATAACTAAAGTAATTAGTTCGCGATTCGTACTTAAGGAAAATATTTGACTTAATATGGCTGACTCTGAACTTAAGCAAGCCTTCTTAGCCCTTCCTGATGGCGCACCAGAAGCTGTTCTGTATGGGCTGTTCATGCCTAAACTCCTCGAAGCACTAGGCTTTGCAGTAAAAGAACAGTATCCGCAATTTTCAACTGGTTTTAGCACGGACAAGGTTGATTATGCAGCCAGAAAAAACTTAGACGATGACTGCTTCTTACACTCCCAACAGAATCCTTTTTTAATTATTGAAGTTAAGGGGCGAGATATAAATATCGCTAATGGAGACTATAAAAAAACAGTTAAACAAATACAAAGGTATTTAAATCCTAGTGCGATAAATTGTCGGAGTGTGAAATGGGGAATTATTACCAATGCTGACTATATTCAGCTTTTTCGCAAACATGGGAGAGTAGTTTATCCTGTCACGCAATTACTCCACTTAACGGCTAATAATATTGATAAAAAAGTACAGTTTCTCAAACGAATTATTGATAATACCTCTAAAGCTCTGAGTGTTGCCGTTTATAACAATAAGGGGGGAGTCGGAAAAACTACTACTGTTATTAATTTAGCAGCAGTTTTGGGTATCAAACATAAAGTCTTGGTTGTTGATTTCGATGCTAACCAAAAAGATTTAACCAATATCCTTAATATAAAGCCGACTAGCAAGAAACTGTACGATTGTTTAGCAAACTATAGCAAAAATGATATTAAGGAAGCTATTTCACCTTATCACTTTACTCATAAATCTGGCAAACAAGTTGGCTTTGATGTCATTCCTGCTGATGAAACCTTTTTTGAGAAAACTCAGAATCAGTTAGTTGCAGAAATAGCAAAAGGTAGATTGCGAACAGTGCTAGGTGAGCTAAGAAATATATATGATTATATTTTGATTGATGCCCCTCCAGGCTGGCATTTTTTTAGTCAAGAAACGGTGGCTGCTGCGGATGTGGTTTTACTTCCGACCAAACATAATAATCTAACTTCTCTACTAAATGCACAACAAGTTATTAGCCAGTTTCTACCTGAAATCGGAGCAAGACTTTGTGCTTCACTTCCCCATATCGCTGACCCAAAAGCTTTACCAATTTTTTATAACGGTGAACAAATTACGCCAACACAAAAGCAACAGGCACAGATAGCTTTGAAGAAAATGATTGTTCAGAGTAAATCAGCAAAAGGAATAGATTTGTTACCTTATTTCTTCCCAAAAGCTGCTAATTCAAATCATAATTTAACAGTTTATGAGATTCCTAATTACGCCCATATAGCTACTGCTGCCTTTTCTAATAGACCCGCTGCTTATTTTTCTAAAGTTGCTTTTAATTATTACCAATCATTTGCTGAGGAGTATTTTTTACAATGAAACAAGAAATCGGTTCTTTAATGTATTTATATTTTGATGAGCTAAAACTGGATGAACCCATTGAAGCTTCTGAGTTTATCATTTCTGGTACTGCTAAAGCTGTAAATGAAGCAGATAATCGCAACTGGCTACCTGTTATTGTCACCCAAACAAGTGAAGACGAATATCGAATTATTGCTAATGCTTTCGCTTATGCTGTTGCAGAAGCAGCAGGACTAGAAAAAGTTTGGTGTATGATTGCGGATGATTCAGAAGCTACTATTCGGTCATCTAGATTATTAGCGCAAGAAGAATTACCAAAGGTAAATCTCGCTACTGCAACCTTAGAAGAAATTAAGCAGGGGCTAGAATATCTCGTTAATCGTCCAGTTGATTCTTTGCCGAAAACAGTCAAGCCAAAAGTTGCTAGTCATCGCATTTATGAATCTCCCAGACGTTACTGGCGAGAGGATTTACGTGATGTAAAAAATCTGAAATGCGGAATAACAGGACGTAAAAACTTGGATATTTTCAAAGAAGTCTTTTTCGTTACCCCTGAACCGCTTCCCGATGTGATTACAGATGCGAAAATTTTGGATATGTTCAATTTAACTGAACTAAAAGCGATGGCAAAAAAACGCGGACTAAAGGGATATAGTAACAAGAAAAAAGCACAACTAACCAAAATGCTGATTCAGGAACAATAGAGACTTTGTATGTAAGAATTAAACGAATAAACCAACATCGACACCAAAAAACTTTGCTAAAGTCTTCGCTTGCGCTTTACTAATACTGCGTTTCCCATTGACGATTTCTGAAACCACTCCTCTCGAACCGATTACTCCGACTAAATCCTCCTGCTTGACTCTACCTGCTTCCATCAGGTGTAATAAGATAGCATGAGGCTCACCTTCGGGAATTGGGTACTGTTC
>JBBQDV010000300.1:0-2762 GCA_038320005.1 Cyanophyceae cyanobacterium
CCAGAGGATGATCCAAGACAAAGACAGCCTGATATTACCCTCGCTAAGAATTGGTTAAACTGGAAACCCACTGTTGATTTACAGGAGGGATTGAAGTTGACGATTACTGATTTTCAAAAGCGATTAGGCTCAATAGCGGAGAAAATCTAAGTAAATTTAGGTAATATTTGGAATTAGTGGTACGGCAATTTACGAAAAAGGATTAATTGTATGCGTGTTTGTGTAATTGGAACTGGATACGTTGGTTTGGTGACTGGGGTTTGTTTGGCACATCTTGGACATGAGGTGATTTGTGTCGATAATAATGAAGAGAAAGTCAAGCTACTCAAATCAGGACAATCTCCTATTTATGAACCTGGACTTTCAGATCTGATGAAGTCTTCAACAGAAGCTGGAAAACTTGTGTTTACGTCTGATTTAGCCATGGGGGTTAAACATGGGGAAGTTCTTTTTATTGCAGTGGGAACTCCAGCTTTATCCACAGGGGAAAGTGATACTCGCTATGTTGAGGCTGTGGCGCGAGGAATCGGCGCTCATCTCAATAATGAATATAAGGTAATTGTGAACAAATCTACTGTCCCGATTGGCTCAGGAGATTGGGTGAGAATGATTGTTCTAGATGGGGTGGCGGAACGTCAAAAAGATTTAGTCACAGCGGGTTCAGCGGATATTATTTTAGAGTCGATTTCCTCGGATTTTGATGTGGTCAGTAATCCTGAGTTTTTGCGAGAAGGTTCTGCGGTACACGATACTTTTAATCCTGACCGAATTGTTTTGGGGAGTAATTGCGATCGCGCGATTAAAGTAATGCAAAAACTCTATGAACCCTTAGTAAATCATATCGCAGCGGAGGATAAATCTTTACCGCCTGTACCAGTGGTGACGACAGATCTCAACTCCGCAGAAATGATCAAGTACGCTGCTAACGCCTTCCTGGCAACGAAAATCAGCTTTATTAACGAAGTTGCCAATATTTGCGATCGCGTCGGTGCAGATGTCACCCAAGTAGCGAAGGGAATCGGTTTAGACTCTCGCATTGGTAACAAATTCCTCCAAGCAGGGATTGGTTGGGGAGGTTCTTGTTTCCCCAAAGATGTTTCCGCTTTAATCCATACCGCAGATGACTATAACTACGAAGCCCAATTACTCAAATCTGCTGTGGAGGTGAATAAACGCCAGCGTCTAATTACCATTGAAAAACTGCAACAAGAACTGAAAATCCTAAAAGGGAAAACTATCGGCTTACTCGGCTTAACTTTCAAACCCGATACCGATGATATGCGCGATGCTCCTGCTCTTGATATTATCGAACAACTGAACCGTTTAGGGGCAAGAGTCAAAGCCTATGACCCGATTATTTCCCAAACTGGAATGCGGAACGGCTTATCTAACGTGGTAGTAGAGACTGATCCTGAAAGACTTGCAGATACTTGCGATGCTTTGGTACTCGTTACCGAATGGTCACAATTCCGTAGCCTCGACTACAAAGAAATGGCTAAATTGATGGAAAATCCAGTAATTATTGATGGACGTAACTTTTTAGACAAAGAAGCCTTACAAGAAGCAGGTTTCCACTATGTTGGTATCGGTCGCTAAATCAGTCCTTTGAAATGCCAAGGTTTTGAACTAGCGGTTTTTTCAGCAAATAATATGAGAGGATAAAAGAGAAAAAGCTCAAGGTAATATACTAATAATATTGTCACAATAATACTATTAGTATATATCTAGTAAATAGTGTGAGAATTGAGATAGTCATCTTATATTTGGTGCAAAGGTAAAAAGTTGAGCAGTAGTCAGAAACCTCAGCCCTTATGGCATGAGGCTTGAAGGAGAAGTCCAACAAGCCATTCTGAGCAGACCACCTAGTAATAGGTAGCCCTTATTTGAGTCACGACACCCTGGAATGCGAAGCTAGTTCCCTGCTCTGTCGCTTGTGATTAAACAGTCCCAAGGTCACTGTGACAGTGTTGCAAGCCTAACAAGCTCTTATAAGCGTTCGAAGCTAACATTACCCCGAAAGGGAGGCTCGAAAGAGCAAAATACTATGCGTACAGGGTTAGAGAATTTGAAACAGTAACTGTCCTGTTGAAAGTGCAAAACAAAGGCACACCTGATTTCTTAACCCCAAGGCGATAGTAAAACAATTGTAAAGCCGTCCTAAAAGGACGGGGTTTCAGACCCATTTTTTTAATGAAAATCGCGATCGCGAAAGAAACAGCCAACGGAGAACACCGTACCGCAATGATCCCCGATACCATTTCCCGTTTAACTAAACAGGGTTGGGAAATTTGGGTAGAAGCTGGAACAGGTGAAGGCTCTTATATTCAGGATTCTGACTATGAATCTGCTGGAGCAACTATTATTTCAGATACGGAAAAACTCTGGCGTGAAACAGATATTTTATTAAAAGTTTCTCCCCCATCCCCAGAAGAAGCAGCCCGACTCGGAGAAGGTCAAACCCTAATTAGTCTCTTGAACCCCTTGGGTCAACCAGAGCTTGTGCAGCAGTTAGCGCAGCAAAAGGTCACAGCCCTAGCAATGGAGACTATTCCCCGTACCAGTCGCGCTCAGAGTATGGATGCGCTCTCTTCCCAAGCAGGGGTAGCAGGATATAAAGCGGTATTGATTGCAGCATCAGCCTTACCGAAGTTCTTCCCAATGTTAACCACCGCAGCAGGAACAATTCGCCCTGCTAAAGTGTTTGTTATTGGTGCAGGGGTAGCTGGATTGCAAGCCATTGCTACTGCTCGCCGTTTGGGGTC
>JBBQDV010000301.1:0-2726 GCA_038320005.1 Cyanophyceae cyanobacterium
TTAGTTGTCTTTTCTGCTCAAGGTAACTAGGGAATGGTACGTCAGCAGGAATTATATATTCGTGCCTCAATGAGCAACTATCCAGGCTACACTTACGACTATTCATCCAATCCTTTAAGTCTCGCAAACAGCGATTATAAAGCCGTCTGCAAGTCTCTAACCAGGAAAGCATCTGCGCCTTCTGGTCTTGGGTTGGATAAATTCTGTAAGTGTAACTTAAAGTGAGCATGGTAAAAGCATAGCACATACTTAGCGCGATACAATATTCACGCTAGAATTAGTTTACAGCGTAGGCGATCGCGCACTTCCACGTTAAAAGAATTATGTCAATCTTCGGGGTATTGAACCCCTCGATTGACCGCTTCTCCCATACGACACTCACCCTGTCGGGTAGAGTGATCCGCTTCCCCGCGATAAGCTAAATTTAGCTTAATTCTGAATTATAGGTAAAAATCTTTTCTGGGGTTCTCTCTCCCGAAAGATGTTATTTAATTTATTTTTTTATAGGCTGAATATATAGCTTAATAAAAAAGAAATATGACTAGTCCTAAAAAACCTCAACCTAATGATACTTTAAATCCAGGAGATAAAACCCCACCAAAACCAATAGGTTCAGAAGATAGACAACTTGCTGTAGATGTTGCTGATATTACAGGGGATCATATCGAAGTGCCTACCTATTTTGAAGTAGAGTATGAGGACGGTAGCAAAGAAAAGCTACATCACATCAAAGACGCAGAAAAGATCTCCGATGTGATTCGTCAAGCTCGTACTGATGATGAAGGAAAGAAAGAATGGTGGTAAATTCGGAATTTCTCTACCATTTCCCCTGGGTTTCTGGGCTATCTGTTCTAGGCAGCCCCATACTATAATTAATAACTCGACTTTTGAGGTTATAGCTGATTTCACCATTTTCGAGAAGATGGCGGAGGAAATGCTCTAAGTCAGAGCCAATTCGCCGTAAATTATAATCAGTTAAATCTTCTCCATTGCTGGCTTCCACTAGATCGTCAAACTTGCGATAGACTTTATTCAAAACATCTTCGTTCCAAAGAAATTCGTTATCGGGATCGATATCTAAAGTTAAAACTTTTTCACTGGGAATTAGTTCACCCTTCTCAATTTCTGCGGTGTAAAGGCGAACATGACGAGTTGTTGATTTTAGTAACATCTAAAATAGCTCCTACTTGATTAAATTTAATCTTCTTAGCGCGAAATCATACCTGTTTGACGAGCATAGGCAAAAATCCCCCCTGCATCGATGACGGGTTGAACTTCTCCTAAAGAATTTAAATCATAAACTTGTTCTAAAGTATGATTAATCAGCTGATTTTTGTCAAAGTCAATGGTTACTTCCTGTCCTGTTTCAAACTGATCACACAAGCGAGATCCTGACTCCCAAGGGTATAATTCCCCAGTTGCGGAACAGTTACGGAAAAAGATTCTGGCATAGGACTGAGCGACTACGGCTTTTACTCCTGAAGCCCCTAATGCAATGGGTGCGTGTTCTCTCGATGAACCACAGCCAAAGTTTTCCCCTGCAATAATAATCGGGTACTGGGTCTTGATTTCCCCAGGAGTGATAAACTGACCATAGCTGTCAGGAAGTCCAATTAAAGCATAGCTTCCTAGCTTCTCATATTCGTCAGGTTTAGAAGGAACTAAAGTTAAATATTCCGCTGGAATAATTTGATCTGTGTCAATATTGTCATCAACAACAAAAATTTTGCCGTGAATTGTTTTACCCATAAATCGTTTCCAATTAATGTTACAATTTTTAATCTTAACCTATTATTGTCTCAATTCGCTGAAGTTAGAGGCTTGATTTGGGAATGTTAAAGGGGATAGGTAATTGAATCGAGATGTTTGATCATGTTTCTCGTTAAAATTAGTTGGCATTCGGGGCAAGCTTTTGAAAAAGAGTTAGAGCGATCATGGTAGAAAGTATTAATAATATTAGGCAACAGGCACGACAGGGTAGCATGGCTGCTATTATTCAGTTGCTTAATGAGCAGTTAGCAGATACGGGGGTGAGAACTCGTGCTGTTTTTGCTGATGGGGCTTTACAGCTTTTGTGTGAGGCTGCTACGCCAGAGCAACTTGAGCCAGAGTATTTGGTGGAGCGTATTCAGGAAATTTTGGACGCGATCGCGCCTCGTAATATTCGCCGTGTCAACCTTTTGGCGAGGATTGTGCGAGAACAACAGTTACTTTGGTTTGATGAAATTAATCGCGATCGCGAAGCCCAATTGCTCTGGTCGCGGAAAATCAAGCTAAAAAGAGCCAATTTCTTCGAGAAACTCAAACAAGGTCAACCAGACAAAACATATTCCTCCAATCTCGCCAAAGAACAAAGCCTTCCTAAATTCGCTGTGGGAAGTCGTCCGAACAAATATAAAACTTCTTTTTGGCAAGGTTTAGGTGGAGGAGTCCTGGTGATGATATTACTCTTAATTGGCTGGCAAATTTATCAAGGAAGGGAGTCTGAACCGACGGCAACGATTCCCTCCCCCACAGAAGCCCCACAAGTAGCAACCATTCCCACCCCAAGGGAAGTAGAACCCTCTGTTAGTCCAGAAATCGATCCTAACCCTAGTCCTTTTGTTGCAGCTGTGGAATTAGCCCAGGAAGCTGCGGTTAAGGGGACAGAAGCGGAAACCTCTGCGGAATGGTTAGCTCTAGCAGCGCAATGGGAGCAAGCATCTGATTTGATGAGTCAAGTTAGC
>JBBQDV010000302.1:0-2716 GCA_038320005.1 Cyanophyceae cyanobacterium
ATCTGCAACCTGCATGGCGGGGGCATTAGCGTAACGATCTACCGCGACAACAAAATTTCCCAAACGTTGGGCAGCAATGACAAATTCTTTACCGAGTTCCCCTGATCCCAGGAGCATTATTTTTTTGGGAAGTTTCAGGGATTTTGGCATAAATTGTAGTTAAATTGCGGAACTAGGTTTTTAGTTAAGCTTTCATCTTACGGTGAACCGTAGACTTTAAAGAGGGGACTATCATCGAAAATAGCTTCACGTTTATACTATACTACAAAATACTATAAAATACTATATTTGTGTTATTCTTTTGTGATACTTTTATCCTTCAGATACGGGGTGTTCCTTCGAGAACCAATCTCTACTTCCGTCCCGACAAACTCGAACTGAGTAACATGACAAGATGAACGATTTCTTTATCTATATTTACATTTTGTATTAGAAATTACAATAAGTTTTTAAATATTTTTGAATTTTCATGACATTTACCCCTAAAGCTAGAGTTACGCAAATCAGTTATAGTATATGAAGCAGATAGATTTAACTTTATGGCTCAGACGATTTGGATAGCCCGACACGGTAATCGCTTAGATTTTGTTAACCCAGAATGGTTTAATACCGCCAAACACCGTTATGATCCGCCTTTATCAGCAGATGGTCTAGTACAAGCGCAGGAATTGGGACAGCGTTTGAAATCAGAAAAAATTGCTCATATTTTTGCTTCCCCCTTTCTGCGTACCGTCCAAACCGCCCACGCCGTTGCAGAAATCTTAGATTTACCTCTCAAATTAGAAGCAGGGCTTTGTGAATGGCTAAGTCCAGAATGGATGAGCGAACCTCCGATAACCGCCTCCCTAGAAGAGTTAGTCGCCCGTTATCCTCGCATTGATCTTAGTTATACCTCTCGCCTAATTCCGCAGTATCCTGAAAGTCGTGCCACACTTAATCAACGTACCGCCGATATTGCCCAAAAGTTAGTGGCAGAATACTCAGAAGATTTGCTATTTATTGGACATGGTGCATCGGTATCAGGAACAACCACAGGGCTAGTCGGAGGACAACCCCAGGTAAATGCAGCCCTCTGTTGTTTAGTACAAATTACAGCAACAGAAAAAGGATGGGATATGCTGTTAAATGGGGATACTTCTCACCTCAGCGAGAGTGAAAGTTTCATCCGTTTTAATTAAAGATAGAGTAACTAGGCTAGGGGAAGGCTATGACACGATTAATTGCTGGAGATATTGGTGGGACAAAAACAATTCTGCGTCTTGTTGAAACCAACTCAGACCGAGAATACGAAACCTTATCAGAAGCAACCTATGTTAGTGCAGACTACCCTGATTTAGTCCCCATTGTGGAGGAATTTCTCGCCCAAACTCAACAGCCTAGTCCTGAAATTGCTTGTTTCGCGATCGCGGGACCTGTAATTAATAATACCTCAAACCTCACCAATCTCAACTGGATAAAGTTAGACACAAATCGCCTCGCAAAAGAACTCAATCTCAAAAAAGTCAGTCTTATCAATGACTTCGCTGCGGTCAGCTACGGCATTTTAGCACTAAAAGAATCCGATATCTATACCCTTCAATCCGCCCCTGTTCAACCTGATACCCCCATTGCTATACTTGGTGCAGGAACAGGACTAGGAGAAGGCTTCTTAGTTCCCCAAGGTTCAGGTTATCAGGTCTTTCCCACAGAAGGAGGACATACAGACTTCGCCCCCACCACAGACCTAGAATTTCAACTATTGCGGAATCTACAACAGCGTTTTAATATTGCCCATGTTTCCGTCGAAAGAGTTGTTTCAGGACAAGGTATTGTTGCTATTTACCAATTCCTTAGAGATATTCAATTCGCCGAAGAAAACCCTAAAATTGGTCAGAAAATTCGCCAATGGGAAGCAAATAGTTTCCCTGTTGAACAACAAATTGATCCCGCTGCAATTATCGCGCTTACTGCGACCACAGGAAATGATCCCCTTTGTAGCAAAACAATGGATATGTTCATAGAAGCCTATGCAGCAGAAGCGGGAAATCTCGCCTTAAAATTCCTTCCCTATCAAGGACTTTATATTGCTGGGGGAATTGCAGCCAAAATATTACCTCTAATTAAAGAAAGTGCTTTTATCAAAGTCTTTCAGCGTA
The DNA here is from genome assembly GCA_038320005.1 of Cyanophyceae cyanobacterium. Taxonomy (GTDB): domain Bacteria; phylum Cyanobacteriota; class Cyanobacteriia; order Cyanobacteriales; family SIO1D9; genus JBBQDV01. Next base: position 2,136 of record JBBQDV010000302.1, read on the forward strand.
AGGGACGCATGGCTTCCTTATTAGAAAAAGTTCCAGTTCATGTTGTCCTCAATCCACAAGTGGGGCTTTTAGGTTCAATTTTATACGCCCTTAAGAAAAGCTAGGTTTTTGTTCTTTTAGTTCAATAATATAATAAGTAATGGCTGAACTAACTTTAAAGTCAAATTATACGGATTCGCTGAAACCTATCATTGAAGGCGTATTATCTACAACCCTTCGTAACTTAGAAGAAGGCATAAAAGAAACTCAAGCGAGACTTCAGGCTTTTGAAGAAAAGTATGAAATGTCAACAAAGGAATTTTTAAGACTTTTCCAAAGTGGTGAACTTCAGCATCAACTTGATATGGAGTTTGATGAGTGGATGGGAGAAGAATGGATGTTAAGAAAACTGGAAGATAAGAAAGAGAGAATTCAAGGTATTGAAATTGTTGATTGAAGATTATTTTAAACAGGTACAAAATTTTCTCGAAGTCTTTCCTCTTATTCGGAAGGTAGCCATAATAGTAATAATATTAATACAAAAAGACCCAGCCGAGTCACGAACCCGCCCTTAACCCCTAACACGGTTTAACGGGGGCTTG
>JBBQDV010000303.1:0-2694 GCA_038320005.1 Cyanophyceae cyanobacterium
TTATTTCGGATCGATATATAAGGAAAGAAGGAATAGTGAAATATAAAATTAAAGATTCAAGTTAAGTAATCGCAATCAAGGGTTTCTTCGGGGGTAAAGGGAGACTCTATCGGGAAACTGTTAATATCTAACCCTGTTTCAACGGCTGCCATTTTTCTTGCTTTGCGATAAGATTCTGGGAACACTTCTCGGAAATAGAATTTTAAGCTGGGACTATCTGTAAAACAATCTTCTAATCTATTGCGGTGTTCAAGGATTGTATATAGCCAACTGTTGGTTCTTTTTTCACTTTGGTATTTATATTTTAGTAAGTGCATTAGAATAACTCTGAGATTACTTTTTAGGGCTTGCTTTAGGCTTTTTCCCATATCAGCAATCTCTTCTTTTAGGTTGATGACATCTAATTGGTTTAACTTCCCTTCCTCCAAAATCTTAGTAGTTGTTTCTAACCATAGGTAATAATCTTGTTCATATAAAGTAGCAAGATGGGAGGTAGTTTGTGATGGGTTAGTCATCATGACATTTAGCGTTAGGGATTAAATTTTATCTTTGACAAAACTATAAATCTGCTGAGTTTCTAGATGATCAAAAATTACTGAGGGTTGCTTATCGATAGGGAAGGTTTGACGGTCTAGTTTTACCTGTAATCCTATCATCGGGTCATCCCCTGGAGAGACAAGAAACTCTAAACGTTTAACTTCATCCCATGTCACCAGGGTATCTAATATCTGTCCCATTGCTTGCATATAGGGATGATTGGAATTTTGATACCAGTCAGGACTTGCTAAGTTTGCTTGATCAAAGCCTAAGTGTATAGTGAGGGAGGGTTTTCCAAAAAGCGCGATCGCGACAGGTCTAGCTTCTTCTTGTACCACTAAATGGGAAGCTTTAGCAATATAGCGTATTTTCTCTAATCTTTCGTATCTTTCCTTAACACTTTCTAACTCACCTTCTTCCCAATCAATCGCCACAGTAACAAGGTAGGTTTGTAATAACATATGACCCAGCTTTTCCGCTTTCGTGGCTAAATAGGTCGAGTTATAATCAGTAGCTTCAATTAATAATGGCATTCTATCTACCACTTCTAGACCATATCCGCGCAATCCTGCAATCTTACGGGGATTGTTAGTAATTAAATGAATTTTATTTACCCCTAAATCGTTCAACATTTGCGCCCCCATGCCATAATCACGCAAATCCGCAGGAAATCCTAAGCGTTCATTTGCTTCCACCGTATCCAGCCCCATATCTTGCAAAGAATAGGCTTTTAGCTTATTCACTAAGCCAATTCCGCGCCCTTCCTGACGGAGGTATACCACTACCCCCTGTCCTGCATTTTCAATCATTTTGAGGGCTGCTTGCAACTGCATCCGACAATCACAACGCATTGAACCCAACGCATCCCCAGTTAAACATTCTGAGTGCATCCGTACCATGATTGTCTGGTCTTTAAATTCTTCTGGATTACCCTTGACAACCGCTACGTGTTCTGTATTGTCGAGATTATTGCGATAGGCATATATTTTAAAGTCCCCAAACTGAGTGGGCATATCTGCGACAGTTTCACGATAAACAAAGCGGTCATACTTAAGGCGATAACTAATCAAATCTGCAATACTAATTAGCTTCAGATTATATTTCTTCGCATAATCATATAACTGTGGTAATCGCGCCATTGAACCATTGGGATTTTGGATCTCACAAATAACTCCCCCTGGGTATAAGCCCGAAAGCCTCGCTAAATCTACCGCAGCCTCTGTATGACCTGCCCGTTTAAGTACACCCCCCTGACGGGCGCGAATTGGGAAAATATGACCTGGACGACCCAAATCTTCGGGACGACTCGCTGGGTTAATTGTTACTTGGATAGTCTTAGCGCGGTCTTCTGCGGAAATGCCTGTAGTAACTCCCAATCTAGGGGATGCGTCGATGCTGACGGTAAAGGCGGTTTGGTTGCTGTCAGTGTTTTTACTCACCATTAAAGGCAAGTCCAGTTCATCAAGGCGTTCTCCTGTTAAGGCGAGGCAAATCAATCCTCTTGCCTCCACCGCCATAAAATTAATCATGTCAGGGGTGGCGAACTGGGCAGCACAGATGACATCGCCCTCATTTTCGCGATTTTCGTCATCAACTACGACAATGGCACGTCCTGCCTTAAAATCAGCCAGGGCATCGTCAATCGGGTCAAATTGAATTTGGATAGTATCAGTGATTTCCACTAGGGTTGCAGTCTGTAAACTTTAATTAAGTTCTTTTTTCTATTGTAGCTTCTTTACTTGAGGGAACTTCCTGACTTAGTTAAATTGCGATCGAGTAATCATCTTGATCGCTGCTGAAGAAATCTCAAGGAGTTATTATTAAAGAAGAAATGAAATCACTTTTATCACTTTGCCATGACTGAAGAGAATGAACCTCAGCAACCGACAATTAAACTTGACCAGTTTCTCAAATGGCAAGGAATTGTCCAAACAGGAGGAGAGGCTAAAGTGATTATTCAAGCGGGTGAGGTGATGGTAAATGATGTGGAAGAAATTCGCCGAGGACGGAAATTGAGATCGCGCGATCGTGTTTCTGTCTCAGGCATGACTTATGTAGTTGAGTTATAATGTCTAAGCTAAAGATACTCCTAATCTTGCTGACCTTGATTCCTGGCTTGGGAAATACCGCAGTATTCGCCCAGTCAACCCCCTCCAA
>JBBQDV010000304.1:0-2662 GCA_038320005.1 Cyanophyceae cyanobacterium
CCCAACTCCTTTTGATAACGATCGCGTTTTTGAGCAGGAAGTTCAGGTAACTCATTATTCCATTCCTCCCGTTGTTCCACAGACACCTCAATCGGGGGTAAATCTGGTTCAGGAAAATAACGGTAATCGCTTGACCCTTCCTTAATCCGCATACTAAAAGTGCGTTGGCTTTTCTCCTCCCAGAGACGGGTTTCTTGATAGAGAGGTTCACCATTTTCTAAAGCTGCAATTTGGCGGTCAATCTCAAACTCAATCGCCTTTTGAATCGCACTAAAAGAGTTCATGTTCTTAATCTCAATCTTAGTGCCAAACTTCTCCTGACCCACAGGACGCACCGAGATATTGACATCACAACGCAGAGAACCCTCTTGCATATTCCCATCTCCTACGCCCAAATAACGGACAATCCGCCGTATCTCTTGGGCATATTCCGCAGCCTCCTCCCCAGAACGAATATCTGGTTCAGACACGATTTCCATCAAGGGGATACCAGCGCGATTAAAATCTACCAAGGAATGAGTTGAACCCGATAAGCGGTCACTTCCCACATGAACCAACTTTCCAGCATCCTCTTCCATGTGTAAACGAGTAATTCCAATTTTCTTCCGTTTACTTTCCCCTGTGGAATTGTCCACCATTTCAATCTCTAACCAACCATGTTCAGCAATTGGTAGATCAAACTGAGAAATTTGGTAATTTTTAGGTAGATCAGGATAAAAATATTGCTTACGGTCGAACTTACTATAAGGCGCAATTTCACAATTAAGCGCGAGTCCCATTTTGACCGAAGACTCTAAAACTTTCTCATTCAAAACAGGTAGAACCCCTGGATATCCCAAACAAATAGGAGAAACATTAAGGTTAGGATTATCAGGATTAAACTCTGTCGATTCGTTGCTAAAAATCTTCGTCTTCGTATTCAGTTGACAGTGGGTTTCTAGTCCAATTACAGCTTCGTACTTTGTTTTAACAGGTGTGGCAGTTGTCATAGGTGCGATTTAATTTAAACCAGAATAACTCAATAGCAATTGAGAATATACTCCCATTTTATCCCCATCACGACCTGTAAAAAACGAATCAGCCCTTACGTCGGGGGGCTGGGGGGGTCGTAACGTCCCCAGTAGGGGGTTTGGGGGACTAGTCCCCCAAAAAGAGACTTGACCGAAGACGAGACAATTAAAATCAATTAACCCCTGATAGGGAACACTAGCTTAGTGGAAAAACCAAAGCACGTAAGAAAAGGAGATATTTTCATGAGAATAATTTTATCGATTGATCATTGGAGCTTCATAATCAGAACTGAGATTAAATAAGAAAGGAACACCACCATTTTTCTCTCCTCCCATTACTAGCACTCTCGGCATTTGTGAACCACCTTGTCGCCAAGCTTCAATCGCTTCTTTTTGTAGCACTAACTGACCACCTTGCGCCTTGAGAGTCTCTGCTAGTAAGCGTTGTGCTTCCGCTCTACCCTTAGCGCGGTTAACATCTGCTTCTGCTTGCTGTTCCGCTTCCCTTGCAATATAAACTGCTCTTTGTGCCCGTTGTTCCGCAATCTGTTTCTCTTCCACAGCATGGGCAAATTCAGGAGAGAAAGCCAAATCAACTACACTAGTATCGAGAATAATAATGCCATATTTATCAAGTCGCTGGACAAGAGCATCATCAAAATCTTGTTTTAGCTCAGTCCGTTTCGTAATTGCTTCTTCTACTGTCCGTCTCGCAGCAGCAATTTTAAAAGATTCCTGCGTTTGGGGCGCAATAACTTTGGAAACTACATTTTGAAGTGTACCCTGTTCGCGCCGAATCTGGACAACTTTTACAGGGTCAAGGCGAAAGTTAATTGCGAAACTAGCAGTCAAATCTTGTAAATCACGGGTAGAACTCTGAGCAGGAACTTCAAATTTTTGCACCGTGACATCATAGACATCTACATTAGAGATAAAAGGAGGTTTGTAGTGAATCCCTTCTAGTAAAGCCCCATCTCGCGCTTTTCCAAGAATACTGATAACTCCAGCTTGACCTGGATTGATGATCACAAAGGAACTGAAGCCCACTAACACGATGAGAGCAGCAGCAATTCCGCCGATAATTCCCAATATGTTTTGGGAAGACTGACTTTTCAAGGTTTTCTCCTTCTATGTTTTTATTGAATGTCTTCTCCCAGGCTAACAGTTATTACTAACTTGCCCGTAGCTACTTACGAATAAAAGTGTTATAGTGGTGGATGAGAATTAAGATCGGGTGACAACGTTTGATTTCAGTGATTTCAGTATTGATAGTTTTTTTCATGCTCGTTATTGACAGGCTTCTCTCCGAAAATCTTGGCTCACTACAAACTTCATATTCAGATTTAAGGAGAATATCCATCAATGTCAATTTACGTCGGTAATCTAGATTACGCAGTAACTCAGCAAGACCTTACAGAAGTTTTTGCAGAATATGGCACAGTAACACGAGTTCATCTTCCTACTGACCGCGAAACAGGTCGGATGCGTGGTTTCGGCTTCGTAGAAATGGAAGGAGAAGCAGACGAAGCGAAAGCGATTTCTGAGCTTGACGGCGCAGAATGGATGGGTCGCGAACTCAAAGTTAACCCAGCTCGCCCTCGCGAAGATAACGCTAACTCTGGTGGCGGTGGTCGCAGAAACAGCCGTTTCTA
>JBBQDV010000305.1:0-2649 GCA_038320005.1 Cyanophyceae cyanobacterium
GATAGCTCCCAAAACGTAGTACGCTTCGGTACTTAGTCGGGTAAACTCTGGGCTTTCAAAGCCCCCACCATAGCTGTAATTAGCTTGGTGGCGGGTAGTTTACGATCCACTACTTAGTTGAGATTGTTGCATGGGCAAGATGATCATAAATTTTGATCCGACCCCTAGAGAACTTTTAGCTGTCAAGATGCCACAATGACGTTCTACAATCTTACGACAAATTGCTAACCCCATGCCTGTACCTTCGTATTGATTACGACCATGAAGGCGTTGAAAGGCGTTGAAAATGCGATCAAGATATTTTTCTTCAAAGCCAATGCCATTATCCTCGACTGTGATTTGATAGGTTTTTGGGCTGGTCGGACTAGTTAAAATCTGGCAGGTAATGTTAATTTCAGGGGGAAGATCGGATTTATGAAATTTCAAGGCGTTGCTAATTAAGTTTTGGAATAGCTGGCGCATTTGTAGGGGATCTGCTTTTAGGGTGGGTAAGTCTTGATAATAAACTTTTCCTTGGTTTTGTTGGATCAGAATTTCGAGATCTTCTAAAACTTCTTGGACAATTTCTTTAAGGTTAGTTTTCGTGAAGGGTTGGGCTTTAGTGGTGACGCGAGATAAGTCGAGAAGATCATGGATGAGGATCTGCATACGACTTGCAGCACTTTGCATCCTCACTAAGTAGTCTTGTCCTTGGGGGGGAAGAATATCATTATATTTCGCAATAATGCGATCGCTAAAGGCTTGGATCTTTCGTAGGGGTTCTTGTAAGTCGTGGGAGGCGACATAAGCAAACTGTTCGAGTTCGGCGTTAGAGGCGGTTAGTTCAATCCGTTGCTGGGTTTCTTTTTCAAGAAGTTCTGCTTGGGCGATCGCTATCCCTATTTGATCAGCTACTTGTCGCAGCAGTTCGGTTTCAAATTCTGTCCATTGGCGGGGTTTCTCACAAGAGTGGGCGATGAGGAGTCCCCAGAGTTTTTCTTGTTGGAGGATGGGGACAACTAAGTTGGCTTTGACGTTGAATTTCTCAAGCATTTCCACATAACAAGATTTCTTCATTTTAAGGTCAGAAATATTCGCGATCGCGCTGACTCGTCCTTGACGATATTTATCGAGATAGCCTGCTTTTAAAAAACAAGGATCATCAATCTTTTCGCCTAAAATTGGTTGAAATTCTGGGGACACTGATTCTTTGACAATTTTTCCAGGGGCTTTGGGCATTAATTGGAAGAGAATGACGCGATCAGTATGAAGGATATTTTGCACCTCTATAACTGCGGTTTGGAGAATATCTTCAATATGTAGTGACTGGCGAATCTTGAGACTCATTTCTGTGAATAATCGCGATCGCAAATTTTGTTTTTCTTGTTCTGCTTCTGCTTCCTTCTGTTCAGTAATGTCCCGCGCGATCGCGTAAATAAAGCCATCCTCTGTTCCAGTAGCTTGCCAAGATAACCAGTGATACTTCCCATCTTTTGCTTGATAACGATTTTCAAAACCGACAATGGTTTGATTATTTTGAATTTTCTTTACTTGCGCCAAGGTTGACTGGTGATCCTCTGGATGAATAAATGCGAGAAAAGGTTGAGATTGCAATTCTTGGTTAGCATAACCTAATGCTTTTTCAAAAGCTGGATTTAATCGGCGAAAATAACCATCAGTATCCGCAACACAGAAGAGATCTAGAGAAAGGTCAAAAAAGCGTGCTAGTTCTTTTTCCGCTTGCTGTTGTTCCTCAAAACTCTGTTCTAACTGGGCAACTTTTTGTCGTAATTCTAGTTGGGCTACTACTTGTCTTCCTAAGATTTCTAAAGCCTGTAGTTGCTCAGAGCTAAGTTGGCGTGGTTTTCGGTCAATAACGCATAATGTCCCTAAAGCATAGCCTTCTGGATTCACGAGGGGTGTTCCTGCATAAAAACGGATGTGGGGTTCTCCCGTCACCAGGGGATTGTTAACAAATCGCTCATCTTCTAGAGTGTTCGGGACTTGCAATATTTCTCTGGGGTTAAGAATTCCGTGGGCGCAAAATCCCCCTTCGCGCGGAGTTTCTACCGCATCAATACCGTAGTGAGATTTGAACCACTGGCGACAATCATCAACTAAGCTAACTAGGGCGATGGGGACTTGGCAAATTTCAGCAGCCAGTTGTGTAAGGTCGTCAAAAGCAGTTTCAGATGGGGTATCGAGAATATTATAGTTACAGAGTGATTGTAGTCTGGCAACCTCATTTTCAGGAAGGGGAGCTTGCATATTTTAATTAGTTAATCAAGAAATTCTTAAATTAGCAATCTGCTTTTCTCCAATTGTAACAAAGTCTTTGTCTCTACAGAAACTCCAGCACTTGAGAGCCACGCGGATTTATCCCGTGGAGAAGTCAACTTTAGGTATTTCTCAAATTACCAAAAAATTGGGTAAAAGCCCTGTTCTTCAGGACAGCTTTGATTGATTAATTAACGAATCTATAAAATTCCTGACCTGTTCTTGCCAATTGGGAATGTTTTTAAGAGCATCACTACGCAAGAATTAATTCAGGAGTGTTGCAAGGTAATTTAGCGAAGCTAGACACCTCTTATTCTGGATTCTTTCAGCATAAAAGAGGCTTTCCTGCGTTTCGCAAAGCTTCTAATTTTAAGACTTTCCAGTACAAACCTG
>JBBQDV010000306.1:0-2625 GCA_038320005.1 Cyanophyceae cyanobacterium
GAACCTAACAATCAACCCTGGTGGCGCAATCTCTGGTTTTTAAAAACCCTGTAAAGATAGAAAGATTAGGTCTTCTTCTGTCAAAAGTTGTAAAAGCTGAAATAATGGAAGAAGACCACGCTATATTTTGTTATGACTGAATTTACTCCCCCTGAATCGCAACTATCAGAAGAACAAGCCCAAACTATTTTAAAGTCCCTCCTTCATAAGGAAGGAAATTGGATTGATTGGGGGAAAGCTTGTCAGCAATTACAAAAAGCTGGCTATAATCCTCCAGTAATCTTTGAAGCTACGGGCTTCCAAGGAAGTCAGCAAAATTTGGTGATTGTGGCTTCTCAAGTTTATGAAAGTTTGGTGAAGGGGGGCGCAACGGAAGATATATTAGCTTATTACCAAAACCCTCGCAGTGATGTTTTATATGCGTTTCGTATCCTTAACCAAGACCAACGTATAGCTGCTGCTAAATTGGCGATGCAAAAAAACTTAGATGTGGATTTTGCGAATGAGGTAGCGAAAGCCTTGAAAGAATTTGCTTTTCGGTCTACAGAAATGTCTGATGATTTCCCAGATTATCCAGGGGATGCGGTGGCTTATCGCTATTGGAAACAGGCGAAAGAGAAGAAAGATTTAACTGCGCGATCGCGTTTAATTGGAAAAGCGTTACAATTTGCAGTATCAGCCTCAGCCCGTAAACAAATTGAACATCTGCTGACAGATTTTGCAGTTGCTTCTCAGCGTGAAGCCCCCCTATTACCCGTTTATCGCCTCGAAGCAGAAGAGGATTTACCTCGTCTTGTCCCCCTAGCAGGTAAAATGCCTTTAACACGCACTCAGGTTGAATCATTACCTAAATTGGAGATTCAAGAACCCTTTCGCATGACCCAGGTGCAAACTAACACCACCATCGTACCTTTTCCAGGTTGGCAAGTAGTCTTAAAAGCAGACAATCCCATCGCGTTCTTAATCCTCAGTGAACAACTACCCAATACCCGTACAGTCGGGGAAGAAGTTCTCGTCTTAGTAGATAGAGAAGCGAAAGCATGGGATGGGAAAAGCTATTTCCTGATTGAACGAGATAACCAATTAGAAATTGCTTGGCTACCAGAACAAGGAGATGAGACAATTCTTGGACAAGTTACAGTCATCGTCCGACCGAAAAAGATTGTTGATGAAGGTAATATTACTGAACCTTGGCAAATGGATGATTAATTATCAATAATTATTTCCCTAGCTAACTAATTGTCGGGGCGAACTGATTCGCCCAAACCCCATTCACCAACAATAAAGCTAACCAGAAGAAGAATGATGCAATTACCCCATAACCCCAACGACACAGCTAACCTCTGGAAAGAAAAATTAAACCAATTTGTTAAACAAAATCAACAATCTCTCGCAGCTATCGCCTGGGGACTTCATCAAGAACGCCAAGCGAGTGATAACGATGATATTTTAGGGCTTGACCTACACCCCCAACCGCGCTTTGTCAACTGTCCCCGTTCAGCATTAGAGAAGTTAAATGAGAACGTTGACGGTAAAATTCAAGAAGTATTAGGTATTATTGATAATCATAAACCCACCGAAGAAGTAGCTATCTTAGGAATTGGTAATGGTCAACTGCAACTATTACACTTTCAACCCCAACTTCCTCCCCCAGAATGTTATTCCCAAGCAACAGAAGATTTAGATACCCTGTTAGCTTCTTTAGAAACAAAGTTATCTCAATCTTTAGCTTAAATGTTCTCTTTTAAATAACATTAAGCATATCCTAATAATTTCACCAATATGTTAGGATAAGCCATACAATTCTTGCAAGTATCCTTTCAAAATAAAAACTGTTGCCACAGCAACCTATGAGTTTTCAGCCCTCCCCTTTCAGTTGTGACGGTTATTCCCAGGAATGCGATAGCCTTTCATCTACCTCTCATCTCACTCTAACCACAGAACCAACATTTTATTATTTCGCTTATGGTTCTTGTATGTGTCCAGTAGATCTAAAACGTTCCTTGGGCGAAGATACCCATAATTACGTTGTCGGACACGCCACCCTACAAAACTATCGCTTAGGATTTTATCGCCGTTCCCAACAGCGTGAATGTGGGGTTCTTGATGTCATTCCTGAACGTAACTCCACCGTAGAAGGGGTTCTTTATTGCTTACCTTGGCGATTGAGTGAAAAACTCGATATTCGTGAAGAAATTCCGCGCAATGGTTATCGCCACGAAGCTGTTGAGGTAGTCTGTCAGGGACAAACCTATGGGGATGTTCGTACCTACGTTGTTGTTGATAAACTAGCAGCAGAACTCGCCCCCAACGACTGGTATTTTAATGTCGTTTTAAGAGGGGCGGTAACTTGCGGACTTCCTGAACAATATTGTTGGCAATTATTCCATCATATGCACCAACTACAAAAAGATCATCAAGAAACTATTAATTTCCGTTCTGCATAGAAGTTCAAAGACCAATTTAACCGTAATAACTGGGGTTATTCCCAGGCTTCCACTTGATATTACAACCTAAGCTTGGCTTTTGCTGAGTACTAACCTCTTCTCCTGCTAGAACTGTATCTAAAGCAGCCCGTAAATCCTTTCCATTAACAGGTTGCTCATTTCCTGGGCGACTATCATC
>JBBQDV010000307.1:0-2611 GCA_038320005.1 Cyanophyceae cyanobacterium
AATGAAATTGAACTGCAATAAATTTACTATTACTCACTTTTTCTGGCTGATCATGATATTCCCCCACATGGTTGGCGAGATTTAAAGCAACAGGTAAACTGAGAAAGATTATTAAGGTAGTGGGGGGTAGGATTCCCAGAAGTACCAGGACGAAGGTAATCACAAAAATACTACTGAGAGACAGGCTAAGGAGTTTCGCGCCTCTGGCTGTTCCCAAACGGACAATGGGAGAACGTTTCCCTGCTGCTAGGTCGTCTTCAACTTGATGGAAGTGGGAACAGAAGAGAATAATGGAAGTGCTAATCCCGATTATGGTAGAGATGATGATCGAGGTAAGGGAAAAGGTTTGGGTTTGGGAGTAATAAGCTGACGCGATCGCGAGAGGTCCAAAACAGATAAAACAAATGATTTCCCCTAGTCCTAAGTAACCAAAGCGAAAGGGAGGTCCTTGGTAGGTGTAGCCTAATACGCAGGAGAGGGCGACAATGGCGAGTACCATCGGGTCTTGTTGTGACCACGCGATCGCGATAATTCCCAACAGCCCTAAAGCTAAACAGAGATTAGCGATCCAAAATACTAGAGATTGCTTTCCTGTCAGATTGACAACAGAATGGGCTTTATTTTTATCTATACCCGTATCTGCATCAAAGACATCGTTACTGAGGTTTAGCCAGGCGATAATGAGAATGGCTGACCCCAAAAAGGTGAAAAAGGTAAGTGAATGCCAAATTTGGGTTTGGGCGAACGCGATCGCGCTTCCCACGGTAATAGGAATAACCGCCACAGTGTACATAGGTGGTTTAATCGCAGCAAACCAGAGTTTCCGATTAGATGATTCGTTGAGGGTAATAGTCATGAAAACAAAGTTGTTAAAAAATATAGTAAATAGCCTTGACAAAATGACAGTTAAGCTATTTGTTTTTGTCAATTTCTTAGCTACTAGAGAATCTCGTTGTTCGATACCATAGAGAGAGTATCTGATCAACTGATACTCAGACATAGCACTATGTCAAACAGAGGTAAAGAAAAGTACAAAAAATTTTACGATATTTGCTTCCATGCCAGCAATCCCCTGTCCTACTAATCTATGGCAAAATGAGCGAGACTTATATCAACTGCTATTATCTTGTCAAGCCAAGCTCCAAAACAATAGAGAAGCTTCAATCTTTAGTTTTGTACAAGCTATTGAAACTGTTGATCCCTTAGTTGCTTTACACAAATTTCTCTGTCCGAAGCAACGCCATTTTTATTGGGAAAACCCGAAACAGCAAATCGCGATCGCGTCAATTGGGGCAGTTATTTATCAAGAAATAAATAGTGCAGATCGCTTTTTAAAAGTTCGGGACTTTATTCACCACACTCGCCAAAATATTGTCAAAATAAACGTAGGAAAAAACCTCTCTAATAGTCCCTATTTTTTCTCTAGCTTTACTTTCTTTGACGCTCCTAGCACTTCCAACAGTTCCTTCTCTAGCGCGACAGTTTTTTTGCCTGAATTGCAAATTGTCACAAAACAAGGGCAATCTTTTCTTATTGCTAACTTCAATCTAGATCAACAGTTTGACTTACAAATAAGCCTTGACAAAATCCAAGAAATACTCTATAAATTATCTTGGTTGACAAATATTTTTCCTACGCCAGTTTCTAACTATTCTCCCCACATTTCCCCAACATCATCTTCTACAACTCATTTCAAAAACGCTGTTGCTTCTGCTCTACAAGCCATTACAGACAACCACTTAAGCAAGATTGTCTTAGCTCATTCCTTAGATGTCATCGCGGTTGAACCTTTTGATTTCATTCACTCCCTTAATAACTTACGCCAAAAACATCCCGATTGTTATATATTTTCTACCAGTAATAAGCAAGGAGATACCTTTATTGGCGCATCTCCAGAACGCCTAATTAGTATCCAAAATCAGCAACTTACTACTGATGCCTTAGCAGGTTCAGCCCCCAGAGGAAAGACCCCTCAAGAAGATACTATTTTAGCCAAACAACTTCTTCATAGTGAAAAAGAAAAACGGGAACATCAAGCAGTACGAGAGTTTTTAATTCAACGCTTAGAAAAACTTGGTTTGCAACCGCAGCAATCTTCCTTACAGCTTCTCCAACTGGCAAATATTCAACATCTTTGGACACCGATTACCGCCCAACTAACCAAACTTATTGATCCCCTAGAAATTGTCGCCCAACTCCATCCTACCCCTGCGGTGGCTGGCGTTCCCACTAAGACTGCTTGTGAGCAAATTCGCCTTTATGAAAACTTTGATCGGGGGCTTTATGCTGCGCCTCTGGGTTGGGTAGATGGGGAAGGGAATAGTGAGTTTATTGTTGGGATTAGATCAGCTTTAATTAAATACTATAGCTGTGAACAGGGTAATTACCGCGCCCGTCTTTATGCAGGGGCTGGTATTGTTGCTGGGTCTAATCCTGGAAAAGAACTTGCGGAGGTGGAACTAAAGCTACAAACTTTACTGAAATCTCTCGTGTAAACTACCCATCGCGAGACGCGAGGGCTTTATCCCTAACCCATGCCATGAGATAGGAAAAAAGGTACAAAAAATTGCAAGCTAGTAGTACTTATACTAACCTGCAATTAAATTATCAA
>JBBQDV010000308.1:0-2592 GCA_038320005.1 Cyanophyceae cyanobacterium
TCAGCAGAATAAAATTGAGGCTCGATAATAATCTGCCCAGTCTTGTCTATATAGGCATACTTGTCATCAATATTTACCAGTGCTAAACCTTCTGAAAAGTCAGCAGACCAATCAAATTGAGGTTTAATGATAAACGCCCCAGTCTTATCTATATAACCCCACTTGTCATCAATACTGACCAAGCCAATACCTTCTGAAAAGCTATAAACATTATCAAACTGAGGCTCGATGATAAATTTCCCACTCTTATCTATATAGCCATACTTCTCATCAATCATTACCGATGCTAGACCATCTGAAAACTTGTCAGCATAATCGAATTGAGGTTCAATGGCAATTTGCCCACTCTTATCTATATAGCCATATTTACCATCTTGTTCGATCACAAACAAGCCTTCATCTTCTTGCTTATCAACTGGATTAGAAATAGTAGTAAGTAAAGAAGCTCGGACGAAGCTAGAGATTCCCGTTCCCCCTAGAATTACGACGAGGGTTGAAGCTATACCAAGTCCCATTAACCCTAACTGCCAGGGAGTCAATTTCTGTTTATTTTCGGGAGTCGTCATTTTTTTTGCCTAGTTTAAATATAAGTGGTAATACTGAATAGGAAAAATAATATTGATAAAAGTATTAATAAAAATTAGCAGTACTCTAGGAGTTTCTTCGTTAAAGATTGCTAATTATTTTAGGAGTCTATAGTTTTTTTTCAATACTACACTGATAATCATAAGCTATTTTTCTTGTGTTTTGTTAAATCTCTCGTAGTAGGTACACTAAGATTTAGATAAGGTAAGCTAAGATTCTGATGCTTTTGCTGGCTAAACTCATATTTGATTTATATAAATAGCAGTAAATTCACCTTAGCCGAATTAAGATTGAACTTGTTACTATGAGTTTTTTCAGCGAATAACTAAGATTATGAAAAAAATCAGCTTAGAGAAATTTAGAGTTTTACCCATTACTAAATACTAATAACCATGAAAAATAGTTTTACTTTCCTTTTTGTCGTCCTTATTTTTCCATTGCTGGTAGGTTGCAATGGTACAGCGACTGAAAACAATAGCGTTCGCGATGCAGAGGCGATCGCGAATCCTGAAAATACTCCTTCTGATGAGGAGATTGTCACCGCGCAACCGATAACAACTGATTTTCCTGAAACTGCAACTCTTATGGAATTGGTACAGGGAGATATTATGTGCTACGCCACATTAGTTGATGAAGCGGGTACGGAATATAATGTGGGGGCGACTTTTGAGATTTGTGACCAAGAAGCAGAATTGCTCAATCAAAAAGTGCGTTTGGTCTATTCAGTAGAAAACGTCAACGATTGTGAGAGTAATGAACCCTGTGGTAAAACCCGAGAAGAAAATCTAATTACTGATGCAACAATTCTGTAACATTTATGTAACATCTAATAAATAGTCTCGTCTTCTTTACGCCAGGCTGGGTCAACGATACAGATAAAAACTAGGTCTGTATCTCCCATACTACGGATGAATTGCTTCGCATTGGGGGGAATATAAACAGCATCCCCAGGTTCAACAATCTGCTGTTCCCCGTCAATGTGCATTTCTCCTTTTCCTTCGAGGATGTAATAGACCTCAGAGGTGGTGAGAGAGTGAGGGTCTGAGACTTCTCCACTGGGTAAGATGGCGTGGGCGAGGCTATAGCGCAAATCTAGGGCTTGTTTATCTGGATGTAGTAGTTCCCTCAGATGAGTTCCATCACCAGCGAGAAACTCTTCGCAATCATTTAGCTTTCTAATTAACATTGTTTAGGATGAATTTTGGGGGGTCGTCAAGGGCTTAACTTTAGGGGTATAGTCGTGGCAATTAATTGCGGATTCGGTGTTCGCGATCGCGGGATGAACGGTACACTTGAGATAATAATTCCCCGTAAAGAATTGACAATCTGTACAGGGAATTCTGTGCATCTCTTTCGCACGCGCTGTAGCATCCCGAATTGAACTAACTAAACTCCAAACCAGTAATAGTGAAAATATCCAGGCGGAAATAAAGCAGACTGGAACTAAGATAGGTTGTAGGGGTTGTAACAGATTATAGAGAAATGGAAACACGGCTCATCTCAATAAACAGTTAGCAGTCAACAACTAGCGTAGTTAGATGAGTCTGTTATTCTTAGGGGCTTTCAGCTTCTAGTTGAGAAATCTATAGAAAAATTAACCCGAAAAGTTGCGATAACGCCATTTATTTAACTGCCTTTCCCCGATTCTAGCAACACTTTCTTGTTCTGAGAACTTATATTGTAAATTTTCAATCTGCTTTTGTAAACTCGTTACCTTTTGTTGTAAATCACTAATCCTTTGGTTAGAACTTTGGCTAAGAGATTGATAGTTTCTATCTTTGTCTTGTAACTGTTGCTGTACAGACTCAAAACTATCTGAATCCTTATCTAACTTTTGTTGCAAATTCTGAATTTGCTCATTCTTTGCTTCTACTTCTTTTTTGAGAGATTGAATCATTTCAGCTTGGGAATCAGCAAGCTTTTGTTCCTCTTGAAACAGTTCTCGTAATTCTTTAACCTGTTTATCTTTCTCCTCTCTCTCTTTATCTGAAGATGTAGAAGTTACAG
>JBBQDV010000309.1:0-2480 GCA_038320005.1 Cyanophyceae cyanobacterium
AACGGGACGCTGATAAAATGGGGTGAGGTAAAAGGGTAGCCAGTCAAAAGCGAAGTTGAGGATTAGGTCATAATCTGCTTCAACTTGACGGATGTAGTCACACATATTTGCTAGAACGGAGTTTTCTGGTAGCAGAATAGGAAGTTCTCTATCTTGAGTTTGGGCTGAAATCTGACAATTACCTGGAATTTCTTGGATATCTACATCTAAGTCTAGTTTTGAACCCACAGGGGCAACAATTTGTAACGAATGCCCCCGTCTCAACAACTCTTGGGCAACATTATATAAGCTCAGTTCTACACCGCCTCCAATTCCTGAACCTAATGTACCAACAGGGGTGGAAAGGAATAGTATTTTAAGTTTTGGCTTTGCCATTATGGGTAATTTCGTAAAAATATGGCTTCTTCTCGCGAGGATATTAAAGCAAGAGCAATGCCCCCTAATTTACCACGATAAGCCTAGATAACGAGTAACAGCTTAACCCCCAAAACTTGCTTATTGTGGCAAAGTCAACTGAAAAGAAATTTCCGCAGATTGAGACTTCGCAATGGGTTGGCTAAAGACCCGAATTGTGCCATCAATTTGTTGAACTAAACCATCTACTAAAGCTAAACCTAAACCAATTCCTGGAGTAGCGCGATTTGTCACCCCTTCACCACGATAAAATGTTTGGAAGATTGCCTCTTGTTCGCTAATGGGAATACTAATCCCTTGATTGGCTACGGTGATAATAACTCTTTTGCCTTGATGATCAGACTCATTACGGGCAGAAATTTGAATTGTCGTTTGAGGATCAGCAAACTTACTAGCATTAGTTAAAAGTTCAGTCAGAATCCTTCTCAAGCTTTCTGGATCACTTTGTAGAGTTAAAGAATTTTTACCATGACAATAAAATGACGTTGTTAGGTCTAAGCCTTTTGTCTGCCACTGTCCCTTAAATTTTGCGGTAACTTCGGTAATAAGTTGTGAGAGGTCTACTGCATGTAGGAGTAAGGTTTCTCTCTCGTGATTTTCTAAGTTTTCTATTTCTCTAAATTTAAGCAGATCTTGAATAAGATTTTTCTCCCGATACCATTGTTCTTCTAAGATATTCAGATACTTGTCATATTTATCTTGAAACTCTGGGGAATGTCCGAGACGACGCAGATTTTCAATGACCATCCTCATACTGGTAAGAGGGGTATTTAGTTCATGTTGAATGGTACTAAGAAATTCGTCTTTTAGTTGGTTCAGGTGGATTAAATGCTTTGCTTGTTGGCGCGTCTTAGCCAAAAGATGATCGCGCATTTTCAAGCTACTTTCTAGCTGGGCGGTGCGTTCATCAACAAGAGATTGCACTCTGCGCACGGTACGATGGTTATGAATGGTGTTACTAATTTGCACCGCGATCGCGTTTACTAATTCAATTTCTTTCGTTAACCAAGGTTGTCCTGGACGTTGCCATAATAATAAGCCCAGGACAAAGGCATTACCATCTGGGGTAGTTTTACTCATTAGGGGTGTAATCATTACCCCAGGGGCGGAGGCAAGGTCGAAAAACTCAGGGGCTTGCTGTTGAGAAAAATCTAAACTTAGGATATCTTCAATAGTTTCTGGTTCGGGGGCATTACTCCAAGCTTTTGCGAGTAGGGGAAAGTTGGTCAGGGGGAAGATTGGCGCAAGATGATCAGATCCCGAAAAGAGGTTACTTTTATTTGTCTCAGATGACCAGTGACAGATCGCTTTAGCTTCTATCTCCGTATTTTTTTCTGTTTCTGAGGATTGAAATAAAGCGAAGGGATCACGATAATTGAGGAAGAATAGCCAACTTTGTTCAAGATTGAGGGCGGAACTAGTTTGGGAAATTACTAAATCGTAGATTGTTTCTAAATCGGAATCTTTGCTCATAGCGTGACTCAGTTTTTTGAGCAGGGTGTGGTATATCTGATCAAGTTGGACTTGCTGCTGAAGTTCGATTTTTTCAAGCGCGATCGCGACAATTCCTGTAACTGAGTTTAGGGATCTTTTGATCTTGCTAGTTTCCTGACCATCAGCAAAATAACCAAGAACAATCGAGCCTTTAGTTTGTGAGTGCAATCTGCTGGGGACAATTAATAAAGTATTGTAAGGAAGAATATCTTTTAATCCTTCCAGAATTGGTTCTACACCCGCTGAAATCACCTTCAGTAAGCTATGAGAAAGGATCTGGGTAAGTGTTGCCATTTCCCACGTTCCCAGGGAATTATCAGCTTGCCATAGTCCTTGGGGCGGTGTTTGTTGGCTCTGATAACTGCCGATTACTAAGCATAAATCAGCTTGGTATGCTTCTCCTAAATCTCGGGCGATATTTGCTAAGAGGAATTTATCCTGGCTATTTACCAGGGTTTCATTTAGTTTTTGCCCAATCTTATCGGGATCGGGACGGAAATTCTTGGCAGAAAATGGCTTTTCTTGCATCTTCACAACTCACTGAGTAATAAAACTTGATCAGGGAAAAAGGG
>JBBQDV010000310.1:0-2445 GCA_038320005.1 Cyanophyceae cyanobacterium
GCGATTACAGATCATGCTTATATCATGCGTGATGGTCAAATTCTTGCCTCTGGTACTTCCAAAGACTTGTATGCTAACCCCCTCGTTAAGCAATACTATTTAGGCGACAACTTCAAACTTTAACGGCACTTTTAATGGCACGTGGCAAAACTTTCTTATTAATTAAACCCAGATTTAGCTTATCTGTCTTAGACCGCTATCTCAGCATTGAATTGGCATTACCTTTAATTTTTGGCATTGCTGCTTTTTCCTCCATTGGTCTTGCGATTGGTTCACTTTTTGATATTGTCAACCGCATTACAGAATCGGGGCTAAGTCTAGAAATTGCTCTGATAATTCTCATGTACAAAATGCCAGAGTTTGTCTCGTACTCTTTCCCCATGTCCACTCTCCTGGCGACTCTCACCGCTTACGGACGTTTATCGGCAGATAGTGAATTAATTGCTTTGCGTAGCGTTGGTCTTAATATTTATCGCCTCGTTTTACCCGCAATTATAATTAGTTTTATCGTTACTGGTGTTACCTTCCTCTTTAATGAATCTATTGTCCCGATAGCTAATTATCAAGCAGACGTTACCTTAGAAAATGCTCTCTTAGAAGAAGATAAGCCAGACCATAAACAAGAAAATATTTTCTATCAAGAATTTAGAGATATTGAAGAACCACAAGGGGACGGAAGAAGCGTTTTAAGTCGTCTATTTTACGCAGAGGAATTTGACGGTCAAGAAATGCGACAAATTATTGTTATTGATCGCTCTCAGGGTAACATTAGCCAAATTATTTCCGCTGAGTCAGGGGCATGGAATTTTCGGGAAAATCGTTGGGACTTTCATAACGGCATTATTTATATCACTGACCCTCAAGGAGGTTATCGCAATATTATTCGCTTTGAACACCAACAACTACAACTCCCTCGCACTCCCATTGATATTGCTAATTCCAATAAAAGTGCTGACCAGATGAATATTCCTGAGTTGCAAGACCTGATTGAAATAACAGAAAAAAGTGGTGATTCAACTCGCGCCCGTAGGCTTACCGTTCGACTCTATCAAAAAACCGCCTTACCCTTTATTTGTGTAGCATTTGCTCTAGTTGGCTCTGCTTTAGGGATGCGCCCCCAAAACCAAAGTAAAGCTACTAGTTTCGGGCTTAGTATTCTTATTATCTTTTCTTACTACTTAATGGGGTTCATTACAGGGGCATTAGGCATATCTGGTTTTATTCCACCTTTCTGGGCTGCTTGGCTACCGAACTTTTTTGGTTTAGGTGCAGGCATAATGTTGTTAAATCAAGCTGCTAAATGAAGTCTGACTTAGGATATAGATAAAGTCAGGGTAATTTGGGAAAATTTTAAAATGAAATTAAATCACGATACAGCAAGAAAAACTTCTAATGTAATTGCAGTTGTTGCTGCTTTTACCGTTAATACTCTCGCCAACATCATACCCATTGGCGGTCTAACTTTAGGGGAAATCTCCCAAGAATTATTTCGGGATGTCCTGATTACTCCTGCTAATTACGCTTTCAGCATCTGGGGGTTGATTTATTTAGGATTATTTGCTTTTGCAATTTATCAAGCCTTACCCGCGCAGCGCGAAAACCCTGAACTACTTCGCCTTGGCTATGGGTTGGTGCTTAGTAGTTTGGCGCAAATTCTCTGGGTATTCCTGTTCCAGTTGCAGTTTTTTACTTGGTCATTATTAGCGATGGTGCTCATTCTCCTACCCCTGATTTATATTTATGGTCAGTTAGATATTGGCGAAAGGGGGGTTTCTCGCAAACAGCGGTGGTTTGTTCACTTTCCTTTAACTATTTACTTGGCTTGGATTAGTGTGGCGACAATTCTGAACGTTGCGATAACTCTAACGGATTTAGGTTGGGATGGTGGCAATATTCCCCCGCAAGTTTGGACAGTAATTATGATGGTGGTGGGAAGCGCGATCGCGATCGCGATTAGTGTACAAAGAGCAGATGTTCCTTTTGCTGCGGTTTTACTCTGGGCGATTATCGCGATCGTTGTGCGTCATTTAGATGTCCCCATTATCTTTGGCGTAGGTATCATTTTGGCAATCATCCTCACTCTCTTAGTTCTTTTCAACCTCAAACAGGGATATCGTTATTCCCCATAAAAAAACACCCCCCCGAAGGAGAGCGTTTCTTAATTAAGCTAACTCGAAATCTTAACCGTTGATTGCAGGAGCAGTAAGAGCAACAGGAGTTGCTTCACCAGCAGCCAAATCTAAGGGGAAGTTGTGAGCATTACGTTCGTGCATAACTTCAAAACCGAGGTTAGCGCGGTTTAATACATCAGCCCAAGTGTTTACTACACGACCTTGAGAATCAAGGATGGACTGGTTGAAGTTGAAACCGTTGAGGTTGAAAGCCATGGTAGAAATACCAAGAGCAGTGAACCAGATTCCGACGACAGGCCAAGCTGCGAGGAAG
>JBBQDV010000311.1:0-2396 GCA_038320005.1 Cyanophyceae cyanobacterium
CTTCATTGCTACTAACTTAGAAAGTGTCATTGGTGCAACCCTCCAAGAAAAGTTTGACTGGCTTACTAACGAGGTTGTTAATATCATCAATACTATGATTGGGGCATCCGCAGCAATCTTACTCGCTTGGGGATGGTTAAGTTTGATAAGCCTTAGCTAAAGTAGTTTGTGAATACTTTCTACAACCTGTTCAATAAAATCAACTGCGTCACTCACTTCCGATTGCTCAATTTCCCAACGATTTCCTAGACCGAGAGTGGGGTCTATATCTGCTTCGTGAGCGATTTTATTTCTGCGGTCAACAATAATACTTAATTTTTGCTTGGTTTCTTTGGCTGATTTACCCAATTCTGTTGCAACTTCATCCCACAACTTTTTATGAGAAATTAATCTGATAGCCTCTGCTATTTTGTCTGGTTGTTGAAAACTTTTATAAGAATGTTGGCTTCTAATCTCGTCTTCTAACCAAGAGGTACTATTCAGACGGTTAAAAATACTGCTTGATAAAATGGGAAGTAGCTCAGAAATACTAGAATAATTCTGTAAAAATTCATCACCATAGGTTTGTTGAATTTCACTGTCTAACCAAGACGTAATATTAATAGCTATATTTCTATCTTTTTGAGCATTTCCTAAAGAGATCTTAAATTTAGAAAATTGTGACTGATTAGTATTATCTCCAAACCCAGGTTCTGGTCTTTGACCTCGATGAATTTCTAACATTCCTAGTCTGATAACTTCGTGAATGTAGTAATCTAAAGCACTCACTGCTAGGACTAAAGCTGCTCTTAATAAATCTGATAAATCTAAAGCATTAGTAACTTGCGATTGAATCGTATTATGAACTGAAATTAAATCTCTAACACGATTAATGCTAGTTTGAAACTGGTTAAGTGCTGACTGCATATTCTGAAATCTCAGTTAAACTCAGAACTTTATCAGCTAAATCTGAGAAAACTTGTCTAAAGTGTTCCTGTTTGTGTTGATTTTGGTCTAAAACTATACCCTTTTGTTTTAGCTGTTCCGGTGTTAAAGCATAAATTGGTGTTCTATGTTCTTGAGACGAAGCAATTAAACTATTAAAGTTGGAAATTTTGGTAAGTGTGAAATTATCGCTAATTCCCAATTCAGTATAGCTTTGTTGTGGAAGCAACATATTACTTCGTTCTAAAATAGGGATTAGCTTATTAGAAACGGAGTCTTCAATCTTTTTTATCCAGGTCTGAAATGCTGCTGTTTCTTTCCCTCCAATAATCCGATAATTTTGCACAATCGTTCCTAAAAAACGGAGATTAACATCTGGAAAAGGATAAGCAGCTTCCTTTAAAATAGACATAGAACTAGCTGTAGTTGCCCAAGCATACCATCGTGGCAAAACTTTAGCTAAAGAATCTATTGCCATAACCGAGAAAAAATCAGCAGTTGTGGGAACAAGAAAGAAGTCGCTAGTCATCAATACATTTTGATTAATTGAACCTAGACTAGGACTCATATCAATCAAAATATAGTCAGCGTTGAACTTATTAGCCGTCTTTTCCAGTAAATCAGAAATTGCGCCAGGCAAATTTTGTAAAGTTTGAATAGAACCACTCAATTCTTGCGCAATACCAAGAGTGACTTCATATTCAGCAAGTCCTACATGACCAGGTAATAAAAATAAACCTTCTCGACCATTGATAGGAATACAATCTACTGCTTCAATTGGTTTTGGTCTTGATTCAAAAGCAGATGCTACACCCGTTTTTATATTTGAGTTTGTGTTGTATATATTTTGTATTCTTTCCTCATCATCTTCTGTATTTTCTCCTAAAGCCATTCCAGTAAGATTACATTGAGGGTCAGTATCAACAAGAATAACTCTCTTTCCTTTTTCCGCAAGCATCCAGCCTAGATTAAAGGTAGTCGTAGTTTTACTAACTCCTCCTTTGTGATTAAATAAAGCAATTTTACAAACCATTATTCCACCTTTTAAGATTAAATACTATACCAATGCAGGTTCAGGTAAAGCCCCTTTCATCATCCCTAGCCAATCAATTAAGTTATCTAATTGTTGTTCCATTTTTAGCACTCCTAATCCTCTTACCGTCACCTTTTTAGGGGTATAGACAAAGCGAGTTTGTAGGTGTTGAGGCAGTTTTTCTTGTAATAATCGCCAAGCTGGTTCTTCCATCGGGGTTTCTAAAGCAATATTTTGCCTTCCTTCTGGTTTAATACGGGAAAAACCAAGGGGTTTGGCAATTTGTTTCAGTTCCATTACTTTAATTAATTGCAATGCAGGAGAAGGTATTTCGCCATAACGATCGCGCCAAGCAGAAGCAATCTGTTCTAACTCTTCTTTTGAGTTCACTGTCGCCACAGAACGATACGCATCCATCTTTTGATCGATATCGGGAATA
>JBBQDV010000312.1:0-2229 GCA_038320005.1 Cyanophyceae cyanobacterium
ATTGAGCAAAAAGTTAAGTTGATTTTCATCGGTCGTCTTACCCCTGATAAAGGCTGGAATTTCACTCTGAAAGCTTTTTCTCGTGTTGCTGAAATTATTAATCTTGAGCAAATTGCCTTAATTATTGTTGGAGGTGGTGAAATGTCAGCAGAAATCGTCCAAGAGTTAAGCAAGTTAACCCCTCACACTTATTTATTAGGTCGGATTTCTCCAGCAGAAATTCCTCAGTTATTAGCAAATAGTGACCTTCATATTACCACTTCTGAAAAGGAAACCAGAGGCTTAACAATCTTAGAAGCTTTTGCTGCGGGAATTCCTGTCCTTGCGCCAGATGCAGGTGGAGTAGTTGAAAATATAGTGTCTGGAGAAAATGGCTTACTTTATACTCCCCAAGACCAGGAAGATTTCGCCCAGAAGCTTAAACTTTTAGCTGAAAATCCTTCCCTTCGGAAAGAAATGGGAGAGAAAGGAAAAGACTGTGTAAAAGATTACGATTGGGAACAGATTGTTAATAACTTAGTAGATATTTGGCAAGAAGAACTTGAAAAACAATTATCTTACTAGAAGGCGTTCAATATCGAGTAAAAATACTGTCAGTTTTGTCTCGTCAAGCTGAGAGATGATCGTGACATGACTAGCAATTTCTAAAGTATCTAAACGACGATAAGATGGGGGTAGAATTCTAATTTTGTTCGCGGGAATTTCTTCGATTGTTGGAGTAGTTGGAACTTCAATTCCTAAGATTTCATTGTCATTATTTTGGGCAACAATCAAATAATTATTAGCAATTTTAGATTGGGAATTTTCTTCATGAAAAAGGCGTTGGTGTAAATCGATTACAGTGATTTCTGTTTCTCCGAGATGGGCAACTCCGAAATGGTTTAACCCACTGCGAGAAACTTGCACCTGGTTAATGATTCGGCGCACGGTATAAATAGGTAAAGCTAAATGAAGGCGACCCACGGCAAAAATTACTATCTTTAAAGTTTTTTGGTTGGGTTTAGCACTGATTACTGAGTTTTGAACAAACTTAGGCATAGGATAATCGAAGGTCTTTAATAAAGGTTATTAAATTGACACCGCTTTCTTTTTGGCATAGCGTTGATGCAAAATATTCTTGAGGGCTGGTAAAAATTCTTGCTCGATGTAAGGTTTACTAAAATAAGCTGTCGCGCCTAAATGGGTTGCTAATTTACGATGTTTGTCATTACCGCGAGAGGTAAGCATCACCACAGGAATTTTACTTAATTTGAGATCTTGGCGATGATGATTAAGAAATTCAAACCCATTCATATTAGGCATTTCCAAGTCACACACAATGAGATGAACAGGGCTTTGAGCTAATTTTTCTAAGGCTTCTTGTCCATCTTTGGCTTGTAATACCTTGTATCCTGACTTTTGCAGACTCAAAGCGAGGGTGCGTCGCAGAGCGGTGGAATCGTCAATAGCTAAGATGGTGGGAACAGTTTTATTCTTCGGGGCTGCTTTGGGAGGTTTAACGGTAGAGTTAGCACTTTGTCCAAAGGCTTGTTCAATTAAGGTGAGACCGTCAATAACTGGAATAATGCTACCATCTCCTAAAATAGTGCAGCCGTAGGTATAGGCGGGGGGAGAGATGACTTTACCAAAGGGTTTAATGACTAACTCTTGTTCGGTGACAACTCGTTCTACTTCTAAGGCAAAACACTGATAGTCACGGCGGAGGATAAGTAAAGGTAATGCCCAATGAGAGGGGGTGGGAATTGTGACCAGGGCTTTTCCTGGGATAGTTTCGGGTAAAGGACAGCCATATTCTAGGAGTCTTTTCGCACGGTAGACGGGAACGAGTTGACCTTGCCAATCGAGGAAACGTTGTTCGCCTGATACTTTAATTTGGGTTTGTTTCGGGACAATAATTTCTTCAATACTATCTGAGGGGAGCGCGATCGCGCTTGTTCCTTCCAAGCAAACTAACAACTTAGCAATAGTTAGAGTTAAAGGTAAGCGGAGAGTGAAAACTGAGCCTTTACCTGGTATCGAAGTAACCTGAACCTTACCCTTAAGAGAGCGTAAACTAGCCCGTACTGAATCTAAACCTACTCCCCGACCAGAAATTTCGGTAACTTTTTGAGCAGTAGAAAACCCTGGTTCAAAAATTAGTTCAGACAAACGGTCTTCGCTCATTTGCTTGGCTTGTGCGGAGGAAATTAAGCCTTTTTCCATCGCTTTTCGAGAAATTTTCTCTAAATC
>JBBQDV010000313.1:0-2216 GCA_038320005.1 Cyanophyceae cyanobacterium
CACCATTAAGGGTTGGATAGGAGACAAAATCAGAATATAGTGAATACAGGAACTGAGAAATGGAGACAATTCCCAGTTACCCCCGATAATGTCCACGCTGCAAATTAGGGAAAATGAATATGGCTGTTCTTGTTGCAAATATTGGTACATCAGATTTAGCCGTCAAAATTGATGACTACTATATTCCCGTTGGTTTTGACCGCAATGAACCCAATCTTGATGTATCTAACCTAAATGAAGATGAACAGCTTTTCTGGGAACAAGACCTACGGCAACAATATATTATTGAAAGTCTCTGTGCTGAATTAGATGTAGAAGTTACTCAAAACCGCAACCGTGCTTTTTTCTCATTTCGCGAACTAACAGAGAAACTATTAAACGCCTACGAAGCGAATGAAACTAAATGGCATCAACGCTTGAGTCCTGGTAGAATTTGGGGCGTGATTGAAACTGCCAAGACACAATTTAATGCCCAATTTGCCTATATCTTTATTACAGACCAACCCAGCAAACATCCTTCTGATTCTGTTTATCTATTCAAGATTCTTCAAAAATGGTTTCAAATAGAGATGAACTTTACCTTACAACCGAAGTTCATTCCCTCAACGATACCCGCAGTGGATCAAGACCAACTGCTTGATTTTTATTATCACTTCTTTCGTGAGGCAATTCCAGAGCAAGACGTGATCCTCGTCAGCATCAAGGGGGGAACAGGTCAAATGCAAACTGCATTAAAAATGCAGGCAATTTCGTCAGCAATTCCTAATTTACTTTTTATTGACCCCAGACTATCAATTAAGAATGTCCTCCACGGTAAGCCTTCTGAGTCGGAGTTAACTTCTTATTGGAAGTATATGCGAAATCATAAATATCAAAGTGTTCAACAATTATTAGAACGTTGGGACTTTGATGGTACTAGTAATATTTTAAGAGATTGGCAACAGGTTCTACATTTTCTCATTGACCAAAATGTTTTGAAAAGAGCAGAAATTAGAAAGAGTCGCAAAAGAGTACATTTAGTTATTCAAGCTCTTGAGGCTGCTCGGTCTTTGTTTAATCTAGATGTACAAGCTGCCCGTGATATCGTTGAAAAAAATCCTACTTTAGTCGAAGATCTTGGCTTAAGGCTAGATAAGTTTGTCGATCCTGATCGATACGATAGTTTGCTCAACCTTTATACCCAATCCTGCATTTATTCCAACTTGGTTCAAACTGCTAATTTACTTGCAAGGATAGGTTCTTTTTATGAAGGCGTTATCCATCGACTCATCAAAAAACAAGGAGGAAATCAGTATTTAGATAATTGGAGAATTAACACTCGCTTATTTAAGCAAGATATTGGACAAGACCTTTATCGTGAGTTTATGAATTTAGAAGAAAAAGGTTACTTAGACTTAACTTATAGTATTAAGTTTAGCCGTTTCAGTAAACGCAACTATGTTGATATTATAATCAAACATCGCCGTAGTAATAGAGGATTAACTCAAGACTTTTCAGCTTGGTTAGAAGATGAGTTTAGCCTTAGTGGAGGAAGTCGAGTTAAAGGGATTTTAGGACTGCTCAAAAGTCTTGACTATTGGATTGGCCAAAGAAATAGTTTAGTACATGGTGCAGAAGGAATTTCTAAAAGACGGATTAATGAATTTGATCAACAACGCCCCCCAGAAGCCTGTACCTATGAAGAAATTCTTGAAGTTCTAGCTACGATGCTACGCAGTCCTCTAGTGGCGCTGCGCGCTGAGGATCGGCAGCAGTTTGTTGGGACAGACGAATATTATATCTATTCTGATGTGAAAGAAAGCGCGATCGCGCAACTCATGGATGATGCTTCACAATAATATTTTCTTGAAACAACAATGACTTCTTCCTCTCTCTGTCACTTTCTTATTGGTGTTCCTGGTGCAGGAAAATCCACCTTCGCTAGTCAACTCGCTACTCTGGGAAACTATAGCCTTATCTCTACTGACACGATTCGCAGTCAGCTTTTTGAGGATGAAATTCATCAAGGGGACTGGAATACCATTGAAGCGGAAGTATTGCGACAAGTAGAAGCAGCCCTAGCAAAAGGACAGCCAGTTATTTATGATGCGACTAATGCAGTACGTCCCTGGCGCATGGATTTACTGCATAAGTTTCAGCGTTTTCCCTTTGGGGGAAAGGGCGAAGCCGTTGATTGGATGGGGTGGTATTTAGATACTCCTCCCAAAACCTGTAAG
>JBBQDV010000314.1:0-2173 GCA_038320005.1 Cyanophyceae cyanobacterium
GGATAGGGTATTTTACCAGATTTAAAATGTCTCCAAGCAGTCTGATAAGAAATCCCAATTTGCTTTGCATACTCCGAAAGCTTCATATCCCGTAATCCAAAAGTTGTATATTTGTATATATTAAGCTATATTTCTCTTAAACATTTATAATACCCCCATAGGCATTTTAAATAGATCTTTGGCTTCTCAATGACTTCTCCTCCTAAAAAGTTGCTGGATGTGGGGTATGGCAACGATTCGTGAATTTTACTATCGCGCCCTCAACCACCAACACGCACTTTTCCCCTAGAAAAAAGGGGAGTATGGTAAATCAGTTTCTTAAAAAGCTCTAATCAAACAACGACAACTGACCAGGGGAAACATTAGACTGCCTACGATTGTGATAACTGAGGTGACAGCCTCTGCAAAGGGGAATCAAATTTTCAAGTCGGTTATCTTCAGGGATGCGGTTATCGTGATGCACAGTCAAAGTTTTGGCACTTTTTTCTGAACGGGTAAGATGACTCGTATCGTCCCCAGGTCTAAGACATTGTTGTTGGCACTTGCGACATCGCCAGCCAGCTTGTGTTTTGACTATTGAAGCGATTTCATTCCAGTTATCGGGGTATCGTTCTTTATTCATGGATCTACGCGGTCAACCACTTGTCCATCTTCAATAGCATAGTTCCATTCAGGGTGTTGGCTAATCAGTTTTTTAATAATATTTTTCCCCATTGGTTTAGCATAGGATTCTTGTAGGGTAGATAAAGAAGGTCTAGAAGGAGGTTCGCTAGTTTCTTTCGCTTGAGGAGGAAGGGAAGGGGAAGCTAGTTGACTCAGCTTATTCATCACATCTTCTTTTGTAATAGCGTTTTTCCCTTGAAATGCAGAGGGTAAATAAGGGGTTTTTACACCCATTTTCTGGGCTTTGAGGGCATCATCAGCAACGCGATCGCACTTCCGCAAGAAACCCTCCCAAAGGTCTTTAGCAAACTGAGGATTCCGTAAGTCACGACGGGCTTTAGCGAGGGCAGAATCTATGGGTTCACCTCGATGGACATAATACTGAGTTCGTTCCTCTTCAAAAGCAGGATAGGGCTGTCCTACCGCAATTTCCCAAGGTCTTTGTACTTGCTGACTGGTTTCTAAAGGGACACCGTTAACAAAATCATCCCAGAGAGGAGAAACAATACCTTTGCTGATGCTATCTATCACTTTAAATGTCCAAGCTGCTGGATTCGGTAAACCTTTCTGTTTGAAGTGTTCTAATAGTTTTCGTTGAAAGGCTTCAAACTGTTGTTGAGATTCCCAAGGACTATCAAAGCGGTAATTAGGAGTAACGGCAACAGATATAGGGCGATGGGCAGTATTAAAGTGAGGATCTGCTTTTGGCTTAGGAATAGTGACAGTATCGGGATTTTGCTCTGAGTTGTCGATATTTTCTAAAAACTTTTCCAGGTTTGAAGATGAAAGGGTAAATTCAAGGATATTGTTATCCCTTAGTTGATAGGCGATTAATCCCTGGAATGTTAATTTATGAATCGCTGTTTCTCGTTCTATCGGACTCAAACCCGTTGCCGATTCAAGTTCATCCCTCGTCATTCTGAGCTTTGGGGAATTATTTGTTTCCTTAGAAATGCGGATAAGGTAGTTGAGCAGAACGGCTAGAGATACCCCTCCTAAAGCTTTGGCTACCTTGGGAGAGTAAATTATTTCCATATTTCTTCTTGCTATTTGAGGATAACTTTTGGGTCGTGATATCTGTAGGCTTAACTTCTTTTGAGATACCGTTTTTCGATAGAATCTTGATATTACTCTAAATTTTTGATTTTTCATTATGTCTCAAGAGAAACAAACAACTGGTGCGGATGCAGTTGATAACGCGATAACGAAGTTAAGCCTACGGCTATCGCGTCAGGTCTAGACTTAGATGGTTCTCCTATTCCCACAGCCAAGCTTAACCTCTATCACGAAGTTATGGGTTTAGAAGCCAATCGTCAGCGTAGTGGTGTAAGTAATACCATGCGATACCCCTACAGGGTCGGCAAAGCCATCGCGCATTGTTCGCATTGGTGCAAAACATCTTCCCCTCGAAAAACTCAATCAAATGTTAGCTGATGCTGAGTTTGCGCCTCTCAAAGAAAAGGAAGTCGCTTTTTATTACGGAAGTAAGTAATCTCAATCAATTCTTTAA
>JBBQDV010000315.1:0-2140 GCA_038320005.1 Cyanophyceae cyanobacterium
GGCTCTTTGCAAATTCTCACAAAAGTAGTTGGGAAATTTACTGATTTAATTAGTGAAAACTCAATATTGAGGCTTGTAGTTAGCCCCGTAAGATTCACCTTACTAAGTTGAAAATATTTGATTATATTTTTGATAACTATCTGCTTTGGGAATCTACCCAAGAACAACGCTATGAGTATTGGGAAGGTGAAGTTGTGGCGATGAGTGGGGGAACACGCAATCATAATCGGGTTTCTCTCAATTTCTCAAAACTCTTAGACGATGCTTTAGAAACTCGCCCTTGTGAGGTGTATATGGTAGATGTGAAGGTACGGGTAGAAGAAGGAGACAATTATTTTTATCCTGATGTGGTGGTAACTTGTGATAAACGCGATCGCGATCTCCAATTCATCCAATTTCCTTGCTTAATTATCGAAGTCCTATCACCCTCAACAGAAGCAGCAGATAGGGGTAAGAAGTTTGCTAAATATCGTCAGTTTGATAGTTTGCAAGAATATGTTTTAGTACAGGTTACGCAACCAGTTGTCGAAGTATTTCAGCGTAACAAAAAGGGACAATGGGTATTATCTGAATATAATTTTGATGATAAATTACGTTTAGAATCGGTGGATGTGGAAATCGCGATACCTACGGTAAGCGATGCTAACGCGCAACTATACAGACAAGTACAATTTGAAACCGAAGCTACCGAAAACTAAATTCAGCTAACGGTACTATGGGCAAGGGTTAATAATTCACCAGTTTGTTCTGTCCCATTAACCGCTAAATCACTATAGCAAAAATAAATCCTCTCTGTCGCCCGTCCTGATAAGTCGTGTAAAATGCGGTTTAAACGCTCCTTTTCTATCTTCTCTTCATCTTCTGGGGTCATAGGTTGTCCTGACCAAGATTTGAGGAACAGAGGCGCAGCAAACAGCATCGCAGCCCCCCCAGAACTCCAGAGGTGGGAACTGGTATCTAGCCAAAATTGCCAGGGATGGACGGAACGCAGGGAACGGTATTGGTAAATGGTGGCGAGGGTGACAGCGTTAAGAGAATTGGGGTTAAGCATTTGCAGGGGATAGGCGTTGGCGGTAATTGTTCCTTTGCGGAGAAGTTCAATAAAGTTACTCAATGTTTCTGTTAAGGTTTCTGGTTGAGGTTCGTTTCGTTGTTGGCGTTTGTTGACTTCCCAATAGTGTTGAGCGGTTTCGCTTAATTCTCGTAGGGCGGAAAGTTGAGGGTAGGGGAGGGAACTACCGTTATCAAAAAAGTCGTTAATGGCTTTGTCTAGTAACGCGATAACCTCTGGTTTAGCGTAAGCGATCGCGCTATTATGAATCGAGGTTGTAATTACTAAGGGTTGCTCTAAGTTGAGGCTATGCAAACAATTCTTTTGCTGCACTTCTACCCAAGCTAAAATTTGCTCATAAGCTTTAACTGTCCGATGTCCTAAGCGATCCCAACGGGGGAAGGCGGTGACTGGAAGTAAATGGGGGTGATTGTAGTCGGGGACATAGCAATAATCCGCTAAAAATCCAGCGCGAACTGGATCAATCTCATCTTGTCCTGCGAGAACTTCTAACATTTCTGCTACTGCATCTTGAGATAATAATTTCCCTAAGCCTGGATAGACAAGGGCGAGAAGGGTTAGCAGTCCGCGAACTAAAGCAGAACCAATTAGAGGGCGTTGTTCGTTGAGGGGATTTACGGAAATATCCGCCTTAGTGAGGATTTCCATGAGGCTATAACGGGCAATTTCATCTAAACCTGGGGCAATTATCGCAATATCTCGCGGTTCTACTGTTCCTTCCTTGAGGGACTTGATAATAAAATTAGCCGTCTTGCGTAATAAGCCAGCGCGATTAATTTCATGGATAGTTTGAAAACAGGGGGGTAGGGTGGGAATCGAAAAGGGATCTTCTAAGGCTTGAATTAGAGTTTCACTCCATTGTGTTCCGACACTACTATTAGGTTGGGGAGTTAAGATCTCAATCTGACAACGGTTAGCTAAGGTGGCGAGATATTCGGGATCAGCATTTAACCCTAAACGAATTTGACCATGAGGGTTATAGGTAAAAAGTCCTGTTGCATTGTTATCAAGAAGAGTTATAAATAAATCTTTCGCGATCGCGGGATAATCGTCAACATCATCAGCAAA
>JBBQDV010000316.1:0-2105 GCA_038320005.1 Cyanophyceae cyanobacterium
GTTTTTTGGGTCAAGCAGAAAGTGTAACTGAAAGTGTTTTTCCCTCTGGTATTATTGATCCTAGTAT
Source organism: Cyanophyceae cyanobacterium (assembly GCA_038320005.1). Classification (GTDB taxonomy): domain Bacteria; phylum Cyanobacteriota; class Cyanobacteriia; order Cyanobacteriales; family SIO1D9; genus JBBQDV01. Next base: position 68 of record JBBQDV010000316.1, read on the forward strand.
TGTTGGACCGAATTTAACTTAATTCATCTTGAGCAGCTATCTTCTTTAATGCGTAAAACCCCTGATTAAAATCAGGGGATATGAGTGAATCACTAAATTTATTCAGCCGTGATGCGGGTCATTAATTAATCTAACTTTTTAGAGTCATCAATACTGCGCTCTTCTGCTTCAGTATAAGTCTTAGGAGTCGTTAAAGCTGTCCAAGCAGCAAGGGCTGCATCATTGAGACGTTCCCCTAATTCACTAGCTTGCTTAACCATATTTTCCCAATTGTTCTCTGCATCCATCTGCATTAGTTTAATTGTGTACTCAATCCGTTCAGGATCAAAAAGATTTAGACGTTCAATCTCTTCTCTAGCATTGCGTACAGAGTCTAAATAGGCTTCGCGAGTTGACTCACCTGCACGTTCCGCTTCTTGTTGAGCTTTTCGCATTTCAGACTGGGCTTTAAGTCTTATGGTTTCAAACAAAGCCATTGTCTCGTTTTGAATTTCTGCGGTTGCTTCTGGCATTTCTTTCGTTACCAGATCTCTTGTTTCCTGGGTAATATCAGGGGCAACATTCTGAGGTGTTTGGTCTTCGGGAACAAGAGCTTGTTCTTTGGGAATATTAGGTTGATTAGTCATGGCATTTTTTCCTTATATGGGGATATATCGTTAAAAACTTTAAAAAGGCTAACAATTTATTGATAACTTAAAACCTAACAAAGATCTGCTATCCGGATCACTTAGACGTGAAAATTCTGGCAAAAGCGACTTTAGTTAACCTGACGAATTTGGTTTAATTTGAGTAGCCACGCCCAACTCTATTTTATCGTTCCATTCAGACCTAGCAATAGGAAAATATCCCTGTACAAGTACGGATTACACGAAAGAAAGTGGTTTGGTTTTCTTTCTCCTCATACAATAATATGAAGACCGACAAAAATGAAGCATGAAGTTTGATAGAGTTCACTGGCTTGAAACCGTAGAATATATTCTGATTGCAGCGAGTGCAATTGGTGCAGTTGTTGTTATCGCTTCAGGAACAGGAAGTTTTGTTTTACTGATTTTAGTGCTGACATTATTTGTTAATTTGATCAATCGTCTGCGTTTAGAACAACGGAATCGCAAAAGTCTACAAAGTTTGGTAAAGCAATTAAAATCTCAATCTCAGGAGATGGCGAGTCTAGAAAATAAAGCAGCAATTCGCCCAGATAAAGTTGATGTGGGGGTGAATAGTGGCACAAGTTACCAAGACGCGATCGCGTTTTTACAGGATGATCTTGCTAGTTTAGAAGATTCTCTTAGTGGGGTAGTCCAGTATATGAACCAGTCTTCCCTCTCCGCTAGGGTAGAATACCTTGAGCAAGTGATCGCTAATATTCTTCCTCAAGTAACAGGAGTCAGTAAAGAGGAAAGTTCTGCTGCTAATTCTATTCAAGCTAATTCTCAGTCTCCTGTGGTTATTCAATCTTTAAGGACGCAAAAAAATCTGCTTGATTTGCCTTTACCCCATTCACCTCAACAAAAATCTTTGACTGCTAATCCTCAACGTTGGCAATACCAACAGCGGTTAAATGGACATCAAAGTTGGGTGACTTCCCTTGCCTTCAGCAGTAATCATCAGTGGTTAGCAAGTGTTAGTTGGGATAAAACCCTTAAAGTATGGCAGCCTGCAACAGGACAGTTACTGGCGGTTTCTCCTGAGGAGGCTAGAGGCTTATGGGCTGTCACCTTCATCGGTAATCAGGGCATTGCTGCGGGGGGATATGACCAAACTATTCAGCTTTGGCAACTCAACCCTCAAGGGGATAAACTTCTGGGGGAACAGACTACTTTAAGCGGACATACTGGTTCAATTCGCTCTCTATTAACTACACCAGATCAAAAAAATCTTCTCAGTGGCAGCTATGATCAAAGTCTCAAGGTTTGGTGGTTAGAAAAAAAAGAGCTTTTACAAAGTTTAGAGGATACTTCTGGAGATATTCGCGCGATTACTTTAAGCGAGGATGGTCAAATGATTGCCAGTGGGGGGGGTGCGGGTTGTGTGAATTTGT
>JBBQDV010000317.1:0-1748 GCA_038320005.1 Cyanophyceae cyanobacterium
GATGCTTTGTTTACGGATTGGGTGAAAGCTGACGCGATTATTGGGAATCCTCCCTTTTTAGGTGGGAATAGAATACGGAATGAGTTAGGAGATGATTATACTAATAAAATCTTCAACAAGTTTACAGATGTTGTTGATCAAGTAGATTTTTGTTGTTATTGGTTTCGTCTAGCCCATGACTTGACTCAAGAAACAGGTCGTGTGGGTTTGGTCGGAACAGAGCGTATAAGTCAAGGAAGAAGTAGGACAGCATCACTAAATTATATTGTTCAGAATAATGGATATATTCATGAGGCGATTCCTACTCAAGATTGGTCAGGAGAAGCTCAAGTTAAAGTTAGCATAGTGAACTGGAGCTATGAAGATCCAAAAGAATATTATCTAAATAATAAGAAAGTCACTGAAATTAATTCTTCATTAAAGTCAACTATTGATATCACTCAAGCCATTCGTCTGAAAGTAAATACTAACATCTGTTTAGACGGTGTTAAACCAGCAGGAAAAGGTTTCTTTGTATCAGACAATTTAGTTAAAGAATGGATTAAGATTGATCCAAATAACCGAAAAGTATTAAGACTTCTATGTGATGCTTCTGATTTAGCGAAAGCTCCATGCGGAGAGCCAAGTAGATGGATTATAGATTTTAATAATATGACTATTGAAGAAGCAGTCTCTTATTATCTACCATTCAACCATGTAAAGCTAAATGTTAAGCCAATAAGGGATAAAAATCGTAGAGATTCTAGGCGTTTAAATTGGTGGAAATATGGTGAAAATGCACCAAAGATGAGAGAAGCTATTAGTAAATCAAACACATTATTTGCTATTCCTAGACATTCTAAATACTTTATTTTTCTGCCTATTAATAATAATTTGCTTGTTAATGACTCTACTAAAATCATTGTTTCAGAAGATTTCTATATACTCGGTATTCTTACATCAAATATTCATCGTACTTGGATAGAATCACAAAGTTCAACATTAGGACCTAGTACACGCTATACTCCTAGAACTTGTTTTGAAACCTTTCCTTTCCCCCAAACCCCAAAGAGTGAAATAGTTGAAAAAATCCGCGCTACAGCTATCGAACTCCATGAATATCGCAGCACACAAATGGATAAAAAACAATGGGGAATTACTAAACTTTATAACGCCTTCTTCAACGAACCAAGTAGCCAACTATATAAACTACACCAAAAGCTAGATGAATTAGTGCTAAAAGCTTACAACTTTAAACCCAATGACGACATCTTAGAAAAGCTGCTAGAACTGAATTTAGAGTTAGCTGAAAAAGAAAAGAATGGGGAAACAGTTGTTGGCTGTTAATCGAGAAATTATCGAAGAGAGCCAACAGGAAGCTTACTATTTCCATATCTATAAAAATCTAAATATGTTGGTCGAAAAGAACAAAAAATCAGTAAAGAGAAGAAATTCTCCCTTAACCAAATCATTAGAGTTCTCTGGGGTTTCCCTATCAAACAACATTTGCGGTAAATCTAGGATTTGTTGCCAAAGTTCTTGTGGTCCGATGCCAAAAACTAGTTGTAAAATCAGCACAATAACAGCAATAGTAATCGCCGTGCTAATACTGGCTTTCACCACTTTAACTAACCAAGTAAACACTAACCAAGCAACAAAAATTGCTGCAATCAAAATAATTAAATCTACAGACATAACTAATGTCTAAACCTTCACTTCATCAGCGAAACTAGTCCAACGGACAAAATGGAAAGCCCCTGCTGCTGAAC
>JBBQDV010000318.1:0-1658 GCA_038320005.1 Cyanophyceae cyanobacterium
GATTGTCTCAAATCAATTGTAGAGCGGAATAGTGGTTGTGTGGTAGCACATCCTAGACGGATTAATATTCCGTTTCAAATGATTAAAGTGAAAAATATGAGCGGGTCTGCCCATATTTGACTATCACTTTAGTAACTATAAAAGTCTTTTTCATAGAGAGTTTTATCCATTTTTCATTGTCCAATAACTTCATCTGCCCAATCATTTCTACCCTTCTAGATGAGTTTTTAACCAGCTTTTCAAATTTTAGTCAAGATCTCGTAAAACTCTTTTTTTTCTAAGCCAATATCTTTAATCATTCCCATAATATCCTCTTGTCTTTAGTTCTGTTGTTCTGCTTTAATATACTCTAGGGCAGTTGCCAACAAAGCGTTTGGCTCAACTTTTGTTGCAATCTCAGCTTCTGAACATTGCCCTTCAAAAGCTTCTAAAGCTGCTTTTTTGATTGCTGTATCAAAGGCATCTGCTAAAATTTCTTGTATTTCTGCCTCACTCGCATAATATCCCCCAGCCTTTCGACGCTTATTTACTCGTCTTATTTCTTTATTTGCACTGTAAATTGAAAATTCCCAAGAGCGAGTGGTTCTTTTTTCGGCTGCTTGTTTAATGAGATGAAGAAGGAGAATTACCGCATAGCTATAAATCTTATTAAGTTTGTCCTCCTTAGACATCTCCTCCATCTCTCCTATCAATTCCAGAGCCTTGTCATAGTGTTGTTCTTGAATATATTGCCGTAATGTTAGTAGTTCTTCCATTATCTTTGCCGTTCTGAAAAACTTATTTAAACCTACTCTGGCACTTCAATCACATTCTTCAGCAAAGGAAAGGCAATTACATCGCGAATACTCGCTGAATCTGTCAATAACATCACCAGACGATCAATCCCAATTCCCAAACCAGCGGTCGGAGGCATCCCATACTCCAAAGCAGTTAGGAAATCTTCATCGACTCCGTGGGCTTCTAAGTCTCCTGCTGTCTTCATTATCGCTTGTAATTCCAACCGCTGCCGTTGATCTACAGGGTCAGTTAACTCAGAAAAACTATTTGCCAACTCACGCCCAACAACATAGAGTTCAAAACGCTCAACTAATCCAGATTTGGCACGATGGGGTTTTGCTAAAGGAGAGATTTCAATGGGGAAATCAATGACGAAAGTTGGCTGAATTAGTGTTTCTTCTACCTTTTGTTCAAAAACTTCATTTAAAAGCTTACCGATAGAGGCACAGTCTTCTGGTACGCCAATGCCAGCTTTTTCAACCGCAGCTATCCCTTCATCTAAAGTTGTAAAGTCATTAAAATTTAATCCTGTTTGTTCCTGTACCAACTCGTGCATTGTTGCCCGTCGCCAGGGAGTATTAAGATCAATCGTTTCCCCTTGATAAGTTACTTGCAAATCATCTAATACTTCCTTCGCTGCGGTGGTAACTAGATTCTCAGTCATGGTCATCATATCGTGATAGTCTGCATAAGCTTGATAAACCTCAATGGAGGTAAATTCAGGATTATGACGGGTAGAAATTCCCTCGTTGCGGAAGATACGCCCCATCTCATAGACTTTCTCAAATCCCCCGACAATTAAGCGTTTTAGATGTAATTCTGTGGCAATGCGCAGATATAAATCCATCTCCAAAGTATTGTGGTAGGTGGTAAAAGGACGG
>JBBQDV010000319.1:0-1609 GCA_038320005.1 Cyanophyceae cyanobacterium
TATGCTTGATAGTACCTTGAACAACCAACCAAATCCAGTTTATACCCTTGCTGCTGGGGGATTGGCAGGATTAGTTATTAAAGAAACCCAACCGAGATCAGTACAAGGCAAAACCAGGGCTATTTCCCCCAAGAAGATTACCGCAATCAAATAAAGAGAATTATAAAAGCTTAATTTTTAGCCATGTTAGAAGCATCACTTATTTCCAAGCCGATTTTCTTAGTCGGTGCTGAACGTTCAGGCACAACGGTGTTAAGGTTAGGGAATTTATTTAAGTTGGTATGAAATTATGGAAATAGAACAACATCTGGCAAACAATTTACGTCTCGGTGTCGTTATTATTAACTATCGTACACCCCAACTGGTGATTGACTGTCTCTTCTCTCTTGTTGGTGAAGTGGAGAAGGGGCGGGATTTAGTTGTTGTCGTAGATAATGCTTCAGGGGATAATTCTTTAGAACGGATTAATACCGCGATTGCAGAATATCAATGGGATGAGTGGGTGAAGGTTATTGCTTCTCCTGTTAATGGTGGGTTTTCTGCGGGTAATAATGTGGGTATCCAAGCAGTTGATGCTGAGGCATATCTACTTCTCAATAGTGACACAATTGTCCGACCTGGCGCGATCGCGTTTCTCATCGCAGCTTTAAAAACTTATCCTGAAGCGGGACTAATTAGCCCCCGTCTGGAATGGCTGGATGGGACTCCGCAAATTAGTTGTTTTCGCTATCACTCTCCAATAAGTGAGTTGATTAACTCCGCCGGGACTGGCATTATAACCAAAATATTGCAAGGTTACGATGTGCCTATTCCCGTTTGTGATCAGCCTCTTGAGCCAGATTGGACAAGTTTTGCCTGTGTCTTAATTCGGCGCGAGGTAATCGAGGAAGTGGGGCTGATGGATGAAGGTTATTTTATGTATTACGACGATGTTGATTACTGTCGCAGTGCAAATATAGCAGGTTGGAAAGTACGGAATGTGCCTCAAGCGAGAGTGGTTCATCTTCGGGGTGGAAGTAGTTCTTTGAAAAAGGATGTCGCAGCGAGAAAACGTCCACCTAGTTATTCTTATCAATCGCGATCGCGTTATTTCACTAAATTCTATGGCAAAACAGGACTCTTCGTTGCTAATTCCTTCTGGCTACTTGGTCGCACGATCTCTTTCCTCAGAGAGTTGACAGGACAGAAAAAACCCCACACTTGCCAAGCTCAAGCCCGTGATATTTGGACAAATTGGCAAAATCCTTTGAACTCTAACAGGTTAAACCATGAAAAAAAAGCCTAATTTCATCATTATTGGTGCAATGAAATGTGCGACCAGTAGCCTCCATGAACAACTAGCAATTCAGCCTGGCATTTTTATGAGTGATCTTAAAGAGCCAAACTTCTTTAGTGATGATCACCAGTATGCTAAAGGTGAGGAATGGTATTTAAATCATTTTGCATCTGCTCAAAAGGGTGATCTCTGCGGCGAATCTAGCACTCATTATACTAAACTTCCTACCTATCCCCACACCATTGAACGGCTATCTCAATACTTACCTGATGTGAAACTTATTTATGTCATGCGCCATCCCCTTGACAGGTTAGTTTCCCAATATGTCCACGA
>JBBQDV010000320.1:0-1557 GCA_038320005.1 Cyanophyceae cyanobacterium
CCTAACCCTAGTCCTTTTGTTGCAGCTGTGGAATTAGCCCAGGAAGCTGCGGTTAAGGGGACAGAAGCGGAAACCTCTGCGGAATGGTTAGCTCTAGCAGCGCAATGGGAGCAAGCATCTGATTTGATGAGTCAAGTTAGCCCTGAAGATTCACGTTACGCGATCGCGCAAGATCGAGTAATTACCTACCGCCGTAATAGCGAATCCGCCCAAGTTCAAGCTAAACGTTAAGATCACAAATCACGCCTTAACTCTGACCCCACGCAATATTCCGTTAAAATAATTCAAATACAGGAATAGTTGTTAATTCAGATAAATATATGGCATCCAACTCCTTTCAAAAAACCTTAGACATACAAGAATTAGCAATTACAATTGCTGCGCAAGGCTTAAATCCGACAATTCTCAATCTAGATTTCCTTAAATATAGCGGTATTATCCCCAGCGACTGGGAACTCAGCAAAGAACCAGTCCAGAACAATCGTGCAGCGCAACTAAGCTTCAAAAGTGGTGTTAATTTAGTTGCCCAAGCTGGTTCAATAACCTTCTCCCAAGCTTTTGGCAATCAAAATCAGAGCATACAGGTTCATACCATCGCTAGTAATTATGTTGAAAAACTGCCCAATGCTGTCTATCAAGGCGTTAGTATCAGCCCCAAAAACTTAATCGGTTTTGGTGAAGAACTAGATACAGCCAGAAAATATATTGTAGAAAACTTAATCGCCCCCGGACCTTGGCGAGAAGTGGGTAATGCGCCAATGCAAGCCAACCTGAACTTTGTTTATCGCCTTGAACAGTGTCCGATGACTTTAAGTATTAATGAAGCAAAAGTGCAACGCCCTGAAAAACCACCTGTTGCTGCATTGCTATTTGCAGGAAGTTTTAATTATCAAGTTACAGTGACAGATGAGTTAGAACGAGTTAGTCAGATTCAAGAAAAGATTGCTAACTGGGAAAGCGATTGGAAAACTTTTCGTGAAATTGTTAATCAGCGTTTTTTGGGTCAAGCAGAAAGTGTAACTGAAAGTGTTTTTCCTTCTGGTATTATTGATCCTAGTATTGTTGGACCGAATTTAACTTAATTCATCTTGAGCAGCTATCTTCTTTAATGCGTAAAACCCCTGATTTTAATCAGGGGATATGAGACAATTACTGAATTTATTCAGCGGTGATGCGGGTCATTAATTAATCTAACTTTTTAGAGTCATCAATACTGCGTTCTTTTGCTTCAGTATAAGTCTTAGGAGCCGTTAAAGCTGTCCAAGCAGCAATGGCTGCATCATTGAGACGTTCCCCTAATTCATTAGCTTGCTTAACCATATTTTCCCAATTGTTCTCTGCATCCATCTGCATGAGTTTAATCGTGTACTCAATCCGCTCAGGATCAAAAAGATTTAGACGTTCAATCTCTTCTCTAGCTTTGCGTACAGAGTCTAAATAGGCTTCGCGAGTTGACTCACCTGCACGTTCCGCTTCTTGTTGAGCTTTTCGCATTTCAGACTGGGCTTTAAGTCTTATGGTTTCAAACAAAGCCATTGTCTCGTTTTGAATTTCTGC
>JBBQDV010000321.1:0-1544 GCA_038320005.1 Cyanophyceae cyanobacterium
TCGCCAAACCTTTGCCAACTCCGCTACACAATCTTTCCAAAACTTTGGTTTTTTGTAGAGAAATCTCTATACAGACAAATACTTCCACGCGCTATGATCCAGATAACTGGTTCTTTTATATTGATAGTTGATAAAAATATAGGCAAACTCTATGACATCATACGCAACAACCTCTGCTAGAGCAGAAATCGGCGAACTACGACGTTTAAAAACATTATTACCTCCTGAGTTACAAAGTTGGGTACTTGTCGAAGGGACAACGGAAGTTAATCCTCCCCTAGTTAGGACTGAAGAAATTGGTAGAGACGAGGTGGAAATCCAAATTGATCTCGCCAAATGGGAAAACCTCTCTATTGACCAACGTAACCTCATCTTCTGGCACGAAGTCGCTCGCATCCAAAGTGATACCATACCCAAAGAGGGTTGGGAAATGGCAGCTTTAGCGATTGGTTTGGGTGGCGCAGTCGGGGAATTGTGGGTACAAGATGGCTTACTTCTTCTCCTCGCCTTGGGCTTATGTGGCGTTTCTAGTTATCGCCTTTGGCAAAAAAATCGTCCTGACCTCACCCTCCAAGAAGCCATTGAAGCAGATGAGCGAGCAATTCAACTAGCAACTCGCTTCAATTACACCCTCCCTAACGCCTACAAGAGCTTAGGAAGCGCACTCAAGACCCTAATTGAGATGAACCCCAACAAACGCAAACGCAAGCGTTACGAAACCCGTCTGCAAGCTCTCCGCCGTAGTGCCTCGAAAGCAAAAGCGCAAATGAAAGATAAACAAGAACAGGGAATTTCCACATGAATCTGGTTTGTAGAGTTTTATAGCCTGCGTAGGCAGGCTTTGTTAGTATAGCTCCAGCCTTTAGGCTGCGAGCAACCCAAATAATCACAATTGACCAATCATTTTATGGGTTTGAGGAATAACCCGCACCTGTTTTATTTTCCTCTTCATTTCTCCCTGCCAATTTAATACCTGTTCTGGTGAAGGTGCAAGGATTTCTCCCGAATGAGTTAGTTCACCCAGAGGTGTCACTGGTTGTAGATAAACAATCATTTCTGGGCTAACTTCTGCTACTAAATTAGCAGCTTTTTCTAAATCAGCAGGATCAGTATTTTGAGAGATAATTAACTTGACAAAAGTAGTGATATCCGAATTAGCGCAACGCTGTAGAAAATCCTTGTGGGCGTACCAACGTTCTTCACCACTAACACTAGGTAACTTCATATCCATCCCCACCATATCGAGATAAGGCAAAATTTGAGATAACTGATGGGGTAAATGTCCTCCTGTTTCTAAATAGATGGGGAGATTGACGGCTTTTTTTAACTGGGGTAAAAATTCTTCTAAAAAGTTCCCCTGTAATAGGGGTTCTCCCCCTGTAATGCTAATACTATCGTGCAAACCCTCAACATTAAGCTGACTTACCCAGTCGATAAGATTCTCTACAGTGACAGGATTAGCATGAGTTTGAAAATCCCTCGCCCCTGGAGTCTGTTCGTAACGCAAGCTTTGAGAAACGCCCCAAGTATGCTGACTATCGCAA